>JAIXUV010000348.1 GCA_027483345.1 Verrucomicrobiales bacterium | reverse complement strand
TTCACCTACTGAGGTCATCCAACTCTGTTGTAGGAGGCTGGAACAAACATTCTAGCCTCCTTTTTTTTGCCCATGGAAGTCACGAAAGCACCCCAGGTCAGCGACTCGAAGCTGCACTTCCTGGATTACTGGCGGATCATCCGGATCCGAAAGGCAGTGATCTTGGCCGTGTTCCTTCTGGTGGTCATCACGGTCTCTGTCATCACCCACTTCCAGCCGGAGACGTTCGCGTCGACCGCGCGGATGAAGGTGGAAAAGGACTCTCCATTGACGCAGCTGCTTTCCGGCGGCTCGTCGATGAATCCAGCTTTCGACCAGTACTTCCTCCAGACCGAGTTTCAGGTCATCCGTTCGCCCAAGATCCTGTATCAGGTGATCCGCGAGCTGAAGCTGGGTCAGCGTTACGCCCAGCGTGAGAAGCTGAACACCGAGATTCCGATCCTGGACGCCTATGAGGCCTTGTCCCGGGAGTTGGATATCACCCAATACAAGAACACGGCCATCATCGAGATCACGGCATTCAACGAGGATCGTGAACTGGCGGCCCAGGTCGCCAACAAGATCGCCGACGTCTACCGCAAGTACCGCACCGAGGGTCGTTCCGGCCGGAGCGATCAGGCTTGGGTGGCGTTGACAAACAAGTTGGCGGGCTACGAGATGGACGTGGCCAAGGCCCGGGAGTTGGTGGACAAGCTTCGTATCGACCTGAAGGTTCCCGAAGAAATCGCGGAAACCGGCCAAGTTCAGGGTCTGTCGGCGCAGGAGGTCATGCGCCTCCAATCGGTGATCCAAGAATACCAGACCCGGGTAACCCGCAATAGCCGCCTGCTGGAGCAGTTGGCCCAACTCAAGGGCGATAGCCTTCGAAATGCCCTCGTGGTCGCCAATTCCACGGCCGAGCTCAACACGCTGATCGGTCAGTTGAATTTCGCCGTTCGTCAGAAGGCCAGCCTGAATCCCGATTTTGGTGCCGACCATCCTGAGGTCCTGAAGTGGAACATTCAGGTTACCAAGCTTGAAGAGCAGCTGGAATCGACGATCCGGGGAATCCTAGATGGCATGAAGTCCACCCTGGAAGCCGACAAGGCGGCCATGGAGAACCAGAAGACCTTCCTCAGTGATGCGATCGCCAAGAATTCGCAGGATGCTCAGCGGTTCCGGCCCTACATCGTGGCCAAGAACGAGTTCGAAAGCGCCAAACGCATTCGTGACGGCATCAAGATCCGTGTCGCCCAAGAGGACATCGATCGCGATCTCGGAAACAATTCCCCGGTGGAGGTCATCAATGAGGCCCTTCCCGGAACCAACCCGGTCAAACCGAAGAAGGTCGTCAACATCGCCGCCGGTGTGGTGTTCGGCCTCGTCCTCGGCGTGGGTCTCGCGTTCTTCATCGAGTACCTCGATACGTCGGTGAAGACCATCGACGACGTCGAGCAGGCTTTGCAGGCACCGGTTCTGGGCGTCATCCCACAGAACGTCGGAAGCCTTATGTCGGAGGGCCCCGACAGTCCGCATGCGGAAGCCTATCGGGTGTTGCGAACGAATCTTCTCTTCTCGCGCAAGGACCCGAATTGGCGCACCGCCACGGTCGTTTCCGGTGGCGCTGGCGAAGGCAAATCCACCACGATTTTCAACCTGGCCACCGTGTTCGCTCAGAACGGAAGCCGGGTTCTAATCGTCGATTCCGACCTTCGTCGTCCGAGCCTCCACAAGATCCTGAATGTCGCCAACAACTTGGGTCTGACCAACTACCTGCTGGGGCAGAACAAGCTCGAGGAGGTCATCCAGACGACCCCGGTTCCCTCCTTGGATTTCCTGCCTTCCGGCAAGCTTCCAAGCAGTTCGATCGGCATCCTGAACTCGGCACGCATGAAGGAGTTCATCGCCGAGGCCAAGAGCCGGTACGACTTCGTCTTCTTCGATTCGCCGCCGATCATGGGTGTCAGCGACGCCTCGATTCTGGCCAGCGAGGTCGACATGGCGTTCCTCGTCGTTCAGTACCGCAAGTACCCGCAGCAGATGACCATCCGCGCCAAGCAGATGGTCGAGAAGGTGGGTGGACGTCTGCTGGGTGTCGTGTTGAACAACATCAACATCAGCCAGGACAGCTACTACTACTACTACAGCGGTTACTACTACGACTACTACTCGAAGAACGAGGACAGCAAGCCGTCCTCCGAGGCCAAGGCCTCCAAGCGTGCCGAGGCGAAGAAGCCGGCCGCCGATTCCGAGAAGAAATACTGATTGGCCGTCCAGAGCGCACCCCACAGAGTTCCCGAAATGAGCTGCCGTTCCGTTTGTCTCCTCCGTGTCCTCGGAGCCGTGTCCGCCCTGTTCTTGGCGACCGGTTGCGAGACGCCCGTCTCCGGTTCCCGCCCGAATGCGACCGCGGCGGCTCCGACCAATCTCATCAGCATCGACAAGGTCTACGTGGGGGACCAGATCCGCGTTGTGATGGATGCCCCGGCTCCCATCCCTCCCACCGAGACGACCGTCCCGGAGAGTGGTACGATCACCATCCACATGGGTGAACGCATTCAGGTTGCTGGCCGAAAAACCGAGGACATTGCACAGGAGATCACCCAGATCTTCACCGAGAAGAAGCAGGTCTTCCGTCCGGGTCGCCTGACGGTGACGGTTCAGGTTTTCGGTCGGTCGGTCTCCGTCGGTGGGGACGTCCGGAACACCGGTTCGTTCCAGTTCGAGGGCGGGATGACGGTCTTGAAGGCGATCAACCGCGCGGGCGGCTTCACCGAATGGGCGGACCGCACCGAAGTGCAGGTCACCCGTCTCAACGGGCAGCAGCTCACCGTCGACTGCAAGGCCGCCGTCCGGAAGCCGAACCTCGACCTCCCGCTGTTTCCTGGTGACCGGATCCACGTTCCCCGCAAGATCCTCTGATGATCGAGTTGCGGCTTCTCTCTGGAAACCGCAAGGGTGAATCGGTCTCGGCCCGCCCTCCGTTGAGCATCGGCAGGTCCCCTTCCTCCGGACTTTGTCTCTCCGAGCCCGGTGTTTGGGAATCCCATGCGCGCATCGCGTGCGCCGAGGACGGACGCCTACACCTGACGGCGGTGGGTGAAGGGGCCGTCTCCGTCGATTCCAAACCGGTTCGCGACGCCGTCCTCCGGTCCGGGGACCGCATCGTGTTGGGCTCTGTCACCTTGGAGTTCCGTCTTGCGCCCGCCTGTCAACCCGGCCTGCAGGGTCCCGAGCGTCTGCTCTGGTCGATGCTGGTCGCGGCGGTGCTGCTCCAGTTGGCCCTTTTGGGACTGCTCGCCGGCGCCTGATCCCGTCAGGTGCCCGGTCAAAGCCTTTGACGCCCCCCCGGGGGTTCCCTAGCTTGCGCGCCGCCTTCAAAACGCTGTACGCATGATCGGTTTGATTTTCCGCAAAATTTTCGGCTCCCGGAACGACCGTGAGGTCAAGCGCCTCCGTCCCCTGGTCGCACGGATCAACCAGATCGAGCAGGAGCTTCAAAGCCAGCCGGAATCGGTGCTCCGGGAGAAGACTGCCGCCTGGAAGGAGCGTCTCGCCGGGATCACCGACGCCGCCGAGCTTCACCGTGAACTGGAGGCCATCGCCCCCGAGGCGTTTGCCGTCGTGAAGAACGCCGCCCGGCGTCTCTGCGGCACCGAGGCCGAGGTCCGTGGACACCGGCTCCGCTGGGAGATGGTCCACTTCGACGTGCAGCTGATCGGTGGCTTGGCCTTGCATTCCGGCCGCATCGCGGAAATGGCGACCGGCGAGGGCAAGACGCTCGTTGGAACGCTTCCGGTGTACCTGAACGCCCTCAGTGGCCGCGGGGTGCATGTGGTGACGGTCAACGACTACCTGGCCGCCCGCGACTCCGACTGGATGGGGCACCTCTACCGCTACCTGGGCCTCACGGTCGGCTGCATCCTCCATGACCAGCCGCCCGCGGTCCGTCGGGCGATGTACCAGTGCGACATCACCTACGGCACCAACGCGGAGTTCGGGTTCGACTACCTCCGCGACAACGGCATGGCCACCCGCAAGGAGGAGCAGGTCCAGCGCGGCCACTACTTCGCCATCGTGGACGAGGTCGACTCGATCCTGATCGACGAGGCGCGGACACCGCTGATCATTTCCGGTCCCGCGGTGGTTTCAATGGACCAGAAGTTCGTCGAGTTCCGTCCCGACGTGGAGCGGTTGGTGCGCGCCCAGTCCGATCTCTGCAACCGACTCCTTCGTGAGTCCGAGGGTCTGATCGCCCAGTTGCGGCCCGACGGCGGTGCGGCCCCGAAGAACGCCGCGGAACTGGAACAGCAGATCGGCATGTTGCTGTACCGGGTGAAGCTCGGCCAACCGCGTTCCGAGGGCCTCATGCGGCTCTTCGAGGAGCCCCGCAACCAGCAGCTCGTGCTGAAGTACGAGGCGATGTTGCTGACCGACCAGTCCAAGAAGGAACTCTACGCCCAGAAGGAGGAGCTGTTCTTCGCCATCGAGGAAAAGTCGCACGAAGCCGACCTGACCGAGAAGGGCCGTTCCTACATCCGACCGAGCGATCCCGACGCCTTCGTCCTTCCCGACCTTCCGACCCTGTACCACCAGATCGACACCTCCACCGAGGCCGATCCCAAGGCCCGGCTCGAGGCCAAGGCCAAGCTGCAGGCCGAGTTCGAGGAGAAGGCCGGTGTCATCCACGCGCTCAGCCAGCTGCTCAAGGCCTACTGCCTCTATGAGCGCGACGTCCAGTACGTGGTGCAGGACAACAAGGTCATCATCGTCGACGAACACACCGGCCGACTGATGACCGGGCGCCGTTGGTCCGAGGGATTGCACCAGGCCGTCGAAGCCAAGGAAGGCGTCCAGATCGAGCGCGAGACGCAGACCCTCGCCACGATCACGATCCAGAACTACTTCCGTCTCTACACCAAGCTGGCCGGCATGACCGGTACCGCGGAGACCGAGGCCCAGGAGTTCTTCGACATCTACAAGCTCGGCGTCCTCACCATCCCGACGAACCGGCCCAACATCCGCAAAGACTCCAACGACACCGTCTACAAGACCCGTCGCGAGAAGTTCAACGCGGTGGTCCAGGAGATCCGCAAGCTGCACGCCGAGGGCCGCCCGATCCTCGTCGGCACGATCTCCGTCGAGAGCAGCGAGGCGCTCAGCCGCCAGCTGAAGAAGGAAGGCATCGTCCACGCGGTGCTCAACGCGAAGTACCACGAGCAGGAAGCCGAGATCGTGACCCGTGCGGGCCAGATGGGCGCCGTTACCATCGCCACCAACATGGCCGGCCGCGGCACCGACATCAAACTGGGCCCCGGGGTCTCCGAGATCGGCGGCCTCCACGTCCTCTGCACCGAGCGCCACGAGTCGCGCCGCATCGACCGACAGCTCCGCGGCCGCTGCTCCCGTCAGGGCGATCCCGGTTCCTCCCACTTCTTCATCTCGCTCGAGGACGACCTCATGCGTCTCTTCGGTTCGGAGCGCATCACCAAGGTCATGGAACGGATGGGCCTCGAGGAGGGCCAGGAGCTGGAGCACCCGCTGCTCAACCGCTCGATCGAGACCGCCCAGAAGCGGGTCGAAGGCCACCACTACCAGCAGCGCAAGCGCACGCTCGAGTACGACGACGTGATGAACAAGCAGCGCGAGGTCGTGTACGGCTTCCGCAACGAGATCATCCATTCCGACGACGTCCGCGACCGGCTCATGGACATCATGGAGGAGGTCGTCCTCCAGAAGGTCGAGCAGTTCACCCGCCGGGATGCCGACGTGGCCGAGTGGAACGTCCGCGGCCTGGCTGACTGGGTTAACCTGAACTTCCCGTTGGGCCTGCCCGAGGAGGAGATCGTGAAGGCGGCACGCGACGGCAAGACGCTCCCGGTGTCCGGGTCCTTGTTCGACGGGCTGAGCGAGGCGCAGTTCTCGGCGTTGAACTTCCTGTCCCGGTCGGTCCGCGAGGCCTACGAGCTGAAGATCAGCTTCGAGAAGGCCGACGCCTTGGCCAACATCGAGCGCTACACCATTCTCGATGCGATCGACCGCCTCTGGCAGGAGCATCTCTACGGGATGGATTCCCTCCGCAACTCGATCGGCCTCCGTGCCTACGGCCAGCGGGATCCGCTGATCGAGTACAAGGCCGAGGCCTTCAAGCTCTTCGACGAGCTGATGGTCAACATCAAGACGGAGATCTGTCACAACATCTTCCGCAGCGCGTCGAGCCTGATGGCCTTCGAGCAGTTCCTGCACAACCTCCCGCAGGCGACCGTCCACCAGAGCGCGGCCCCGTTCCAGGATCCCGCCCAAGGCGGCGCCGAC
>JAIXUV010000085.1 GCA_027483345.1 Verrucomicrobiales bacterium | reverse complement strand
GCCGGAAATCGGGAATCACGAATCACGAATCGGGAATCCCCGTCCCTCCGTCGTCTTCGGCTCAGTTGCCGGTGCGACCGGGGCGGCGTGCGGGGATCTCCCAGGTCTTGTGCCAGGAGAGGTTCCAGAGGCGTTCCAGCTGGACCGACTCCGCATGGCCGTCGGCCATGGCGATGTTGATGGCTCCGGGCATCTTGTCGGCCACGTTGAAGCGGCTGCCGCGGGTCGGCTGCGAGGCGCTGCCATGGCGGGAGATGGTGAACCGGCCCATCGAGCTCGAGGAGTAGTCGCCGCCCCAGAGACTGGAAGACGGACGGTCGGCCACCACCGGCCAGCCGTCCACCCAGACCGAATCGCCGATCACCGGGGTCTCGGAGGGCGTGATGGTGTCCGTGTCCTTGCGGAAGAAGTTCCCCTGGGGCAGCTGGCCGGTGAGGTGGGCCTGGTTCCATTCGTAGAACCAGCCGTTGAGGGCGTAGCTGCCCTGGAATCGGATGGTGCCGAAGTTCCAGATCCAGGCGGCGTTGACGGTGCCGGAGCCTTCGGTGGCGACGCCGAGGGAGGCGCGGCGTGCGGTGGTCAGCTCGGGGGCGGTGGGACAGATGCGGGCGCCGTTGACCGCGGCGTAGTTGGTGGCGAGCAGGCTCATCCACAGGTCGTTGCCGCCGGCGCCGGGCAGCGAGTAGGCCAGCGACTTCCCGTTGTCCAACATGTAGAGGAACGTCGAGAGCTGGAGCTGCTTGGTGTTGCTGATGCACTTGATCGAGGCGGCCTTCGACTTGGCCTTGCCTAGGGCGGGCAGGAGCATTCCGGCGAGGATCGCGATGATGGCGATCACCACGAGCAGTTCGATCAGCGTGAAACCCCGGCGTTCCAAGGGGGCGTGGAGTGGGCGTTGAACATGCCGCATGACCTGAGATCACGGGGCGAAACCGCCGGGAAGTGAAGCAGCAAGTGCCGGAGTCGGGGGCCGGAACAGCGCCTTTCCGGACGACAGAAGAGACGACAGGACATCGGACCGGGACTTCCGATTCACGGAGCAAAAATGGTCGGGACGACAGGATTTGAACCTGCGACGTCTTGGTCCCAAACCAAGTGCTCTACCAGGCTGAGCTACGTCCCGTTTCCGAGGTTCAGAGTCGGGGCTCGGCGGTCGGGTGGCAACGGTTTTCCCCGCTTGAAGCCGGTCCGGTTCCCGGGATGCCCGATGCCGTCTCCCGTTCCCGGGAAGTCCGGCAAGGTTTGTCGCCCGCCGATCCGTGCGGAATTGCGCCCGTTCTGGAAGGCCTGATCGGTCACTTGAATTCGATCAGGAGGATCGAACTCCTCGCGATCCAGACCGTTCCGGTGTCCACCCGCACGCTGATCCAGTCGCCGCTTTCACCTTGGTAGGTGCCCGAGACCGAGGTGGACGCGCCATTGATGCCTTGGACCAGCGGCGAGATCGGAAGGCTGGCGGCGGCGCCGAGCGCGTCCCTTCGGAACTGGATCACACAAGGTTTGCCCGCCTGTCCGGAACGAACGGAGTCCTCGGCCGGAGTACAGCCGCTGAAACCGGCGATGGTGACAACGCCGAAGAGGCGGACCAGCATGTTGGTGGCGGTCTTCATTTGGGGTGCGTTCCTGAGGGATTCGTCCAAGTCACATTCCAACCCAAGTCCATTTCGGCAGGCGCGATAAGGGGTTCGTGGCGAAGCCGCCCCAAAAGGTCGCGGAGGCGGCGGGCAGGTTCATGGTGAGAAAGGCAATGGCGGGAAGTCCTCGTAAATGCTGGATTCTCGAAGGGCTGCGTTTGATCGGCCGACTCCACCCTCCCGTCTGGGAGCCCATCGACCCCACCGTTGAACGTTGAGTGGCGAGGACCGCCGCCACCCGCATCCGGCCTAGGGGAAGAAGAACTGCAGGTTCCCGCCATCGGTTTCCGCGACCGGATCCAGGCCCGTCAGCGTCTGCACCAGCCGACTGTCGTTCAACTGCGAGGCGGAGCCATCGCCCAGGAGCATCAGGCCGACGTTCGCCCCGTGGCAGACCCCGTTGCGCCACCGCGCCGTCCTCGCGGCGGTGTCGGGCGAGGACAGGATGAAGCAGTTGATGTTGTCCGAGAGCCCGGTGACATCGAAGCCGCTGAGGGAGCGTTCCGTGGCGAGCGGGACACGGGCCCGCGAATCGTCCGCCTCGACGCACAGCGCGTAGCTGATGTTGGTCATCCGGAGCGACGCGAAGTTCGTGGCTGGCGTCTTCCGGACATCGCTCGGGCAAAGGAGGATCTTGGTGGAGGCGAGCTCGTTGGAGACGAGGGTGAGCTGGAAGTTCACCCGGGCGTTGTCGGATCCGTTGGGCCGGCTGCCGCCGTTGGCCTGGTCGATCTTCCAGGGAAACTTGCCGTCGTTGTTGTCGGCCCAAAGCCGCAGGGAGAGGCCCACCTGCCGCAGGTTGTTCATGCAGGCGACGCGCTGGGCACGGCTCTTCGCCTTGCCCAGCGCCGGGAGCAGCATGCCGGCGAGAATCGCGATGATCGCGATCACCACCAGCAGCTCGATGAGCGTGAAGGCGCCTTGGCGGCGGGAATCCATGATCGGCACCTTCACGCCCAATTGGTGGTTCATCAAGGCACCAACGACGAACTCACGCGGTAGAACCGTGCGGATGCCGAAGGCAGGTTGGTGGTGGACAACGAGGCCTCGAGCGCGAGCTGTGAAGGGCCTGCCGTGAAGGGTCCGGTGAGGGCTTCGGCGCTCTCGAGCCGGTAGTAGAGGCTTCGAACCGCATCGTGGCGGACCTCGACCTTGCCGTCGTCGGCACGGCGGATGGCGAGGGTGCTGGAGGAGTTCGCCACGCTGCCGTCGAAGAACTTCAAGGCGAGGGCCAGCGACCGGCGCCCCGATTCCGCCCCCACCAGGCGTCCGGCGATGTCGTCTGCCGGCGGATGGATTCCGCCCCAGATCCGGGAAAGTCCGACCTGGTCCGCCGCGTCGAAGTAGGAGGCGTATTGGAGGACCACCGGTGCCGATGGGCCGTTTTCGTTGACCAGCTTGGAGATGGTCGTTGAGCCCAGTCCGTTCGGGAACCAGCGAGAACCCGTGAAGCCGGTCATGGCTTCGGCCGCGGCGCGGCTGAACGTGCTATGCCCGGAAACGTAGCCGGGGAAGCCGGGCGTCACGAACGTCTTCTTCTGGTAGGTCATCCAATCCTCGGCATGCAGCCACCGAACGCCGCTGGTCTCGTTGGCCGGATCCTCCGGCTGGCCCGGCCAGGAGAGCAGGGCGATCTTGCCCGGAGTCAGGCCCGCGTGACGGCCGGACGCCACGGTTTCGTCGGTGACCAACTCGATCAGTCCGTCCACGAGCGGCAGTCCGTTCGTGTGGTAGGAAGGCCGCCGCGGATCGCTGCATTGTCCGAGGCCGCCGCAGTAGCGGATCGGCGTGAGGGGCCGCCAGCCGTTGTAGTAGCGTTTCACGCTCCAGGCGGCGCATCCGGCGTCGAACAGGGAGGCGTTCAACGTGAAGTAGAGCTTCACATCCCACTCGAGCCGGCTGACCTCCGGGCCGGTTCCGGCGATCCGATGGATGGACATCTGGTCCGACACCCGGTTTGCGATCGTGTTCCAGTGTCCCGGCGGCGTCTCGGACGACGGTCCGTCCGCCCAATACTCGGTGAGCGCGCGGGTGTAGTCGCCCCGGAGCACGATGTTCGGTGCGTATGGCTGTCCGGTGACCGGGTTGACCGTGTAGCCATGGCCATCGTTGGCCGCAAGCGTGTTGTTGCCGATCGCATTCGGGGAGAGGTCCACCTGCACCCCGTCGGCCGTGGTCAGTTGGCTGCTGGCGCGGATGACGGCCACGAGGTTCTCCTTGAACTCCGCGTCCCTTGCCCCGCCGAGGAAAGGCGGTGGACCGGGGTCGATCCAGGGCCGCTCCTCGTCGGTCCGGCTCAGGGCGAAGGGCCGGACCCATTGCCATTGCGCCCCCAGGTAGCCCTGCAGGGGATTCTGGGGAAAGCCGTTCTGGTCGATGGATCCCGCCACGATGAGGCGCTGCCACAGGTTCACGTCCACGACCGTGTTGTTCGTGCCGTCGTTGATGCCGTGGAGGAACGGGTTCATCGGCGGATTCGCGAAGACGTAGCGTCGGGGATGTCCGACCGGATAGTCAGGATAGGCGACGGGAGGATTCGCCGTGGGGAAGGGAGTTCCGGCGGTCTGGCGGGAGCCGTCGTCGCGAAACCACGCCGAGACGGCGTCATACACCCGGTTGCCGATGCCCGCGGGTGTCGATGGATCGCGGCTCTCGTTGTTCGGATCGTACCCCATCAGCGCCATGAACTCGGGGTTCCGGGCGACCTGGTTGGTCGCGGTGCGGGAGTAGGCGTGGCGTTCGACGATCATCCTGTAGACCGCATGGCTGATGGCCTCGCGCCGGGCGGCCTCGATGTCCGGGACCGAGTGCTTTCCCCGGTAGGCGAACCCGACGGCATTGGTGTCGAAGGCCGCCCAGGCGTCATACATGCACACCGAGAAGCTGAAGAGGTTGCGCGCCTGTCCCGGGGGATGCGGCGTGTCCATCCGGATGCCTTCGAGCATCCGCTCGTTCCAGTTGCGGGCGACCGAGTACTCGGCCTTGGGCGTGTACCATTCGATGGCCTGCACCGGCAGGGTCAAAGTTGCGATCAGGGCGGTTCGGACGACGGAAAGGCGCCGCCAGATGGCGTGCTTCCGAATCGGATCGGAGGTGGGTTCTGTATGCATGGGTAGGGCTTAGGCGAGGCCGTTCCTGTCGTTCTCGGGGCTGCACTACCTTGCAACGGTGACCCGTTCGACTGACCCGATTTGGGATGGAAGACGTCAACCGGTGGCCAGTTGCCACCCTGACGGTGGCGAGTCGGAGCCCGGCAGGGGCGGGCCGTGGGGCCATTTGCCGCCGTCGGGCTCCAGCCTTCCGGACTGGGGCCGCGCCCGACCCCGCCGCCCTCGCGGACGGATGGCCCCAGAAGGCATCTTCCGGGGAAACCCGGGCGATCCGGCGTCCGGAGTTCCGAAGTTCCCAAACCGCAGGCGTCGGCCATCCTCGCGGGACCATGCCTCCGGTCACACGCCGCACGTTCCTGCTGAAGGGTTCCACCTGGGTCGCGGCCGCCTGCGCTTCGGGGAACGCCGTCGCGGCGCCGGCGATCCTGCCGGGCTCCAAGGCGTTGCTGGGCCAGGGGGATTTCCGGTACCGCGTCGTTCCCGGCTGGGGGGACCTCGGCGACTCCACTCCGGTCAACGACGGCCACGGACTCGCCGTCGACCGCGAGGGCCACGTGCTCCTCTTCACCAACGAGGTGCGCAACAACGTGGTCGTGTACGACCGCCGCGGACGCCTCGTGCACAAGTGGGGCACGCAGTTCCCAGGAGCCCATGGGATGTCGCTCGTGATCGAGCAGGGACGGGAGGTGCTCTACCTCACCGACCTGAACCGGCATCGGGTCTTCAAGACGACGACGTCGGGGGAAATCCTGAACGAATGGGATTGGCCCGAGGCCTCCGGCAAGTATCCGAAGGCGGACGAGTACCGGCCGTCGTGGACGCTCCATGCGCCGGACGGGACGTTCTACGTGCTCGATGGCTACGGACGGGACCACATCCTGGAGTACGGGCCCGACGGCGCGCTCCGGAAGGTCTTCGGCGGAGCCGAGGGCGGGATCGTCCATTGGGGACCGCACGGCGGGATGTTCGACACCGTGGGCGCGCCGGAGGGTTCCTTGCTGATCGCGATGAGCGACCAGCAGCATCTCCTGCGGTTGGACCGGACCGGACGGAAGCTCGACCAGGTCGACCTGCCGGGGGGCAATCCGCGTCAGATCCGTCGTGCGGGCGACCATTTCGTCGTGGCCCACCTCGGCGACAACTGGCCGAAGGACCGCGACTGCCGCGGGTTCGTGTCGGTCCTCGACCGGAACCTGCGGGTGGTCTCGAACGTCGGTGGGACGGCGCCGGAGTATGGCGACGACGGCCGGCTGCGTCCGATGGCGCATGAGGGCGAGGTGTTCCGGCATCCGCACGACGCCGTGGTGGATGGAGACGGGAGCCTGTACGTGGCCCAATTCGCCTCCGGCCGGACCTATCCGGTGAAACTGGAACGCGTCTGATCGGCGCG
>JAIXUV010000318.1 GCA_027483345.1 Verrucomicrobiales bacterium | reverse complement strand
CTTGCCGCCGGACCACTTGTAGGTGGTTTCGTGGAGGGGGAGTTCGACGCGGTGGGCGAAGATGCGGGAGATTTTCATTCGATCCGGTTGCGGAAGGACGGGTCGGGCCTTCCGCCGTGGCAACGGTGTGGATCGCGGCGGATCGAGGGAAGCGAAACCGTCACCGGCGCGTCACTCGACACGGATTCCACGGATTCCCGGGGATCCGCGATGGGGAAGGGTCTGGAACCGGGTCCTGGGGAGAACGGGCTGGCGGACCAATGGGCCCGGCCGCCTCCCGGGTGCCTCGATGTTCCCCGGTCAAAAGGCCTCCACAATTGCGAGGCAAGACGGCTCGGGAACGCCACGTCCGTATCCGCACCCATCCGTGGAATCCGTGTCCAAAAAGCGCGAGCGGACTCGCGCATTCCATGACGCTCGCGCGCGTGGTTCGGCGCCCTTGGGGAGGTGGATAGGGTCGTTCGCGATAAAGAGCTTCTCCCCGAATCCGGATATCCGCTAGGAACCCTTCCGCTTGGCACCTCCTTCGACCAACACCCAGGAGTCCTTCGCCGGAGGTCTCGTGCGTGGCTTCGCACAACCTTCGCGTCCCGGGCTGCTCGGCGCTGTGTTGGTGGCCTTTTCCGTCATCCTGATCGGGGCCCTGCTCCTGACCGAGAAGCGGGTTGCTTCGTCCCGGCCGCGGGCTTGGATGATGGACCCAACAGACGATTACGGCCGCCTAACCCAGATGGTCCTGCGCGGGGCTGACGCCCTCGGCACCCAGGCCAACGTGTGGATTCTCGGCGCCTCGGACACCCGCGAGATGCTGATGACCGAAGCGGAGCTGAACCATCGAGTGGAACAATTCCCGGGCGGGACGCGGGTGGTTACCCTCTGCGCCGACGGGCTGCTCCTGGAGGAACGGGCGGCCATCATCGACCGGCTTCGACCAAGGACCGCCGGAGCCATCGTCCTTGGGATCAACCTGGGCCAGTTCTGCCGTCCGGCGGCGGACTTGGAGGGCGTTGCGGAGCGGTATCGCCTTGGCTTCCGGTCCGTGGTCTTCGATGAGGAAGCCGGCCGGATCGGGGCCCGGATGCCACCCGCCACAGGCCACTTCTCCTACGACAACCGAATGTTCTTCCTTCGGCGGTTGGCCCGCATGGTCCGTTTGGGCCCGCCACCGGAGTACCAGGATCACCGCAGCCAGGCGCGAGCCGGAATGCGGGTAGATCCATGGCCGTTCCGGAGGATGCGCCGGTTCTCGTCGGAGGAGTTCGACCGGCGGGCCGGCCTGATCTCGCGGCTGGCTGCCCGGAACCGGCAGGCGGGTGGACCGCCGGTGGTGCTGCTGGAGATCCCGACGATGGACTACGTGGATCCCGGGATCAGCGGACCAAACCGTACCGCGGAGCTAGGGGTGTACCGGGCCGCGGTGCGCCGTCTCGCCGAGCGCGAGGGACTGCACTACCTCGACCCGGCCGCCACCGTGCCGCTCCGCCGCGACGATTTTGCCGACTTCGCCCACATTGGCGACGACGGTGCGCGGGCGCGCTTCTCCGAAGAATTCCTGCGCCAGCTCCGCCCCATCCTTGAAGGCCGTAAGCCATGACTCCTCCGAAACCAAAGCGAACCGGGTATTGGACCGGCCAGTTGCTCCAGGCCGTCGCCCTAGGCCTGCTGCTCGCCGCCAGCCTGCTCCGGGTCCTCAGCATCGGCGCGGAACAGCAGGCGTTCCGATATCAGGGATTCTAAGTCCCGCGCTTCCCCATGCTTCGACTGGACTATTGGCTATGGCTGGGGGTGACCGCACTGGTCCACTGGAACCTGCCCACGAATCGCCGTGTCCCCTTCCTCGCCGCCGCCTGCGTCGGCTACCTGGGTTGGGTCCAACCCGGGCTCACCGCGGTGTTCCTTTCCGGGACCTGGCTCTTCCACCGGGCGCTCGGCCGACTCGGCCGCGACCGGGCCGGGACCCTCGGGCTGACCCTGGTGGCCGGCCTCTCGGTGCTGCTCGCCGCCTGGAAGTTCCTGCCCACCGCCGGGATCGGACTCACCTTCCGCGAGACGGCCACCTTCGGCCTGGCCCCACTCGGCCTGAGCTATCTCGTCTTCAAGCTCATCCATGCGGCGGTCGACGTCGACCGCGGCACCCTTCCCGTGCCGGACTTCCCGGAGTTCGTCGCCTACCTCTTCTTCGTCCCGATGTTCACCGCTGGACCGATTGAAAGGCTGGACCGTTTCCGGGCGGGCCGGGAACCGGCGTGGAGACGCGAGCTCTGGGTCGAGGGAGGCACACGGATCCTGCATGGGTTCATCAAGAAGTTCGCACTCGCCGAGGGTCTCCTCTACCGGCTGGTGAGGGACCGCTGGATCGACGACCCCCGATTCGACCTGTCCTTGACCTCCCCGGGGACGGTCTGGTTGGTCGCCGGCATCAGCTACCTGCGGATCTACCTCGATTTCAGCGGGTACTCCGACATCGCGCTGGGCACAGGGCGGCTGCTCGGGTTCCGGCTGGCAGAAAACTTCCATTGGCCGGTGCTGGCGACAAACCCCAGCGACTTCTGGCGGCGCTGGCACATCTCCCTGTCCCAATGGTGCCAGCACTACATCTACATGCCGTCCATGGGGGTGCTCCGCAGCCCGTACGTCCCGCTGTTCCTCACCTTCCTGGTCATGGGGGCTTGGCACATCGTCTCGTGGAACCGCGTGGGATGGGCGGCCTACAACACGGCGGGAGTGATCGCCTTCATGGCCTGGTTCCGAGGGATGGGGCGTCCGCGGGCGGGGACGTGGCGGGCCTCCACGGCATGGCGTTGGGCCAGCATCCTCATGACCCAGGTCTTCGTCCTTGGCAGCGTCGCGTTCTTCATGAACGGGGAGGACCAGACCCTGCGCCGCTCGCTTGACCTGCTCGCCCGGATGGCGGGACTGCAACCCTTCGGATCCCCCGCCCCATGAGAACCCTCCCGACCATCCGAACCCTCCCCGATCTCCTCGTCGCGGCACGGACCGAGGGAAACCGTCCCTTCCTCCAATGCCCCTCGGGCGGGGCCGTGACGGCGGGGGAGTTCCTGGACCGGGTCGATTCCGTCGCTGCCTGGCTGAACGCACAAGGTGTCCGTCGCTGGGACCGGGTGGGAATCCTCCTGCCAAAGTGCCGAGCCGAGGCCGAGGCGACATTCGCCGCGGCCCGGATGGGAGCCGTGTTCGTCAACCTGAGTTCCAAGACCCCGGTGGGTCGCGCAGCCGAGATCATCGTCGACTGCGGCCTCCGCCATCTCTTCACCACACCCAAGATGGCGTTGGAATTGCACTGGGCCGCCGCCCGGACCGGGTGTCGTCTGGTGGTGGTGGGACCGGATTCGGGCGGGAACGCGGACACCACGGCCTGGGACTCGATTCCGGCTTCGCCGTTTGTTCCGGGACCGGGAACAACGCCGGTCGACAACGACTTGGCCGCCATCCTCCACACCTCCGGATCCACCGGCCGATCCAAGGGAGTCATGATCAGCCATCGGAACCTGGTGGACGCCACGTTCCGGGTCGCGGACTACCTCCGGTTGGACCGGGCCGACCGGATCCTCTCGGTGTTGCCGCTCAGCGCGCCTTGGGGCGTCCTGCAATTGACCACCGCCCTCCTCGCCGGCGGATCCGTGGTCCTGCAGCCCGTCGCCTTCCCGGTGGAGATCTCACGCACGGTCCGCGAGCAGGGGATCACCGGCCTGGCCTGCATGCCGCCGACCTGGATCCCGCTCGTGGAGCTGCTCGTCAGTTGCGGTGAGGAGCTGCCCGGGCTGCGTTATGTCACCAGCTCCGGCGGCGTGATCCCCACCCGGATCCTCGAGGCCTTCCCGCGGGTGTTTCCCAACGCCGAGGTCTTCCTGACCTACGGCCTGACCGAGGCCTTCCGAACCACGCTCCTCCCGCCGGAATGGTTCGCTCGAAAGCCCGGTTCCCTCGGACGCGCCTGTCCCAACGTGGACGTCTTCGTGGTCGAGGCCGGCCGAGGGATCTGCGGCCCTGGCGAGCGGGGCGAACTGATCCACCGAGGCGCCTCCGTGACCTTGGGCTACTGGAACGATCCCGAGGCGACGGCGGCGGTCTACAAGCCCTGTCCGGAGCTGAAGCCGCACATCGGCGACGAGATCGTGCACCACAGCGGCGACATCGTGGAGATCGACGCCGACGGCTTCCTGTGGTTCGTCGGCCGGAAGGACTCGCTCATCAAGGTCTCCGGCTACCGGGTGAGCGCCGAGGAGATCGAGCTGGCGGCCACGCAGTCCGGCCTGGTGCTCCAAGCGGTGGCCTTCGGCGTGGCCGACCCTGTCCTCGGTCAGGCCGTCCATCTCGGGGTCGAACCGCATCCGGACAAGGCCTTCGATCCGGAAGTCCTCTTCGACCACTTCCGCGGCCTCCTCGCGACCCACATGATCCCCCGACATCTCTCGGCCTGGGAGGGTCCCATGCCGCGGACCAGCACCGGGAAGATCGATCGCGAAGCCGTCATCCGCACCCTCGCATCCCCAACCGCGAGCCCGGTCCAACCCGTTTCCAAGTCAAGCCCATGAACCTCGATCCCACCCGACTCGCCGAATTCGTCGCCCGGCGGTTCTCGCTCGACCCCGCGGAACTGACGCCGTCGACACCGCTGTTCTCTTCAGGCCTCCTCGACTCGTTCCACCTCCTCGAGCTGATCTCCCACCTGGAGGAGCAGGCGGGGATCCGCATCTCGCCGGGCGAGATCAGCCTCGAGAACCTCGACAGCCTCGAACGGATTCTCCGCTTCGTGGATGGGAAGGTCCGGCCATGATTCGCTGGAACGAAACCGATGGCGGCGAGGCGCTTCCCTTGGTCGCCACCCCGGACGCCGTCGTGACCGGCCCCGACGGCCTGGCCCGTTGGGCCCTGGAGAACCCCGGGGACTGGAAGCCTCGGCTGCTGCGTCACGGCGCCCTGTTGTTCCGTGGATTCGGGTTCGACGGGTTCACCCCGTTCGAGGCCTTCGCGCGGGCCTTCTCCGCCGACCTGGTCTCCTACGCCGGCGGCGCCTCCAACCGGAAGAAGGTCCATGGGAACGTCTACACCTCGACCGAGGCCTCGCCGAGGCTGTCGATCTCCCAGCACCACGAGGGTGCCTATCTTCCCACGATGCCCTCGATGATCTCCTTCTTCTGCGCGCAACCGGCGATGACCGGAGGGTGCACGCCGCTGGCCTCGGCGCGGAAGGTGACGGCCCGCATTCCCAGGGAGCACCTCGACGAGTTCGAGCGGCGGCGGATCACCTACGTGAACCGTCTCCATGGCGGGCTTGGCGCCGGGAGATCTTGGCAATCCCAGTTCGAGACCCAGGATCAGGCTGAGGTCGTGAAGGCCTTGGTGGAGGGCGGATACCGGTTTGAATGGCTCCCTGGGAACGCCCTGGTGACTCGGCTGACCTGCGACGGAGTGAGACGTCATCCCGCCACCGGGGAGCGGCTCTGGATCGGACAGGCGGATCACTGGCATCCCTCCGGACTCGCCCCGGCCATCCGGGCCCAGATGGGTCTCCGCATGCCGGAGTCCGAGTTCCCCTTCAACGCCTTCTTCGGCGACGGCGGTGCGCTGGACGAATCCGGGCTCACCCTCATCCGAGAGGCCATCCGGGCCGAGACCGTCCGATTCAATTGGGAGAAGGGGGATGTCCTGGTTTGCGACAACCTTCTCGTCTCACACGGCCGCGACCCGTTCGAGGGAGAGCGGAAGGTCTACGTGGCCCTGGGGTAATGGATTCGGCCCACAGCGAGGCAACCTGCCAGGTGACTCGATGTTGCCCCGAGGGGAAGACTCCACCGACTTGAGGAACGGACGACACGCTGGGACGGTCGCCTCCCAATCCCCGTCCATCCGTGGAATCCGTGTCCACAAAAGCGCGAGCGGACTCGCGCACTCCATGACGCTCGCGCGGATTCGAGGCCGCTCGGGCGGGCTCAGCGGCGGCGACGGCGTTCCCGCAGCAGCACCACGCCGGCCAAGGCCCCAGCCGCCACCAGCAGCGTGGAGTCGTGCTCCGGCACGGCGCTCACGGTCATGCCCCACGAGGCCACCCGGGCGAGGCCGCCGGACTCGAGGTCGGTGACCGAAAGCGTCCACTGTCCGTCCGGCGTGCCGTTGACCGCGAGGAAGGTGTCCAGGGCGTCCGCGAAGGTCGCGTCGCGGGGGGAAAGGTCGGTCACCGTGGACGGATTGGCCGACCGTCCGTCGGGCTGGAAGGTCCCGGACAGGGACACGGTCCCGGCGGCGAGGTGGACATCCTGGAGCGCCGACCCGTCGAAGTGGACGTCGATCCCGTTGCCGGAAGCGCCGAACGGGGCCGATCCGGTGCGGCCGACGCGGTTCATCAGCACCACGGAGACGCCGCTTTCGTGGGACAGGCGGACGTTGAGGTCGCCGTTCCACAGGGTGCCCGCGCCGCCTGCGCCGTCGCTGCCCTCGATCCGGACCCAGACCGAGATGTCCTGGATCTGGGTGAGGCCCTGGACGAGGCCGGTGCTGATGGTGCGGGTATCGGAGACGGTGGTGGGGTCGCCGAAGAACGGCGCATCCGGCACCTCGAGGTTCACGCCGGTCCACTCCCAGGTGAAGACCGCGGCGCCCGCCGGAAGCACACCCGCCGTGAAGGCCAGCAGGACGGGGGCGAAGATGGATTGGAGTTTCATGGACTTGGTGGGAAACGGACTCGTTTGGCTCACTGGGCCGGAAGACAGCGGTAGAAGCCGGCGCCGGAGGGCGCGGTGGAATGGGAATGGTCGATGAAGCCGCTCCCGGTGGCCGCGGAAACCCGGACCAGCTCGGTCCACGGCCCGGTGAGGTCCGGTGAGAACTGGACCGAGTAGGAACGGCCCGGAAGACCCGCGAAGCGCAGGTCCATGCCGGTCGCCGGCGCGGTCGCGGGCCGGAGGAACACGAGGTTGACGGGGATCTGCGAGGAAGCGCGGACCCGGACCGTCACCGTCCCCTGCGCCGTCCGGCTGCCCGCGGTGAGCGTGTAGCGGAAGGTGTCGGTGCCGACGAAGCCGGCCGGCGGGGTGTAGGCGACGACGCCCGCGGCAAGCGTCACCGATCCGCCCTGGGAGGAGACGGCCTCAACCGCGGTGAGCGAAAGCGACGCCCCGTCGGGATCGGCGTCATTGGCGAGCAGGCGGTCGGCCCGGAAGGCGGTCGGGACGTCGTTCACCGTTTCGCCGAAGTCGGCGCCGGCGGACGGCAACCGCACCACGGTCACCGCCACGAGGCAGAGGGACTCGTTGCCCGCGGCGTCGGAGACGGTGACGGCCACCGAGGTGACACCGGAGGTCAGGAGGGTTCCCGCGGCCGGCGATTGGCGGAAGGTGAGCGCGCCCGGCTCGACGTCGGTGGCGGACACGGAGGCGGTCAGGTCGGGCAGAGCCACGCCGTCCGGCCCGGACTGCACGAGGGTCAGCGGTGCGGCACAGGCGGTGATCGTCGGGGCGTTCCCGTCGACGATTCCCGCCACCGGGATGCGGAACGTCCCCTCGTCGGAGTCCGAGGTGGTCACGACGACGTCGCCGGAGAAGGTGCCGCCGGCAGCCGCGGTCAGGACCGCTGAGAAGCGCAGGTTCGCACCGGCGGCCAGCTGGACCGGGAACGTCGGGGCGTCCACGAGGCGGTATCCGGCCGGAACCGAGACGTTGGAGACGTCGAGCGCGTCGTTGCCGACGTTGGAGACTCGGAAGTCGCGGTAGACCGGGACGCCGCCGCCGGTGACGCCGAAGTCCACCGGGGCGACCTGGCCGGAGGAGACCTCCAGCGGCGAGGCGCCGGTGACGTCGTGGACCGCCACCTCGGCGGGGGCGGTGTAGGAGAACTCGAGTCCCCAGGAGACGAGCGTGGCCTCGTCGCCGACGGCGGAATCGATGACCGTGAGGGACCATTCGCCGTCGGGGCTGCCGACGACCATCCCGGACAGCGGCGCGGTGCGCGGGTCGGTGTCGAGGGCCAGCTCGGGATCGACGTCGCGGGCGTCGGGACGCCAGCGGCCGGTGAGGGTGCCGCCCAGCGGGTTGAGGACGTTCCGGTACAGGTGGATGTCGCCGTTCAGGGCGTCGTCGTCGAGGACCACGTCGAGGCCGGCGTCGCCGTAGCCGTGGTCCCGCGTGGCGGTGCGGCCGGGACGGTTCAGGAGCACGGCGAAATTCGTCCCGTGTTCGAGGACCACGTAGAGGTCGCCGTTGTATCCGCCGGCGGTCTGGAGTCGGACCGTCACGCCCTTCCAGGCGGAGCCCGGGACGGCGCCGAGGATCCCGTTGGTGTAGGTGATGATGTCGCCGATGCCGGACTCGGGGACGTCGGGGATCGGGCGGTTCACCTCCTGGGTGACGCCTTCGGTCAACGCCGCACGGGCGACGAGGCCGACGGTGGCAAGGAACGCGGCGAGGAGGCTTTGGAACGATTTCATGGCCGGAGGGATCATGGGGCTCTGTTGGGGTGTTCCGGTCGTGTCAGAGGAAGCGGTAGTGTCCCGCCGCCGGGGTCGTGTAGTAGATGACGAAGGTGCGGCTTCCGGTGGCGCCGATGGTGCCGAGGTGGCGCCAGGTCACGCCGTTGTCGAGCGACTGCCAGACCTCGCGTGTGATGTAGCGCTTGTTGCGGGCCACCTCGAACCGTGCGCCCCGCACGTAGAACGTGGCGCCCGCCAGGTCGCCCTGCGGCGCGGTGACGTTGACCGCGACGGTGTCCACCACCTCGGCGCAGCCGCCGTCGGTGACGTTGACCGTGAAGCTGTCGCCGCCCACGAAGCCGGCCGGCGGCGTGTAGACGATGTTGGTGCCGTTGTAGGCGACCGTTCCGCCCTGCCGGCTGCGCGTGGCGACCGAGGTCACCACCACCGCGTCCCCGTCGGGGTCGTTCACCGTGCCGAGGAGGCGTGAGACGGACAGCGTGACGTTGGTGTTGTTGACGACGGACAGCGAGTACGGCGCGGCGACCGGCGGGCGGTTCACCCTCACCCGGAAGGTGGTGGTGGCCCGGTTGCCCGAGGCGTCCTCGGCCGTGACGGTCACCACCGTGGTGCCGACCGGGAAGACGGAGCCGGAGAGGCGGTCGGAGGTCACCACCGGCACCGAGCAGGAATCGGTCGCCGTCGGCAGCGTGAAGGTCGCCACGGCCCCGGCGCCGTTGGTGGAGCAGACCACGACGTCGGCGACGCCCGAGGCGAAGACCGGCGCGACGCGGTCGACCACGCTGAAGACGTTGGTCTGGCGGGTCGCGTTGCCGGAGGGATCGGTGGCGGTGACCACGACCGGCCATTGGCCGGCGCCGACGCGGGTGCCGGCGGCGGGCGACTGGACGAGGGACACCGTTCCGCCCGCGTCGGAGGCGGTCAGGCGGGAGAGCAGGTCGGGGACGACCGCACCGCAGTCGGCGTCGGCGTCGACCGTGGACGGCAGGGCCGGGCCGGCGGCGGCCTGGGCGAGCTTCCAGACGAGGACGTCGGCGCCGCGGCTCGGCTCGTAGATCAGGCCGGCGAGGACGACCGATCCGCGGCCGTCGACGGCCATGGCCCGGGGCAGGACCTCGTTGCCGTCGGCGCCCGGGACGCGGTGGACCCAGAGGTTGGTGCCGGTGGCGCGGTCGATCTTGCGGGTCACGAAGTCCATCGAGCCGAGGTTGGTCCCGGCGTTCCCGGCTCCGAAGGCCACCACGCCGCCGTCGAAGTCGACCTCGAGGGCCGAGACGAGGTTGTAGCCGAGCGGCGTGCCCTGGAACCGGTTGGTCCAGGCCGCCGTGCCGTTGTCGCGGGAAAGCGCCAGCGTCGTGGCCGCGGTCTCGCGGTCGATGCCCGTGGCGTAGCCGCCAACGTAGGCCTCGCCGCCCGCTCCGACGGCCACCGCGTACGGCAGGTCGGTCTGGTTGCCCGGACCGTTGTGGCGGCTCGTCCAGAGACGGGCGCCATCGGCGGCCCGGTAGCGGATCGTGAGCATGTCGAAACGTCCGGAAGCCGGGGTGGAGCCGCCGGTGACCAGCAGGTCGCCCGCGGAACCGACCGCGATCGAGACGCCCCGGTCATCCTGGGCGGAGCTGTCGTAGAGGTCCGACCAGCGGACCGAACCGTCCACGCCGGAGAACTGGACGGTCAGGATGTCCGCGTTGGACGAGCCGCCCTGGCCCACAACGGTGGGATTGCCGGCGGCGTCGACGACGACCTTCGCCGCGGCCTCGGTGCCGCCGCGGTCGAAGGTCCGGCGCCAGAGCGGGGCTCCTTCCACGGCGTCCAGCTTGGCGACGAGGAGGTCGACGCCCGTGGCGGTCGACGTGGTGGAGGCCGTCACGAAGACGTTCCCGGCCGCGTCGGTCGCCAGGCCGGCGGCGCGGTCGTCGAGACCGTCCGCGCCGTCGAGCAGGGTCTGCCAGAGCAGGTCGCCGGTGGCCGGGTCGATCCGCTGGACCACGACGTCCTGGCGACGTGCGGCGTTCCGGAAGGTGCCAGTGACGAACACGCCACCGCGTGAGGAGACCGCGATGCCCGCAGCCTCGTCGGCGCCGTTGCCCGGACCGTTGTAGGAACGGCTCCAGAGCAGCGTTCCGTCGAAGGCGTACTTCAGGAGGAGGATGTCGTTGTTGCCCGCGGCGCTGGAGTCGCCGAGCACGTACACGTTGCGGTCCGCGTCGAGCGCCACCTGGCGGGGGCTCTCCGAGGACTGGCCCGGACCGGCGAACCGCTGGATCCACTGCTGGACCACCGGCTCGGACCCCGTGGCGGCGAGGGTCGGGGCGGTCACGTCCCGGACGACGAGCGTGGCCACGCAGACGGCCTCGTTCCCGGCCGCGTCGCGGGCGGTCAGGGTCACGGTGTTGGTGCCCAGCCCGACGGACGTGCCGGCCGCGGGATTCTGGGTGCGGACGGTGACGGCCACGTTGTCGACCACGGTCGAGGCGGAGAGGAAGTCGGGGACGACCGCCCGCGCCGAGGCGTCGGCATCCAGCGTGAGCGACGGCGCGCACACGGTGAACACCGGCGGCTGGCTGTCGGACACGCGCACGGTCATGTCCGCGGTGGCGCGTCCGCCGAAGCCGTCGACGACCGTGTAGGTCAGGAGGTCCGTGCCGACGAAGCCGTCGGCCGGGTCGTACACGATCCCGGTGCCGCCCGGAGCGAGGGAAACGGCCGCGTTCGCGGACTGCGAGACGACCTCCACGGTGAGCGTGTCGCCGTCGGAGTCGGTGTCGTTGACGAGGACGGAGAGCGTGGTCGGGCCGGCCGTCGGGAGGTCGTAGGCGTCGGCCACGGCGACCGGCGCGGTGTTGAGCGTCTCGAAGCCGCGGATCGCGCCGCGGACCACGCCGTCGGCGTTGGTGGCCACGGCGCGGAAGAAGTAGGCGGTGTGCGGACGGAGGCCCGGGACCGTCAGGGACAGCTCACGGGCGCCGATGGCGGAGCCGGCGTCGACCGGGGACGAGACCATGGCGCCGGCCAGGTCCGGATCGGTGCCGAACTCGAAGAGGAGGACGGTGGGCTGGGACTGGGCGTCGACCCGGGCGAAGAGGCCCGCCGAATTCGTGGACGGCGAACGGGCCGGCTCGGTGGAGACGAGCGGAGGCGCGACGACGTCGACGGTGACGGTCCGGTCGGTGGAGCCGCCGTCCTTGTCGGTGACCCGGGCCTTGAACGTCCGGAGACCGGCCGGGGCGAGGAACTGGGGCGGAACGGTCGCCGAGGCGGCCACGACGCCGCCGGCGTAGGAGCCGTCGCCGGAGTCCCAGGTGCCGTCGTTGTCGAAGTCGAAGCTGTGGCGGAAGCCCGCGTCCGTGTCGGCCCCAGACGGATCCGTCGTACCGGAGAGGGTCAGCGTGACGTCGGCCGCATGGAGACCAGATTCGGTCCGGCTGGAGGAGAGGGCCGCACTCGGCGCGATGTTGGTGACGACCAGGTTGAAGGTCTGCACGAGCGGCGCGTTCACGCCGTCGTCGGCGGTGAGGGTGACCACGGTCTCGGACGGGCCGTCGGTGGTACCGAGGGACCAGGTCCAGGTGCCGGCCGCGGAGGCCAGCGAACCGGAACGGGTGTCGAGGAAGAGGCCGCCGATGCCGTTGGACCCGAATCCCGGATCGTTGGCGCCGGAGATCTCGAAGACGTCACCCGCCTCGGCCGTGAGGTCGAAGAAGTAGTAGTCAACCGAGCGGTTGCGGGAGGACGGCGTGCCGGCCTGCGTGTGGCCGGTGTCGAAGGCGGCACCGGAGGTCCGGCGGACGCGCAAGGTCGTCGGGGAGATGGCGGAGAAGTCCGCGTTGTCGACGAGGACGCCCAGCCGGACGCTGGCCGCCTGGCTGAAGGTGACCGTGGCGAAGACGGTCACGTTCGTTCCGCCCGGCTGGTTGTACACCACGCCGGTGCGCCGGCGCGGCCCGGTCGGATTGGCGGCGTCGTCGATGTCGACGTAGGGCACGCCGGAATAGCCGGCGAAGAACGCGAGGGCCGGGTTGCGCTGGATGACGGCGTACGCCGGGTTGCTGACGGTCTCGACGCCGTTCACTCCCCAGAGGGCGTAGCCGTCGGTGCCGTAGACGTTGTCGCCGTCGGCGTCCTGGGCCTTGACGACCGTGGCAGTCCTCCAGGCGGGACCGGTGGACTCGTCGACCGTTCCGGCGGCGCCGCCGCGGGTCAGCGTTCCAACCGAGGCGGAGAGCGTGACCGAATCGCCGTCGAGGTCGCCGAACGCGCCGGTGTTGAGGGCGGTGGAACCCTCGCCGACGACGACCGAGGCAAGGTCGACGCTCTGGGTCGGGCGGGTGTTGGCTACGCCGACGACCGGGAAGTCGAAGGATGCCTCGTCGGCGTCGTCGCTGTTGACCACCACACGGCCGGAGAACGCGCCCGCGGCGGCCGCGGCCATGCGGACCTGGAACACGGCGCTTCCACCCGCGGGCAGCGCCGACGGGACGAAGGCGAGCTGGAAGCCCGCCGGAGCGGTGGCGCCGGAGACGGTCAGCGTCGAGGAACCGCGGTTGCGGAGGACGAAGCTGCGGACGACCGGGGTGCCGACGGAGGTGAGGCCGAAGTCGATCGGGGTCGCCTGGCCGTCGACCAGCTCGGCGCCGGCCTGGGTGGCGATGGCGATCTCGGGCCGCGGGGCGACGGAGCCGAGGACCACGTCGTTCCCGGAGCCGCCGGAGTAGGTGACGGTGAACAGGCCGCCGCCGACCGCGACGACCGAGCCCTCGGGCAGGTCGCGGAAGGTGCCGACCACGGGATCCATGCCGTCGTTGGCGACGAGCAGGTAGGAGGAACCGACGACCGGGGCGAACCCGCCGTTGTCGAGGTCGAGCACGGCCTCACCGAGGCGGACCTCGCCGGAGACGTTGAGCGTCCGGACCGTGGTCGGCGAGGTGAGGGCCGGGCGGAAGAGGTCGCCGGCGGACAGCTGGAGCGAGGCGACGTTGACGGCGGCGCCGGGCTGGGACCAGGTGACCGCCCCGCCGCGGGCGTCGAGGACGAGAGCGCCGACCGCGGTGTCCAACGAACCGGCGGAGGTCCAGTTCACGGCCGAGCCGCGGAGCGTCAAAGCCGTGGTGGCCGGGCGGGTCACCGCGGCGGAGATCGTCACGGTGCCGCCGTTGGTCGAACCGAGCTCCAGTCGGGAACCGGAGATGAAGTCCAGCTCGGCGTCGGTGAGGCCGAGGACGCCGGCGGCATCGGCGCCACCGAGGGTGACCGCGACGCCGACGGAGTTGGGACGGACGGCGACGGTGCCCGTGGCCGAGGAGACGGATCCGCCGGCGAGGGCCAGGGAGTTGGCGACGATCTCCAGTCGGCCGGAGACCGAGGAGAGCGTCGAGGCGGCGGCGACGGAGACGGCGGCGTTGGTGCCGACGGAGCCGGGGACGCCCTTTAGCGTGACCGTGCCGGTTCCGAGCGACTGGATTGCGGCGCCGTTGACCGCGATGCCGACGAAGGCGGCGGCGGTGGGCGGCGACTGGAGGTTGGCCTCGACGAAGACCGGGCCGTCCATGGAGGCGACGGCCGATCCCGCGGCGAAGACGACGTCGCGGGCAGAGGCGAGGCGGATGGAACCGGCCCCGAGGGTGGCGATGTCCGAACCGGCGGTGGAGAGGTGGAGCGTGCCGACCGAGAACAACTCGACGGAACGGTCACGGGCCGGGGCGACGGAACCGGCGACGGTGACCGACGCGAGCGGCGCGGACGGCGAGCCGGCCACGAGACCCGACTTCAGGTCGGGCAGGTCGTTGACGACCAGCGCGTCGGCCTCGGATCCACGGAGCACCGAGAGGGCGTTGGTCGGGCTGGAGAACTCGACCTGGGCCAGCGTGGCGTTCGAGGAGCGCAGACGGGAGACGCCGTTGCCGACACCGCCTTCGTCCTCGAGGACCGCGTTGTTGGCGACGGCGGGGAGACGGAAGGCGAGGTCCTCGGAGCCGGACCGGGTCAGGATCAGGTGTTCGACGCCGGCGTAGGCGAGGTCACGGGCCGGATCCGCTCCGGTCGGGTCGAGGGACAGGCGGCCGGAGGTCGCGTTGGTGTAGGCGAGGTCCATGCGGCTGAAGGCGCCGCCCGCCAGGTCGAGCTGGTCGAGCGTGCCGGCGCCGCCCGTGAACTCGACCGCGAACGGGAACGGACCGCCGGAGAAGTCGACGGTGAGGATGTCGTTGCCACCGGCGAGGTTCAGCACCAGGCGGTCGGTGACCGCGGAGAGCGGGAGGGTGAGCGTGCGGTCACCTGAGGAACGGTTCGCCACGGACGGGACGGAGTCGGTGAAGCGCTCGGCGACGTCGGAGATGACGAGGTCGGTGCCGGAGACGACGACGCCCAGGCGGTTGGGACGGCCGGTGGAGTCGGAGTCGGTGACCGTGAGGGTTCCGGCGTCGAGGCTGGCGACAAGGGTGCCGGTGGTGGCACCGACGGCCGAGAGGGTGACGTCGTTGCCCGTGCCGCCGGAGTAGGAGATCCGGTAGGCGGTGCCGTTGAGGTTCACGACCGCGTTCTGCGGGAGGTCGGCGAACGTGCCGGCGACGGCGTCGGTCGAGTCGTTGTTGACGAGGACGATCTGCGTCGCGTCGGACGGGGAGGCGACCGTGCCGGACAGCTCGAGACGGGCGTTCCCGAGACTCACGGAGCCTGCGACGTTGAGCTGGTCGTGGTCGACGCCGGGGCCGGAGGTCCCGTGGATGCGGGCCCGGAAGACCGTCTCGGCGTTGAACACGAGGCTGCCGGTGTTGAGCACGCCGACCGTGGCGGCGCCCGGTGCGAGCACGCCGTGGTTCTGGCCGGTGACCACGCCGACGAGGGTGCCGACGCCGGTGACCACGCCGCCCTTGACCACGAAGCCGGAGGCGGCCGAGACGGTGTTGCCGAGGACGTCCCAGCTGCCGGACGAGACCGTCACCTGGCCGAAGGCGCGGTTGAAGGTGGACATCAGGACGCTTCCGGAGGGCTTGGAGATGTCGAGGTTGCCGAGGCGTCCGGTGCCGAGCAGGCGCTGGTCGGCGGTGCCCACGAGGCTGACGAAGCCGTTGCCGAAGACGTCGTTGTCGTTGCTGGTGACATCGCCCTCGACGCGCAGCAGGCCGGGACCGTTCAGGCTCCGGATGACGGCGACGGAGAGCGTGCCGGGGACGTTGAGGTTCCTGGAGAGCGCGATGTCGGCGTTGAAGCCGGGCAGCAGGACCACGTCGTCCACGGTGCCGGCGAAGTCGACGACGTAGCCGTTCTGGTCGTTCCTGCCGAGGAGCAGCCGTCCACCGCTGTTCCGGATCCGGCCCGTGCCGCTCAGCGTGCCGTAGGCCAGCGTCATGTCGTTGGTCAGCAGAACGTCGCCGCCGGTCTTGGCGATCGTGAGGCTGTTGAACATGCCGGTGCCGTTGAGCACCTGGTTGGTGGCGCCGACCAGCTGGACCGTGGTGTTGGCGAACCACGAGGAATCGAAGCTGGATGCGGTGCCGTTCACCCGCAGGGCGCCGGGACCCACCAGCGTGCGGATCTCGGTCACGTTCAGGGAACCGTTCACCGTCAGGTTCTGGAGAAGCTGGATGTCGGCGTTGAAGCCGGGAACCAGCGTCACGTCGTCGACGGTTCCGGCGAAGTTCACCACGTAGCTGTTCTGGTCACCCCGGCCCAGGACCAGCCGCCCGCCGTTGTTCCGGATCCGGCCCGTGCCGCTCAGCGTGCCGTAGGCCAGCGTCATGTCGTTGGTCAGCACCACGTCGCCGCTGGGCTTGGCGATCACCAGCGTGTTGAACATGCCCGTGCCGTTCAGCGGCTGGTCGTTCGAGCCCACCAGCTGGACCGAGGTCGCGTTGAACCACGACGTGTCGAAACTGCTGGCCGCGCCGTGCACCCGGAGGATGCCCGGACCGTTCAGAGTCCGCATCTCCGCCACCGTCAGCGAGCCGTTCACCACCAGGTTCGTGCCCAGCGCGATGTCCGCGTTGAAGCCCGGGACGAACACCACGTCGTCCACCGTGCCGGTGAAGTTCACCACGTAGCCGTTCTGGTCGCCCTTGCCGAGCACCAGCCGGCCACCGTTGTTCCGGATCCGGCCCGTGCCGCTCAGCGTGCCATAGGCCAGCGTCATGTCGTTGGTCAGCACCACGTCGCCGGACGGCTTGGCCACCACCAGGCTGTTGAAGATGCCATTGCCGTTCAGCAGCTGGTCACCCGAACCCACCAGCTGGAGCGAGGTCGCGTTGAACCACGACGTGTCCGTGCTGGTGGCGCGACCGTGCACGCGGAGGACGCCCGGACCGTTCAGCGTCCGCATCTCTGCCACCGTCAGCGAACCGCTGACGACGAGGTTCGTGCTCAGCGCGATGTCCGCGTTGAAGCCCGGCACCAGCACCAGGTCGTCCACCGTGCCCGTGAAGTTCGCCACGTATCCCTGCTGGTCGCCCTTGCCGAGCACCAGCCGGCCACCGCCGTTCCGGATCCGGCCCGAGCCGCTCAGCGTGCCATAGGCCAGCGTCATGTCGTTGGTCAAAACCACATCGCCGGACGGCTTGGCCACCACCAGGTGGTTGAACATGCCGTTGCCGTTCAGCAGCTGGTCGTTCGAACCCACCAATCGGATGGAGGTCGTCGAACCCCAGGACGTGTCCGTGCTGGTCGCCCGGCCGTTCACCTGCAGCACGCCCGGGCCCAACAAGGTCCGGATTTCGCCCACTAGCAGTGAGCCGTTGACCACCAGGTTCGTGCTCAGCGCGATGTCCGCGTTGAAGCCCGGCACCAGCACCAGGTCGTCCACCGCCCCGGTGAAGTTCACCACGTAGCCGTTCTGGTCGCCCTTGCCCAGGATCAGCCGGCCGCCGTCGTTCCGGATCCGGCCACGGCCGCTCAAGGTGCCGTACGCCAGCGTCATGTCGTTGGTCAACACCACGTCGCCGGACGGCTTCGCCACGACGAGGCTGTTGAAGATGCCCGTGCCGTTCAGCGGCTGGTCCGCGGTGCCGACCAGTTGGATCGATGTCCCGTTGAACCACGACGTGTCCGTGCTGGTGGCGCGACCGTGCACGCGGAGGACGCCCGGACCGTTCAGCGTCCGCATCTCCGCCACCGTCAGAGAACCGTTCACCACCAGGTTCGTGCCCAGCGCGATGTCCGCGTTGAAGCCGGGCAACAGCACCAGGTCGTCCACCGTGCCGGTGAAGTTCACCACGTAGCCGACCTGGTCGCCACGGCCGAGGAGCAGGCGTCCGCCGTCGTTCCGGATGCGGCCATTGCCGCTCAGCGTGCCGTTGCCCCACAGGGTGAGGTCGGACTTCAGGGCGACCACGGAGCCGCCGTCGACCGCCATGTTCACGAGGACGGACGGGATGGTGACGTCCTGGGAGCCGACGAAGCGGACCGTGCCGTTGCCGGGGTTGAACGCGCCGGTCGGCACGACGGAGAATCCGGCGGAGACCGAGAGCGTGTTGGCTCCGAGGGCGATCGCGCCCCCATAGCCGGCGGCCACCTCGAGGGACTTCACCGCGAAGGAGGCGCCGACGGTCGAGGACGTGGACCGCGTGGCGTTGAAGACAACCGCGTCGTTCGAGTCGGGGATGCCGTCGTCGTCGGATCCGGCGGTGACCGTCCAGCTCGACGCCGTGGACCAGTTCGCGCCGTTCGCGGCGGCGTTCCAGACGAAGGTGGCGCCGGTCGACGCGTCCACGGACAGGTTGAACGCGGTCGTCGCCGCGAGGCCGTCGGCGTCCGTGCCGGTGACGACCACCTGCTGGCTCAGCGCGCCGGTGGTGTCGAACGACCAGGACCAGGTGCCGTTGTCGTTGCGCGTCACCGTGCCGACCGAGGCGGTCAGGACCACGGAGTCCGTTCCGGGATCGGACCAGGTGCCGGTGTTGGTGGCGGTGGCTCCGGCCGAAACGCTGCGGTTGCCGGCGTTCGCGAGGACCGGCGGCCGGTTCTCGACGACGAGTTCGAAGGTGGCCGTGGCCGAAGCGCCGTCGCTGTCGGTCGCCGTGATGGTCACCGTCCGGCCGTCCTCGGGACCGTCCGCGGTGGCGAGGCTCCAGGACCAAGTCCCGTTGGCGTTCTTCACAACGGTTCCCGCGGAGGCCGAGAGGGTCACCGTGTCGGCGCCCGGATCGCCCCAGGTTCCGGTGTTCGAGGCGGTCTGACCTTCCCCGACGGTCACCGGGCCGGCGGCGGCCACGGTCGGCGGGAGGTTGGTCACGGTGAGTTCGAAGGCGGAGGTCCCGACCGCTCCGTCGCTGTCAGTCGCGGTGACGGTGACGGTCTGCGTGGCTTCCGGTCCGTCTGCGGGCGTCATGGACCAGGTCCACGAACCGCTGGCGTCACGGACGATGGTGCCAGCAGAGACGGTCAGCGACACGGTGTCGACGCCCGGATCGAACCAGGTGCCGGAATTCGAGGCGACCCGCCCTTCCCCGACGGCGACCGCGCCTGCGGAGACCACGGTCGGGGCGACGTTGGTCACCGTGAGGAGGAAGGTCGTCGTGCGGACGCCGCCGTCGGCGTCCGTGGCCGTGATGGTGACGTTGCCGCCCTGTTCCGGGCCGTCGGTGGCGGCGAGGGACCACGACCAGGTGCCCGCGTCCTCCTTGAGCACGGAGCCCGTCGAGGCGGTGAGGGTGACGATGTCGCCACCCGCATCGGACCAGGTGCCGGACTTCACCGCGGTCGAGCCCTCGCCGACGGTGACGTCGCCCGTGGAAGCGAGGAGCGGCGGGACGTTGGTGATCGAGAGTGTGAAGGCGGTGAGGCCCGCGGCGCCGTGGGCGTCGGTGGCCGTGATGGTGACCTGGGAACCGTCCACGGCCGGACCGGACCAGGTCCAGGTGCCCGCCTCGGTGCCCGCGGCGACGGTGCCGGCGCTGGCGGTGAGGACGAAGGTGTCGGCATCGGCGTCGGAGACGGTACCGGAAACCTGGGCCGTCGGACCCTCGGGTAGGGAGACGACCGGAGCGGCAACCGCGACGACCGGGGCGACGTTCGGGGCCGAGGTGGCGGTGGCGAACACGAGGTCGGCGCCGAAGGCCGTGCCGTTGGTGTTCACGGCCACGGCGCGGAAGTGGTACTCGAGGCCCGGGACCAGGTCGGCGAGGACGGCCTCGACGGCGGTCTCGTCATCGCCGGAGACCGTGGCGGGGACGGCGGCGACCTCGGTGCCGTAGGCCGTGTTCGTGCCGTACTGGAAGGTCACGGCGGTCACCGCGTTCCGCGCACGGATCCGGGCGTGGAGACGGGCGGAGGCTCCGACGGCGTCGGTGGCGGCGAGCGTGGTCACCGAGGCAGCCTCGAGTCCGACGCCCTGGACGGCGAAGTCGTAGGCGGAGTGGGCCGGGTCGTCGCTGCCGACGGTGACGGTGGCGATGCGGAGGCCGCCGGCGCCGGGGGCGAAGGAGACGGTGAAGTCGACGTTCGTCCCGGCGGGAACCGTTGCGGGGAGCGTCGGTCCGGCCACGGTGAACTCGTCGGCATGGGCGCCGGCGACGCCGATGGCGCCGACCACCAGCGGGGCGTTGCCGGCGTTGCGGACGGAGAACGTGCGGACGACCGACGATCCGCCGGTCCCGACGGTGCCGAAGTCGGTGTGGTCGCCCAAGGCCGGCTCTGCGTCGCCATCGGCGATCACGAGTCCGTTGCCGACCAAGGCGATTTCGGCGACCGCAGGCAGGACCTCCTGGACGGTGAAGGTCACGGTGACCGAGTTGGTGTTGCCGGCGGCGTCGACGGCGTGGACGAGGATCCCGCGGGCGCCGGGGAGCTGCAGGGCGCCGGCGGCGACGGACTGGGAGTACACGACCGGGCCGTTGCAGTCGGTGGCGGTGGCGAGCGCGGCGAGGTCGGGGACGATGCCGAGCACGCCCGGGGCGACGTTGGTCGAGACGTCCGCGGGGACGCGGGTGAAGACCGGGGCGCGGACGTCGCGGACCACGACGACGTTGGTGGCGAAGGCGGCGGCGCCGTCGGAACCGGTCACGGTGGTGACGTTCGTGTAGCGGCTTCCGAGCGACAGGGAGGTCCCGACGACGAGGCTCTGCGAGAAGGTGTACGGGCCGGAACCGCCGGTGACGACGAGGTCCGAGAGGGTGGTCAGGTCTGGGGCGACCGCTTGGCAGGAGGCGTCGGCGTCGACGTTCCGCGGGCTGCGGACGAAGGCGAGCGTCGGAGGCGTCGTCGCGTTGACCGTGACGCGGACGTCCGCGGTGGCGGTGTTCCCGGCGGCGTCACGGGCGGTCAGCGTGACCGTGTGGACGCCCACCGGGAGCGTCGTCCCCGCGGCCGGGGACTGGGAGCGGGCGGTGACGCCGACGTTGTCGGTGGCGACGAGGGCGGCGGCGAGGTCGGGGAGGGCGGTGACGCCCGGGGCGAGGTCCGTCGCACCCGGCACGGAGGTGAGGACGGGAGCGGTGCCGTCGGCGACGGCGACGGACAGGGCGCGTTGCGAGGCGTTGCCCGCGGCGTCGACGGCGGCGAGCCGGACCTCGAGGGAACCGACCGGCACCGGGGTTCCGGCGGACGGGGTCTGCGAAGAGGAAGCAACGCCGACGTTGTCGGTGATCGAGGCCTGGGCGAGGAAGTCGGGCAGCAGCGCCGTCCCGGACGGGCCGGTGGCGAGCGCGAGCGGCGCAAAGGTCCCGGCGATGGACGGGGCCGCCGTGTCGGGCACGAGCACACGGACGGTGGCCGTGGCGGTGCCGCCGAAGCCGTCGGAGACGGTGTAGGTGAAGGAGTCGTGACCGGCGTGGGCGTCCGACGGGTCGTAGATGAGGCGGGTCGCACCTGCGGCAATGGCAACCAATCCGTGGGCACCCTGGGTGACGGACTGGATGGTCAGGGAGTCGCCGTCGGCATCGGAGTCGTTGGCCAGCACCGCGAGGGTGACGGCGGAGGACGAGGTCAGCGGCGCGGGGGCGTCGTCGACGGCGACCGGGAGGGTGTTGAGCGTGGTGAACTCGAGGTTGCCGCCGGAGAAGGGACCGGAGGCCGAGCGGGCCACCGACTGATACTGGTAGGTGGTGTGGGGGGAGAGCCCGGAGACAGGGATCTCGACCACGGTCGAAGCGAGGCCGGCGCCGGCGTTGTTGGTCTGTGACGAACGGCCGTAGAGGGAGGTGGCGCCATAGTCGAAGGAGAGGGTCGTCGGGGCGCCGTTGGGGTTCACCGAGGCGCGCAAGGTCGCGGAGCGGGTTCCGACAGACGTCGCGGCGAGCGTGGTGACGCCCGCATTGCGGCCGATGGTCAGGTTCTCGAACACCGCGTAGGCGGAGGAGTTGGGTTCCGGCGAGGCCGCGGCGAGGCCGGCGAGGAGCGAGTCCGGACCGCTGGAGGAGTCGCCGACAAGCAGTCCCTGGACGGCGGCCACGCGGGTCCAGTTGGTGCCGTCCGCGGAGTGGGAAGCGACGACCGATCCGCCGGAGCGTTCGAGACGGAGCCAGACGGGGAGCGGGACACCGGACACGGAGACGAGCGCGGCGGCCGAGCCGGCGTTGGTGCGGCTGAGGAAGCGGAGGCTGCCGTCCGGCGAGGCGCCGAGGAACGCGTGCGGCGAACCGGCGCCGGCGTCGTCGCGGAGCATCAGGCCGGCGGTGCCCGAGGCGTTCGTGGACACGAACGAGGCGAGACGGACGCGGAGGTCCACGCCGCCCTCGACGGGCTGGGCCTCGAAGTGGAACGAGTCCTCGACGTTGGTGGAGAGCGTTCCGCTGCCGAAGAGGGAGATTGGCGAGGGATTGGGGATGCCGATCGCATCGGGGCCGGCGACGGTGTTCCCGCGCACCTGGGAGGGACTCAACGCGTAGTCGTACACGCGGAACTCGTGGAACACGCCGTCCAAGGCGGGGAAGAAGTCGAAGTACCCGCGCCCGAGCCAGTTGTTGACGTCGGGGATCTCGCCCGGCCCGAGCGGATCGGTGATCGAGGCCATCGGAAGGCCGTCGCGGTAGTAGGTCCAGAGGCGGCTGGTCGCGTCGTAGGAGAGGACGACGTGGACCGGCCTGTTGCGGGGAAGCGGCGACGCGGCGCCCCCGAACGGCGGGTCCTCGATGCGGTCGGCGTCGAAGCGGGTGAGGACCTGGTGGTCCTGTTGCGGGTCGAAGAAGGCGGGGAAGAAGCCGAATCCGGCGAAGGGCGCCTCGCCAGGGTCGGAGCCGGAGATCTCCCCCGCCGTGTCGATGCCGGAGAAGAAGAGCATCGGCGGCGTCTCACCGGATCCGCGGAAGGTCACCCAGGTCTCGATGGAGACCGCGGTGCGGCGGGAGCCGGACGTGGAGCCGCTGACGATGCCGTTGGGGAGGTCGATGTAGGGCGAGAAGGCGATGTCGCCACCGGGGAGCGACACGCCGGAGCCGTCCGCGGCGAAGCGCGCGCCGGGGCCGCGGACCACGGCGTCACCGCCGCCGAACTCGTCCCGGAGCGCGGATCCGGATTCGATCCGGGAGCCGGCGACGCCGTCGAAGCGGAAGCGGTGCACCGGTTGGACGGAGATGGGTTCGAGGCCGAATCCGGCGCGGCCAGCCGGGACCGGACCGACGGCCTGGGCGACCCACGGGGCGGGCAGAGGCGTCCGGTTCGGGGTGAACGGATCAAGCCGGTGTCCGGGGATCGGACGTTCGAGCAGGCCGTTCGGATGACGGACGCCGACGCCCATGGAATCGCCGCCGGTGGCCTCCACCCAGCGGACCTCCAGATAGACCTTCTGTCCCGCGGCCAGATTGATGCCGGCCGATTCCTGGCCGGCGCGACCGGTCCAGGAGCGGCGCTGGGTGGCGTTGCGGACCGAGGCGACGACGCGGGCGCCGGCGCCGGTCGGGTTCTCAGAGAACCACAGCTCCGCCGCGTCGTCGGCGTAGAGGTAGAAGCGATGCTCGCCTGAGCCGCCCGCGGTGTAGACGGCGCGCCAGCGTTCACCGAAGCGTTCCGCCCGGTTCAGGACCGACTCGAAGGCGGTGGTGACGATCTCGCGGCCCGTCGGCGCATCGGGGAAGGCCGGCGACGTGGTCAGGTCCGCGACGTTGAGGCCGTTGGGGATGCCGGAGAACCACTCGCGCAGGATCCCGCGGCCGGGGGAGACGTCGAGGTCGATGGACGCGCTGGCCGTGGTCGGGGAGATCAGCGTGTAGGATCCGGAGGCGAGGGTCAGGACGACCGTTTCGACGTCCTCCACGAGTTCGTCGGAGAGGGGTTCGAGCAGGATGTCCGCAGAGGAGCCGCCGGCCGGGATCACCACGGAGCCGGACAGCGCGCGGAAATCCACCCCGGAAGTCGCGGTGCCAGAGACCGTGTAGTTCACGACGAGGTCCCCGGAGCTCCGGCCGAGGCGGGTGACGCGGAAGCGGGCGGTGTTGGCGCCGTTCTCGGAGGCGACGCCGTCCACGGTCGAGATCGAGACCTCGGCCGGGGAATCGTCGAGCACACGGATCGTGGCCGAAAGGGCGGTGCCCAACCGGTAGCCGGTCGTCGGCGACAGCAGCAGGGTCACCGACTCCACCGACTCGCGCGGCACGTCGGAGAGGGCGTCGAGGGGGACGTCGACGAAGGCCGAGCCGGCGGGGATGACCGCGGAGAAGGCCGGGACCGTGTAGTCGAGGCCCGGGGAGGCGTCGCCGGAGAAGGTGTAGTAGACGGTCAGCGGGGACGTCGTGGCGCCCGAGCGGGAGAGCCGGAAGGTGCCGGCCGCGCCGCCCTCGGTGGCGGTCGGGACGGCGGCGGCGACGGAAACCTCGGTCTCCGGGATCGGGAACGTGACGACGGGGAGCGGCTCGAAGCGGCCGATCGAGACGGGCCGTTCCGTGGTGGAGTCCGGGAGGTCGAGGCCGACGGAGACGTAGTCGTTGCCCGTGCCTTCCTTGAGCAGGACACGGAAGGCGTACCGGCGGCCGGCCACCAACTGGATGGGCGCGGACCGTTGGGAGGCGTAACGGGTCCAGGCCTGGTAGCCGGAGACCCTTGTGGCCTCCGCGGCGAGGGCCAGGTTGGCGAAGCTCTCGTCCGTGCTCAGCCACACCTGCGAGGCGTCGTCGCTGGCGACGAGCAGGGTGTGCGGACCGGTCTGGGTCGGATGGAACCATCCGCCGAGACGGATGCCGTGGTTGTCGCCGACGTTGAACAAGGGCTCCGAGGACTGCGAGAGGATGTAGCTCTCGTCGGCCGGACCCGCGTAGCGCGGACTCGCGACCAGGTTGCTCACTCCGATGCCGGAGATGCCGTTCCAGCGTTCATACAGGAGCCCGACCGCCCGGGCCGAAGTGGCCACCGCATCCAGGCCCTGCATCGGACCGGAGACGGTGAAGGGGCTGGCGAAACCCGGGACGACCGTGAAACCGGGGACGTTGAAGGCGAGCTGGTTCGCCCCGGCCGGCACGCCGGTGAGGACCCAGCGGCCCTCCTGGTCGGAGGTCGCGAGCCGGCGTGCGGCGTCGGACACGAGGACGCCCGCCAAGGGACGGCCGTCCGCGGTGGCCACACGGCCGGAGAGGCTGAAGGTCGACGGGGTTCCGACCCTGACGACGGTGCGGGAGACCGCCACGCCGCCGCGGCGGTCGCTGACCCGGGCCTCGACGACGTAGTCGCCCGCGACGGTCCACTGGTGCCGCTGGGTCGTGGCATCGTCGGCGGAATAGGTCCTGTCACCGAAATCCCAGGAAACCGACAGGACATCGCCGTCGGGATCGGCGGCGTCCACGGAGAGGTCCAGCGGCGTGTTCAGGGCGACCGTTGGAGAGGCCGCCTTGACGAGCGCCACGGGCGGGGAGTTGGTGGTCTCCCGTCCGACCCGGACGTCGACCTCGATGTAGCGTTCCGCGCCCGATCCGCCGACGCGCAGCGGCGTGACGCTCAGGCCGGCCTCCGCGTCGGTGAACGTCCGTCCCACCAGCAGCGGCGAGTCCACGGTGCCCGCCTCGCCGTCGCCGAAGGTCCGCGGGTGCATGTCGAGGACCATGGTCCCGAGGGAGGTGCCCGCGGTGAACTGGGACCGCGCGCTGGTCCACATGACCACGAGGCCGTTGTCCGTGTGGAACTCGCGCACGCCGTCCGCGCGGAAGTCGGGGCGGTACTCCATGGCGTAGATGCGGTGGTCCTTGGGGAACCGCAGGCCGTAGGCGCGCCCGGTCACGAGGTTGGTGGTGTCCGCGCTGTGGATGCGGTAGACGCCGTTGGTGGTCGCCTGGAGGACGTCCCCCGCGGCGAGCCATCCCATCTGCCAGCGTTCGCCGGTGTTGAAGGCCGGGGAGATCGGGTTGTCGGTCCGGAACCACGCGTGCATAGTCGAGTAGCGGCCGCCGTACTCGCGCACCACGCCGGGTCCGATCGGATCCAGGGTGGTCGCCTCCCATTGGTTCGCGTGCTTCAGCACGAAGTTGTGGCCCCACTCGTGGGCGAACACCGAGATGCTCCAGGCGCAGCGCATCCACGAATCCACGCCGCCGACCTGGGCGAGGCCGCAGTAGCGGGTCCCGACCTTGTCCGAGACGAACACCATGCAGCGGAAGTTGAAGTTGGTGGAGACGTACGGGAACGCGCCCGACTCCTGGTACGCCGCGGCGATCGCCAGGAGGTCCTGGGTCATCACGCTCTCCGGGCTCGACATGGCGGCGTACTCGTCCTCGGTCCGCGGGGCGGTGAAGACCGGGGTGTAGACGAACTCGGACTGGAGCTTGCCGTAGCTCCAGCGAGCGAAGGTGTCGCGGGACCTCTCCAGGGTGGACGCGAGGTCGGAGTCCGAGATGGGCTCGAAGTCGGAAGCCTGGTTGGCGAAGCGGAGCCGCACGACCAGGAAGCGTTTGTCACCCTGCGCATGGGTCGGCGGGACGACCGCGGACCGGCCGCTCGAGGGGATCGTGCCACCCAAGGCATCGACGGAGTTCGTTGAGGACCACTGGCCCGCGTGCACGGCGCAGCAGAAGACCGCCGGGCCGTCGCCGGTCACCATCACGGCCTGGTCCGCCGGGGTGGCCGGAGCGTCGTCGGACTGCCGGTGCGTGGCCACGAAACGGGCCAACGGCGACTTCTCCGCGAGGATCCGGTCGGCCTCGGCCTTGGAGACCATCTCGAAGGACTCCTCCCGCAGGGCGATGACGCCGCCGTTCAACGCGTCGTCGACCGCCACGCCTAGGAGGTGGTCGTTCGAGGTCGTGATCTGGTCGACGCGGGAGCCATAGACGAAGGCCTGGTAGTGGCGGGAACCCACGGAGGCCACGCGTTCGTAGGAGGCGGCCGGGCCGGAAACCTCGCCCACCAACGCCATCACCGACAGGTCGCCGCGGGCGCGGACCGGATGCTCGATCAGGCCGGCGATGTCCGCCGGCAGGGCCTCGCGCAACTCGAAGGGCAACGCCTGGTCGATCGCCGCCTTGGGATCCTTCCGGATCAGGTCCTGCATGGCGCGGCGCCGTTCGGCCACGAGTCGGCGGCCCTCGACCGCAAGCGCATCGCGTTCCGCGACGCCCGCCTGGGCATATTCCGCGGCCCAGCGGCGGAAGCCTTCCAACCCGGGTTCGGCGGACCTCCCGACGCGCGGCAGGACCGTCGTCTGCGTGGCCAGGCCGTTGGCGGTGGCCGGGGTCGACGCCGTCGCGGCGGCGGGAGCCGGGAGACCGGCCGTGCCGGCTTGCGGTTCCACCGGCGCGGAACGGAACGTCAACACGGCGACAACGGCGACGATGGCCAGGAGGGCCAAGGCGGGGACGACCTTGCGGAAGGGTTTCATGGGCGAAAACGGCTGGAGGCCCCGTTTCCGACACTTCGGGACCGGGTTCCTCCACGAGTGCCGTACAACGCCCTAGGGTGTCTGTTACAGGGGTGGGTGTATTTTGTTTACCTCCGGGCGTAAGGATTGCCGATTTCCGGGGAAATCGCCTGCGAACTAGGGCGATTCGGGGCGGTTTGGGCCGCGGATCCGGTGAATTCCGGCGGTATCCCGGACAAACGATGAGTGGACGGCTGAGCGTCGGAGTCCAAGGTGACGTTGAGCGTGATCCATCCCAAACAGGCCATCCTGGCGTCCTTGGTCCTCGTGCCGGGACTTTGTGCAGCCCAGTCCACCCCGGCGGCCACCGCCGGCGGCTTCGAGTGGTCCTCGTTCCTTGGGCCGTTCCACATGGTGTTCCTGCACCTGCCGATCGGCTTCCTCGCCCTGGCCTCCGCGATCGAAGTGTGGGCCGCGGTGCGGCCGTTCGACGGCATCCGCCGGCTGATCGGGATCGTCCTCGGCCTGAGCCTGGTCACCGGGTCGCTCACCGCGGTCCTCGGCCTGCTCCGCGCCAACGGCGGCGAATACTCGCCGGAGACCCTCCTGCTCCACCGCAACACCGGCCTCGGTCTGGTGCTGCTCACCGCGCTCACCTGGGGTCTGCACGGCTCTTCGCTGAAGTCGGGCGGTGCCTGGCTCTGGGGCTACCGGGCGTCGATGGCGGCGACCCTGTTGGTGCTCACCGTTGCGGGGCACCAGGGCGGAACGCTGACCCACGGCCGAGGCTTCCTCTCCCAATACAGCCCCGAGCCGCTCCGCAGCCTCATGGAGTCGGTGGACACGCCCAAGCCGGCCTCCGACGCGGGCGTCGCGCCCGGCGGAGCGGAGGTCCAACGCATCCTCGCCGCCCGATGCGCGTCCTGCCACGGGGCGGAGAAGCAGAAGGGGAAGTTCCGGGTGGACCAGCGGGAATCGCTGCTGAAGGGCGGCGACAGCGGCGAACCGGCGGTCGTTCCCGGCGATCCGGCGAAGTCGCT
>JAIXUV010000381.1 GCA_027483345.1 Verrucomicrobiales bacterium | reverse complement strand
CTCAGCCGCCCAAGGCACCCGCCTGGGACGGGTCGGCGATGGTGCCCTTGTTGAAGTCCACGTACTCCTCGGTCAGGTCGGCCGCATAGATGAAGGCGCTACCCTTGCCGAGGTTGAGGCGGATGCGGAGTTCGAACTCGTCCGCCTGCACGGCCTTCCAGAGGTCGGCGAACGGGGTCTTCGTGGGCTGGCCGCGACGGAGGCTCCAGAGGATCCGCTTCGAGCCGGCCGAGCCGTAGCCGATGTCGACGCGGTCCTCGACCACCGTGGCGGGGCTGTAGCCGAGGGCGTCGATGATGCGGCCCCAGTTCGGATCGCCGCCGTGCCAACTCGTCTTGACGAGGAGGCTGTTGGCGACGGCGCGCGCGGCCGAATCCGCCTCGGCATCGGACTTCGCCCCCTCGACGCGGACGGTCACCACGCGGTGCACCCCTTCGCCGTCGCGGACGATCATCTTGGCGAGTTCCAGGCAGACATGCTTGAGGGCCTCGGCGAAAGCGTTGAAACCCGGGCCGGAGGCCTTGCGGAGCGGGGTGTTCCCGGCGAGTCCGTTGGCGAGCACGAGCACGGTGTCGTTGGTGCTCATGTCGCCGTCCACGGTGATGCGGTTGAAGCTGCCGGCGACGGCCTCGTTGAGGGCGGCCTGCAGCGGCTTGGCCGCGATGGCCGCGTCGGTGGTGATGAAGCACAGCATCGTGGCGTGGAGCCCCGCGGGCGCCGTGGCGGGCCGGGCGCCGTTCGGCGACATTCCCGGCTGGATCATTCCGGCGCCCTTGCACATGCCGCCGATCCGCACGGTCTTGCCGTCGACGCGGAACTCCACGGCGATGGTCTTGGGCCGTGTGTCGGAGGTCATGATGGCCTCGGCGGCGTGGGCGGAGTGTTCCGGCGAGGTCCCGAGGACCTGGGCCGCGGCAGCGATGCCGGAGCCGACCTGCGTCATCGGAAGCTGGACGCCGATGCGGCCGGTGGAGGCGACCAGCACGCGTCCTTCCGGAAGACCGAGGGCCTCCTCGGCCAGCGCGGCCATGGCCAGTGCGTCCTTCATGCCCTTGCGGCCGGTGCAGGCGTTGGCGTTGCCGGAGTTGACCACCACGGCCTGGGCGAGGCCCTTGGCCACCCGCGGCACGCAGACCTTCACCGGTGCGGCGCAGATCTGGTTGGTGGTGAAGAGGCCGGCCACCGAGGCCGGGGTCTCGCTGACCAGCAGGCACAGGTCGCGCTTCTGGCCCTTGTCCGAGCCCTTGCCGGTGCCGAGGCGCTTGATGTCGCAGAACACGCCTCCCGTGCGGAACCCCAGCGGAGCCACGACGGCGCCCTCGACGGCCTTGAACTTCGATTTCACGCGCGGTTTGAAGCGGACCCGGAGCCGGGAGACAACATCAATCCGCGCTCCCCTTCCCCTTCCTCCCCCGCTTCGCGGCCTCGTGTCTGGCCGTGATGGTCCCTTCAACGGGGCCTCGGATCAGAACTCGACGACCTGGCCGCGCACGGGCACGACCACCTCCGACTTCGGCTTCAGGCCCCGGAGCGCCTCACCGAACGCCAAGGCCGGGGCCTCCTCGCCATGCACCACTGTGATCGTCCGCATCGAGCCGGTGAGGGACTTCACGTAGGCGAGCAGTTCGCTGCGTCCGGCGTGGCCGGAAAAGGCGTCGACGCGCCCGATCTCCGCGCGGACCTCGTGGGGCACGCCGAAGATGTTCACCGGGCTCCGGCCGGAAACGATCTGGTATCCCAGAGTGTGCTCGGCGCAGAAGCCGACGAACAGGATCAGGTTCCGCGGATCCCCAACGTTGTTGGCGAGGTGGTGACGGATCCGTCCCGCCTCGGCCATGCCGGAGGCGCTGATGATGAGGCACGGCTCACGGAGGTCGTTGAGCTTCTTCGACTGCGCGGCCTCGCGGATGTAGGTGAGGTTCTCCATGCCGAACGGATTGCCCTTCGTGCGGAGGTGTTCGTAGGTCTCGGTGTCGAAGCACTCGGGATGCAGGCGGAAGACCTCGGTCGCGTTCACGCTGAGCGGGCTGTCGACGAAGATCGGCACCTTGGGGATGCAGCCGGACTCGGTGAGCTGGTTGAGCACATAGACCAGCTGCTGGGTGCGTCCGACGGCGAAGGCCGGGATGATGACCTTTCCACCCCGGGCAATCGCACCGGAGACAAGCCGGCAGAGCTGATCGCGGGAATCCCCGGCATCCTCATGCTCCCGGTCGCCGTAGGTGCTCTCGACCTGCAGGAAGTCGACGTCCTCCACAGGTTCCGGATCGCGCAGGATCTCCTGAGCCGGACGGCCGATGTCGCCGCTGAACAGGTACCGGAACCGGCGGTCGCCTTCCCGGACGTCGAGGATCACCTGGGCCGAGCCGAGGATGTGACCGGCGTCGCGGAACTCCAGGGTCACGCCGTCGGCCACCGGCATGCGGCGCCCGTAGTTGATGGCCACGAACTGCCGGACGGCCTTCTCTGCGTCCTCCACGGAATAGAGCGGCTCGACCGGCGGGAGCCCTTCCTTGGCCCGTTGTTTGGAGACATACTGGCTGTCCGCGATCTGCACCCGGGCGGAGTCCTCCAGCATCACCGCGCAGAGGTCGCGGGTGGCGAAGGTGGAGTAGATGTTCCCCTGGAATCCACGTCGGCACAGCGTCGGCAGGTTGCCGGAATGGTCGATGTGGGCGTGGCTCAACACGACGGCGTCGATCTTCGAAGGATCGAACGGGAATTCCCGGTTCCGCTCGACAGACTCCTGACGGCGTCCCTGGTAGAGACCGCACTCGAGGAGGATGCGCGCGCCGTTGACCTCAAGCAGGTACATCGACCCCGTGGTGGTGCGGGTGGCACCGAGGTAGTGGATCTTCATGTGGGGAGGATGGGCACCCCGGAAGCGGAAGGCCAATCGGAACCCGCCGGCATGAATCCGGCGGAAGTCAAACGTTCCGCACGGGGTTGTTAAAAAAAATCCATTTCACCGTCGGGAACAGATGCCACACATTCGCCCGTCAATTTTATGGACGTAAGGTTTCCCAAAATCGGCGACGGCGCCGAAAGCGGCAAGGTGGTGAGCGTGCTCGTCAAGGTGGGCGATGCGATCACCGTCGGCCAGACCCTCATCGAGCTGGAATCGGAGAAGGCCATCGCGCCGATACCCTCTCCGAACGCCGGCACGGTCACCGCCGTCGCGGTCAAGGAAGGTGACACCATCTCGGTGGGCACCGTCCTGGTTTCGCTCGACGGCGGCCCCGGCGGCGCCCCGGCGGCCCCCTCGGCTCCGGCGGCGGCCAAGGCCCCCCGCCCCGCACGGACCGCCGCGCCGGTGGTCGACGACGAGGAAGACGACGTGATCGGTGACGAACCCACCGAGGACGGCCCCGTTCCGGCGGCGAGCCCGTACGTCCGCAAGGTCGCCCGTGAACTCGGCATCCGTCTCTCCCGCGTCCGCGGCAGCGCCTCGGGTGGACGGGTGGTCGTCGAGGACCTGGCGCGCTACGTCTCGAAGCTTGAGACCAAGGTCGCCCGGGCCGGCCGCTACGCCGAAGGGCCCCAGGGACTCAGCTTCCCGTTGGTCAACCAGGACTTCAGCCTCCACGGCCCGGTCACCAGCGAGCCCCTGACGGCACTGCGCAAGGTGATTTCGGCGCGCATGGTGGAAAACGCGGTCACCCTGCCCCACGTCACCCAGTTCGACGAGGTCGACATGTCCGGCATCGAGGCCCTGCGGTCCCGCTACAAGGCGGCCTACGAGGCGGCCGGCGCCAAGCTTTCGCCGACCCCGTTCCTCATCAAGGCCCTCGTCCTCACCCTCCAGAAGCACCCGAAGTTCAACTCGAGCGTCAACGAGGTCGCCGAGACCCTGGTCCTCAAGCACTACTACCACATCGGCATCGCGGTCGACACCGACGCCGGCCTGCTGGTGCCGGTGTTGAAGGACGCCGACAAGAAGTCGCTGCTGGAGATCGCCAAGGAACTGGCCGCCATCGCGGCCAAGGCCCGCGACCGGAAGATCGGCGCCGAGGAGATGAAGGGCGGAACGTTCACCATCTCCAACCAGGGTGCCATCGGCGGCGCCCACTTCACCCCGATCATCAACAAGCCCGAGGTGGCGATCCTCGGACTGGGCAAGACCTCGCTGAAGCCGGTGGTCACCCGCGAAGGAAAGATCGAGGCGCGGCCGATGATGCCGATCACCGTCAGCTACGACCACCGCGTCATCGACGGCGGGTCCGCCGCCCGTTTCACGGTCGACCTGGTCCGGGCGATCGAGGGGTTCGAGGAATCCGCGGTGAAGCTCTAAGCGCATCCCGAAACCCATGGAACCCATCCAGACCGACATCGTCGTCGTGGGCGCAGGCCCCGGCGGATACGCCGCCGCGTTCTACGCCGCGGACCTCGGACGCAAGGTGCTCCTCGTGGAGCGCGACCCGCGTCTCGGAGGCGTGTGCATGAACCGCGGCTGCATCCCGTCGAAGGCGCTGCTCAACGCCTCGCACATGATCACCGCCGCGAAGGAGTCCGCCCATCGTGGCATCTCCTTTGGCGAACCCACCATCGACCTCGACCGGCTGCGCGCCTGGAAGGACGGCATCCTCGAGAAGCTCGGATCCGGCATCACCTCGCTCGCCAAGATGCGCGGTGTCGAGGTGGTCCACGGTCGCGCCCATTTCGAGGATTCCTCCACGCTCCGCATCGAGACGGCGGCGGGCCAGCAGTACGTGAGGTTCCAGACCGCCATCATCGCGGCCGGTTCCCGTCCCGCCCTTCCCAAGGCCTTCGACCTCGGCAACCCCCGGGTCATGACCTCCACCGAGGCGCTCGAGATCGCGGACATCCCCGCGAAGCTGCTCGTGGTCGGCGGCGGCTACATCGGCATGGAGCTCGGCACGGTCTACGCCTCCATGGGTTCCGAGGTGACGGTGGTCGAGGCGGCGGAAGCCATCCTCGCCGGCGCCGATCCCGACCTGGCCCGCCCGGTCGCGGCCTACGCCAAGAAGGCCTTCAAGGAGGTCCGGCTCAAGGCGAAGGTCCTCGAGATGAAGACCGCCGGGAAGCAGATCAAGGTCACCATCGAGTTCAACGGCCAGAAGCTGGAGGAGTACTACGACCGGGTGCTGGTCTCCGTCGGACGTGTGCCCAACGGCGGCGACCTCGGACTCGAGAACACGCTGGTCCAGCGCGACGAGCGCGGCTTCATCAAGGTCGATGAGCGCATGGCGACCACCGATCCGAAGATCTACGCCATCGGCGATATCGCCGGCGGCATCATGCTCGCCCACAAGGCCAGCAAGGAGGCCCGCATCGCCGTGGAGAACATCGCCGGCGAGTCGGGCGCGGTGAACCGCGACTACCTGATCCCGGCGGTGGTGTTCACCGATCCCGAGGTCGCCTGGGTCGGCCTGACCGAAACCGAGGCCAAGGCCAAGGGGATCACCGTCCAGGTTGCCAAGTTCCCGTGGGGCGCGAGCGGCCGTGCCCTCACCTACGACCGGACCGACGGCCTCACCAAGCTGATCATCGATCCCGAGACAGAACGCGTCCTTGGCGTGGGCATCGTCGGCCACGGAGCCGGCGAACTCATCGGCGAAGGCACGGTCGCCATCGAGATGGGCGCCACGGTCCATGACCTCGCGAACATCGTGCACCCGCATCCGACCCTCAGCGAGACCGTGATGGAAGGCGCCGAGGTCTTCTTCGGCCACGCGACGCACGTCTTCTCCAAGAAGAAGGCGCACTGACGTCCCATCTTCGCCGCGCCACCCGCGTTCCCCATGGGATCGCGGGTGGCTTCGTTTCCGGGGCATCATTTTCCTTCCCCGGCCCGTTTCCTTGCAGCAGCTTTCCGGACCCGCTGCGCGAACCAGTGAGGCGGGAGTGCACATGAACAAACACGTCGCCACCTTGATCACCTCCACCCTCGCCGCCTCGGCGGCCCTCGCCCAGGACAAGCTCGACCTCACCGGCGACAAGGCCCGCGCCAGCTACGCCATCGGCGCGGACATCGGCAAGAGCATGAAGCGCCAGAACCTGGACCTCGATTCCAAGGCCCTGGCCGCCGGCGTCGTCGACACCTTCGCCGACAAGCTGGCCCTCACCGAGGCCGAGCTCGAGAAGGCGCTGAACGACTTCAAGACCTCCCTCTTCCAGAAGCGTCAGACCGAGGCCGCAGCGGCCGGCGGCGTGAACGCCAAGAAGGGCGCCGAGTACCTCGCTGCCAACGCCAAGAAGGAAGGCGTCAAGACCACCGCCAGCGGCCTCCAGTACAAGGTCGTCAAGGCCGGACCGGACGGCGGCAAGTCCCCGAAGGCGACCGACACGGTCAAGGTGCACTACCACGGCACGCTCATCGACGGCACCGTGTTCGACAGCTCCGTCCAGCGCGGCGAACCCATCTCCTTCCCCCTGAACGGCGTCATCCCCGGCTGGACCGAAGGCGTCCAACTCATGAAGGTCGGCGACAAGTTCGAGTTCACGATCCCGTCGAACCTCGCCTACGGCGAGCAAGGCACTGGGCAGGGAGGCCCCATCGGGCCGAACTCGACGCTGGTCTTCCAGGTCGAACTGCTCGGCATCGAGGCCGGCAAGTAACCGGACCCGCTCCACGAACCGCCGGGCACGCCTCGCGTTCCCGGCGGTTTCGTTTCCACGGATTGACGTCGGCCCCCGCCGGCGGATGGTGTCGCTTCCGCTCGCCGGACATCCATGCGGACGCTGCTCGAAAAGGTCGCCACCCGACACACCCCCGATTCCCTCGCCGCGCGGCTCCGCGGCGAGCCCGGGCGGGTCCTTCTGCGCACCGCCATGTTCGAGGTGCCGTCGGCCCGGCATTCGATCGTCACCGCCCGGCCCTTCCTGCGCTTCCGTTCCGTGGGATCTCGCTGCGAGACGCGGCTCGACGACGGCCACGTCGACATCCAGTTCGGCAATCCGTGGTCGCTGCTGGACTCCCTGATCACCCGGTTCGAACTGCTCGACGAGGTCCCGCTCCCCTTCCCGTTGGGCGGCGTGTTCGGCTCCTGGGGCTACGACCTGAAGCATTTCGTGGAGCCACGCCTGAGCCGCCATGCGGTCCACGACCTCGAGCTTCCCGACTGCGACGTGGGCTTCCACGCCAGCCTGGTGGTCTTCGACCATCTCGAGGACACGGCCACGGTTGTCTCCACCGGGCTGCGCGCCGACGGCGAACGCTCCGAGGAACGCGCCCGCGCCGACCTTCGGTTCTGGAAGGAGCACCTCGGATCGGATCCGGCGCCGGCGGATACCGCCGATCCACAGCCCCGGGTCTCGCCGGGTCCGGTCCGGACGTCGTTTCCCCGGGAGCGCTTTCTGGAAGCGGTGAACGCGGCCCAACGCTGGATCCGCAGCGGGGACATCTACCAGGTGAACCTGTCCCAGCGGCTGGACGCCCCTTGGCCGCACCCGCCCTGGGAGCTGTTCCGAAGACTCGTCGAGGTGTCGCCGTCGCCGTTCGCCGCGTTCCTCGAGGGTGAAGAGGAATGCATCCTGTCGTCTTCACCGGAGCTCTTCCTCCGCCTGAGCGGCAGCCACGCGACGACTCGCCCGATCAAGGGCACCCGACCGAGATCCGACTCGCCGGAACTCGACTCCAACCTCACCCGCGAGCTGTTGGGCAGCGAGAAGGAGCGCTCGGAACTGGTCATGATCACGGACCTGCTCCGCAACGACCTTGGACGCGTCAGCACCTACGGATCCGTCCGGGTCCCGGAGCTTGCCCGGCTCGAGCGCTACCGCCAGGTGCAGCACCTCGTCTCCACCATCGAATCGGAGATCCGTCCCGGGCTCTCGCACCTCGACGTGCTGCAGAGCTGCTTCCCGGGCGGCAGCATCACGGGAGCGCCGAAGATCCGGGCGATGGAGATCATCGACCACCTCGAGCCCGTGGCCCGGGGGCCCTACACCGGCTGCATCGGGTACCTCGGCTTCAACCGGGAGAGCCAGCTCTCGATCACCATCCGCACCGTCGTGCTGAAGGACCAACGCGCCTGGTTCCACGTTGGTGCCGGCATCGTCGCCGACTCCGATCCCACCGCGGAACATGAGGAAACCTGGGCCAAGGCCGGTGGCATCCTCGCCGCCCTGGGCATCCGCAGATGAACAGGATCCGAGCAAGAAGCCGCGGACTCATCCGCAGATGACGCAGAGGACGCATATGGATTCCCTCTTCCTGCGACGCCGAACCGGCCGCTTTGGCCAACTCCAGCCCCGGTCGTTACAACCGGATCCCCAATCGCCACATCTGTGAAATCGGCGACATCTGTGGATCAATCCCCCGGCAAAACTCGATGAACCCGCCTCAAGAAGTCTGGATCAACGGACGGCACGTTCCCGCGGAGTCGGCACTGGTCTCCGTGTTCGACCGTTCATTCCTCTACGGCGACGGCCTGTTCGAGACGATCGGCGTCCGCAACGGAAGGCCGGCGTTCTGGAACGCCCACTGGGAGCGGTTCACCCGGGGCGCGGATTTCCTGGGGGTCCGGATTGGGACGGGTTCCGCGGAACTGCGCACCGCGGCGGAAGGATTGCTCGCCGCCAACGGAGTGTCCCGCGGCGTGCTGCGCATCACCCTTTCGCGGGGCTGCGGAACCCGGGGCTATTCCCCAAGGGGCGCGAACGAACCGCAGCTGATCCTGGTAGCGTTTCCGGACGCCGGCCTGGAGGCCGCCCCACGTCGCCTGAGGTTGGCGACGGCGTCGTTCCGCCTGGGCATCGAGGATCCGCTGACCCGCGTGAAGTCCGCTTCGAAGCTGCTGAACGTGCTCGCCCGGGCGGAAGCGGAAACGGCCGGCGCCGACGAGGCGTTGTTGCTGAACACCGCCGGCCGGATCGCCGAAGCCGGATCGGGTAACCTCTTCTGGATCGCGGGAGACCGGCTTCGGACGCCCTCGCTCCAAGAAGGGGCCCTGCCGGGCATCGCCCGCGGAATCCTCCTGGAGATCGCGCCGTCGCTGGGACTCCGGCCCGAGGAGACCGCGGCCTTTCCAGAGGCCTTGGCGACGGCAGAGTCAGTGGGAATCAGCTCCAGCACCCAGGGCTTGGCCGAAGTGGTTTCCCTCGACGGAAGGCCGCTGGGGACATCGCCGGCGACGGAACGTCTCTGGGCGGAGTTCCAGCGTCGGATGGAATCCGACACCCTTCAGACCCGATAGGAGTCTACCGTCTCCATCGGCTCCAGGAAATTGGAGTCGAGATGGCCGCCACCGGGCATCCATCGCCTTCGCTGTCGCTGGCCACGTCATTCCCTTGCCTGGACCTCGCGTCCTGGCGTTCTTGCACGACGCACCCTCCATGTGTGTCCGGTTCAGCGGCCGGCGGCATCGGAAAGCTTCTTCGCGACGGCCTCGGACTTTTCGACCGCGAGGGACTTCTCCCAGGCTTCACGCGCCTCGGACCAGCGACCGAGGGCGGCGAGGCAGTCGCCGAGGTGGTCGAAGACGGTGGAGTCTGGGCGTTCAAGTCCGGCGACCGCCTTGCGGAGGGTGGACAGCGCCTCCTCGAAGCGGCCGCGCTTGAAGAGCACCCAGCCGAGGCTGTCGAGGTAGGCGGCGTTGTCGGGCTCCGACTGAAGGGCGAGCTCGATCATCGCCTGGGCACGTTCTAGGTTCTCCCCCTTCTCGGCCCACAAGTAGCCGAGGTGGTTCAACGCCTCGTCGTAGTCGGGCTGCAGTTCGAGGGACCTCTCAAGATACTCGATGCAGCGGACCTCGTCGCCCTTGCGTTCGAGCATCGCGCCGACCTGGAAGTAGAAGCGGTGGTCGGTGAGCGGGGGTTCGTTGGTGCTGCCGAGCTTCTCGGCGGTCTGGTAGCGGGCCCAGGCGTCGTCGAAGCGCTTGAGCTGCGAGAAGGCGGCCCCGAGCAGGAATTCGACGCGGAAGTTCGGCGCGAAGTCCCTTCGGGCACGTTCCAGGACCGCGACCGCCTCCTCGGGACGTTCGAGGTTGAAGAACGCGACCGAGAGGTCGGCGTAGGCGGGCTCGAAGCCGGGGTTGAGCAGGATCACCCGTTCGTAGTGGTTCCGGGCCTTCTCGAACTGCTTCTCCTCCATGGCCACCGACCCGAGCAGGTAGTAGGTCATGGGATTGGAGGGGTCGATCCTCCGCAACGCCTCCAACTGGGCGCCCGCCTCGGGCACCCTTCCCGACCGCAGGTACATCTCAGCCAAACGCGCCAAGGCCGCCGGGCTCCGGGGCACCCGCTGCTGGAACTCCTTCAACACCGCCTCGGAATCAGCCATCCGGCCGAGGGCCGAGTAGCGGTCGGCCAGTCGGAGGTTCAAGGATGCGTCGGCCGGGCCGGCCTGCCGGACGCGGCCAAGCAGGTCCATTGCGCGGGGGGTGGTGAGATTGGTGCGTGCGGCGTCGACCGATCCGCAAAGGAGGTAGAGGTCGGCGAGGTCGAGCAGCAACGACGGCTGGTTCGTCCCGGTTCGCTTCGACACCCGATCGAGCGTTTCCAAGGCCTCGCCGAGGCGTCCGCCGGCGACCAGGAGGCGGACCGACGCCTGGACCACCGAGGGCATCACCAACGGTTGCTCCACGGCGCGGAGATAGGCGGCCAGGGCCTCGTTGGTGCGTCCGGCTTGGAAAAGGGCCACCCCATGGAGGGAATGGACTTCGGACGAGGCGTTGCTCCGGGATGCGGCCCGATCCAGCACCGGCAGGGCGTTGGTGATCTGGCCCGCCTGAAGTCTGCGGCGTGCGATGTCCAGTGCCAGTGCCTCGTTCGAGGGATCGGCCTCATAGGCCTTCTCGAAGTAGCGGCTGAAGCCCTCCAGATCGTTCTTCATGCCCCGAAGCAGACCGGCGGCGAATGCGGCATGGCCCTGGGCCCGCTTCTCCCAGTCGGCCTCGGTTCCGGCCTTGGTGGCCGCATCCGGCTTCGAACGGGACGACGTGGTCGAGCGTGGCGAGGCGCATCCGGTCGCAAGGCAGCACGCCAGCAGGAACAGGAAGCCGAACTGTCCCATCACGTGGTCCCACCACGACAAGGGCTCCCCGAGGGAACGAGTCCAGTTTTGACGACTGGGAACGGAGGCAACCTGCTTCATGATGGAAACCGAAGATTCCGAAGGGCCAAGGAGGAGGCGGTCCGCCCGGTCCACTGACGCCGGGAGGCCTGCAGCGGACACTTCATCCGGAAGCCATTGGGCGCAAAAAGAACGCGGCCCGGAAGGATCCGGAACCGCGTTTTTCGTAAAGCGATTGGTGGTGAGAACGGCCGAAGCGGCAGCGTTACTTCTGCCAGGTACGCTTCTTGTGCCGGTTCTGCCGAAGCTTCTTCCGACGCTTGTGCTTGTTGATCTTCGCCTTACGACGTTTCTTGAGTGAACCCATAGTTCTGTTCGTGCTTTGCCGGTCGTTCAGTAAACCACCTTGTTCAGCGGATACTCGATGATGCCTTCGGCACCCAAGGCCTTGAGCTGCGGAATCATCTCCCGAACCACCGGTTCGTCGATGATCGTTTCCACAGCCACCCAGCCTGACTGGCTCAAACTTGAGACGGTAGGATTACGGAGTGACGGGAGGCTTTGCAACAGGTTTGGCAGGTCCTTCTCTCGAAGATTCAACTTCAGGCCCACCTTCACTTCGGCCTCGATGGCCCCCTTGAGCAACATCGCGATGCTCTCGATCTTGCGCCGCTTCCACTCGTCCTTCCATGCGGTCTTGTTGGCCACGAGCCGCGGCGTCGAGACCATGAGGGTGTCCACGATCCGCAGCTTGTTCGCCCGCAGCGAGGAGCCGGTCTCGGTCACGTCCACGATGGCGTCGACGAGTTCGCGCGCCTTCACCTCGGTGGCGCCCCACGAGAACTCGATCTCGGCCTTCACGCCGTGCTTCTTGAGCCAACGCTTGGTCATCCCCACCACCTCGGTGGCAATCCGCTTGCCCTCGAGATCCTTCACCGACTGGATCGGCGACTCCTCGGGAACGGCCAAGACCCAACGGGTCGGCTGGCGCGTGGCCTTGCTGAAAAGGAACTCCCCGACCTCGTGGACTTGGCTGGCCACGCCGTTCTCATGGATCCAGTCGATGCCGGTGAGGCCGGCGTCGAGGTAGCCCAACGCGACGTAGCGTCCGATCTCCTGCGCCCGGATCAGCCGGATCTGGAGGCTCGGATCGTCCACGTACGGCTCGTAGCTCCGCGACGAGACCGTGATGTTCCATCCGGCACGGGCGAACTTCTCGAGGGTCGCCTCCTGGAGCGATCCCTTGGGCAGGCCCAGCTTCAGCCGGGGCGCGGGGGCGTTGATGGCTGCGGTGGGGGCGGATTCAGGTTTCTTGCTCATCGTCTGCGTCCACACGGATCTGCGGCGGCTTTCGGCGACGATAGCTCTTGGCCGAAGCCTCCACCCGCGTGGTCGGGTTGACCTGCCAGAGAACCCGCGGCCGGGCGACCCTTTTCTTCCTTGGAGCCTTCTTCGGCATGAACCCGCACTCCATGCCTCGGAGCTTCCGGCGGCAAGCCCATTTCCCTGCGCACCCGCCCTTCCCTCCAAACCGGCCTGCCCGATGAATCCGTTCAGCGGAACGCCGAGCGGAACTTGGCGAGGCTCTTCGGAACGGCCGTCGACGCCGGCTCCTTGCCTTCCATCTCCAACGCCACCCAACCGGAATAGCCGGCCTTGCGCAGAATCCCGGCGATGCGCGGATAGTCCAGATCGAGCGTGTACCACTCGCCGCCTCCCGGATAGTCCTTGGCTTGGACGTACACGGTCTTGGACGCGATCGCCTCCAGCTTGTCGTAGGGGTTCTCGAGGAAATTCCCGGTGTCCATCAGCAGGCCGAAGTTCGGATGCCGCACGTCCCGGGCGATCCGAAGCATTCCTTCGACGGTCCGCGTCAGTCCCCAGTGGTTCTCCACGGCCAACATCACACCACATTCCGCGGCCTTCGGAAGGCATTGCTCCAACGACTCGACGCACCACCGGAAACCGTCGTCCTCGGTGTGGCCGGGAAGCACCGGCTCCTCGCCCCGCGCCTTCATCAGGTCGTCGAACGACGCGATCGTGTTCCATCGGCCCGAGTTGATGCGGACGCAGGAGATGCCGAGCGCGTAGGCGATCTCGATGCACTTCTCGGTGTGGGCGACATGGGTCCTGCGGACCGCGGGATCGGGATCGACGAAGTCCTGGTGGATCGAAAGGCAGACGGGCGTCACGCCCTGCCGGAACGCATGCCGACGCAGGTCCGCGAGATAGGACCGGTGGGCGGAGGTCAGCGGCTCCTTCTCCGGGATGTCCATCTGGCGGTGCAGGATATCCACGCCGTCCACACCCAGCTCGGCACAGCGGTCGACGACCTGGTGGATGGTCACCTTCGGGTCGCGGAAGTGCCAATAGGAGTAGGAGGCGATAGCGAGGCGGATGCGTCCTGCGGGCGTTCCGGAGGCGGCGGTGGACTGGCCGGAGTCCGACGTAGCGCAACCGGCGGAGGCGGCGGCCAGCAGACCGCCGGTGAGAAATCCACGGCGGTTCAACGATGCGTTCTGCATCCACGGATCCTGCGGCGGGAAATCCACCACGGCAACCGGGATGGAATGCGGGATCCTTCGAATCGGTTCATGGGAGCCGGAAGGGACACACGCAAACACGCCAAGTCGCCAGCGAAGGACCGGACCCGGAGCCGAATCACCCACCAACGGATGGGTGCGGCTTTGCCATTGAATCGTCAGCGGCTCCCGCCTACGTCGCGGTGTGGCGCATTGACGGGGGGCTCCCGCTGGATGGATCCGGATCAGCCCAGACGAGCACGTTCCAGCCACCGCCTCCAGTCGACCGCCGTGTCCACATCGGCCAGCTCGCGCAGGCGCCCGAGGCGGAGCCCGGCCGCTTCCACGCGGCGGACGGTCTCGGCGAAGACATGTGGGGTGCTCCAAGGCATGTCGCGGAAAAGGAACGGAGCCGGTCGACGCAGGCCCAGAAGCCAGTAACCGCCGTCGTGGGCCGGCCCCAACACGACATCGGACTCGGAGAGCCGCTCATCGGCTTGGCTGAGGTCCTCGGGACTGATCTCCGGACAGTCGGAACCGACCACCATCACCCGCTGAAAGCCGTCGCGGAAGGCGTCCCGGAACGCCGAATCCAGACGTTCGCCGAGGTCCCCTTCCCCTTGGCCCACCGCCGTCCATCCAGGCCGCAGGAGCGGTTCCACCAGGGGAAGCGCGTCGGACGGCGTGAATCGGAGTTCCACCGCGCCGAAGTCCGCGGCGGCGTCGAGGGTGCGTTGGAGCAGTGTGCGGTAGGCCTCCAGGGCGGCGACAGGACCGATCTCACAGGCCAACCGGGTCTTCACCTGCCCTTCCCGCGGCGCCCTGAGGAAGACCAACAGTCGACTTTCGTTGCGCATCAACGTCAGAGGCTCCGGCGAGGAATCCTATTCCGCCGCGCGGCTCAGCGGTCTTCCTTGAGCTGCCGGCGGGCCTTGCGGGCCTCGACCTTTTCGTTCTCCTCGAACTCCCTCTCGGCCACCCGGACGCCCGGCAGACGCTGACGCTCCTGGTCGGCGACGGCGCCGGCGTCGGCGGGCGTGGTCAGGATGCTGGGGCGGATGAGGATCATCAGCTCGGTGCGCGAGCTGTTCTGGGAACGACGGGAGAAGGCGGCCCCGAGCAGCGGGATGTCCTTCAGCAGCGGGACGCCGGAGCGCTGCTTGTCGGTGCTGGTGGTGATGTAGCCGCCGAGCAGCACGGCGTCCTTGTCGCGGACGGTGACGAAGGAGCTGGCGGAACGCGTCTGGGTGGTCGGGGCGCTCTGTCCGTTGCCGAGGTCGAGGTTGGACCCGAGGTTGTCCACGTTCTGGTCGATCTGCATGACGACCAGGTTGTCCGGGGTGATGAAGGGCGTGACGTTGAGTCCCACGCCGACCTGTTGGCGGGTGATGGACTGGCTGTTGCCGAAGGTGCCGCCGCCGAAGAAGGAGCCGGACACGAACGGGACCTCCGAGCCGACGAAGAAGCTGCCCGGCGTCGCATGGGAGGTGATCACCCGGGGACGCTGGATGACGTTGACCCGGCTGTCGGCGGAGATGGCGCTGATGGCGAGGTCCCAGTTCTGGCCGATCTGCGCGAAGTAGGAGAGGCCGGCGCCGGAGGTGGACGGGACGCCGTTGACGACGTTGGTGCCGACCGTGGTGCTGTTGCGGCCGAGCTGACGCAGGAAGTCGGCACCGGTGCCGATCGGGGCGCCGCCCGGGTTGTTGATCACGCCGCCGCCGCGGTTGTTGGCGTTGTCACCGAACTGCGCGGCGCGCTGCGCGGCGCTGATGCCGTAGTTCCAGCCGTCGCTGAGGTTGACCTCCATGATGATGGCCTCGACCAGCACCTGGGGCAGCAGCGTGTCCACCTTCACCAGCACCTCCTTGAGGCGGGCGAGATCCTTCTTGTTGCCGTACACGATCAGGGAATTGGAGCGCTGGTCGGCAGTGATGCTGACCGTCTGCAGGAGGTCCGAGAGCCCCCCGTAGGCCGAGCCGCCCTGGCCGCGGGACATGCTGTTGAAGCGGCTTTGGAAGGAACCGGTGTTGACCGCGGAGCCGGCCTGGTTGGCGCCGCCCAGCTGCTGCTGGTTGACGCGGTT
>JAIXUV010000077.1 GCA_027483345.1 Verrucomicrobiales bacterium | reverse complement strand
TCCGAGACGCCGTGGCGCGAAGCCGTCGCCCGCGGACTCGCCCGGGCTCCGGCGTCCGGGGCGTTCTGGGTCGGCGGGCCGGACGGACGACGCCTCTTCTGGAGTTCATCCGCCACGGGCGGGGCCCTTCGCCCCGGTGGCGCAGCCGGCGAGGCGGTCGGCACGCTCTTCCCCGAGCAGACGGTCCGGTCCGCGTTCCGTGCGGCTTCCGAACTGCCAGGACTCCGCGCCGGATCGGGCTGGGGGATCCGCTTCCGGATCGGCGACGAGACCTGGAACGCCGCCGGCGACTCCGACACGTCCGACTGGAAGTCTCTCGCGTCGGCGCCGCTGTTTCCGGGTGTCGAGGACGGCTCCCGCGTGGAAGTCGGACTCGCGGAGCCGGCCGCGTACTTCGCCTCGGTACGACGGCAGGTCGCTTGGTCCGGGAGCCTTGGGGCGGCGGCCGCGGTCGCGGTGATCGCAGCGCTTTTCCTCGGACGTCGGGCCTTCCTCCGTCTTCAGGACCTCACCGAGGCCCAGACCAACTTCGTGGCCGGCGTCACCCATGAGCTCCGGGCCCCGTTGGCCTCGGTCCGTCTGCTGGCGGAGAACCTCCAGCGGGGCGGCGATGCCTCGGCGGAACGGCGAGCGGAATACTACGACCTCATCGTCCGCGAATGCCGTCGGCTCGGCACGCTGGTCCAGAACGTCCTCGACTGGTCCCGGATCGAACGCGGACGCCGGGAATACGAGCCCCGACCGACCGACCTCCCGGCGCTGGTCTCCGAGACCGCGCGGATTCTCGAACCGCAATTCGGTCCCCGCCGCGTCCGGCTTGTCCTTCGGCTCCCGGAGCCAGTGCCCGATCCCGCGTCGGACCTCGTCGATGTCGACCCCGACGCGGTCCAGCAATGCCTGGTCAACCTGATCGACAACGCCCTCAAGCACGCGCCGGAGGATTCCGAGGTGGTCCTCGCGTTGGAACGCGGTGCGGACGCATGGGCCCTCTCGGTCGCCGATTCCGGCCCGGGCATCCCCGAGTCGGAACATCGTCGCATCTTCGACCGTTTCCATCGGCTGGGCTCCGAGCTGCGGCGGGAGACGGAAGGCATCGGCATCGGCCTCAGCATCGTGAAGCACATCGTCGAGGGACACCGCGGAACGGTCCGCGTCGAAAGCCGTCCCGGACAGGGCGCACGGTTCGTCGTGACCCTGCCTGTCACCCGGAAGGGGAACACCATCGGAGGAACGCCATGAACCGGATCCTGGTCGTCGAAGACGAACTCGCCATGCGTCGCGGACTGGAGGACGCCCTCACGTCGGCCGGCTACCGCGTGTTGTCGGCCGCCGACGGCGAGGTCGGCCTCGCGCGGATCCTCGAGGAGAAGCCCGACCTCGTGGTGCTCGACGTGATGATGCCGCGCCTGGACGGCTTCGCGCTGTGCCGCGAGCTGCGCCGGCTTGGGTTCCGGTCGCCGGTGCTGTTCCTCACCGCCCGCGGCCGGCTGGAAGACCGCGTCCGTGGCCTCGACTTCGGCGGCGACGACTACCTGGTGAAGCCTTTCGGCGTCGACGAACTGCTGGCGCGGGTGAGGGCGTTGCTGCGCCGGGTCGAACGCGCGGAGAACGCGGCGCCGACGTCGCTCCGTCTCGGCGAGGTCGAGGTGGACTTCGCGCGTCGGGAGGCCACGCGGGCCGGCGAACCGGTGCGCCTCTCGCCGAAGGAGTTCGCCATGCTCCAATTGCTCGCCGAGGCCGACGGCGCGGTGGTGAGCCGGGAGCGGTTCCTCGACGTGGTGTGGGGCGTGAACGCGTTCCCGACCACGCGGACCGTGGACACCCACATGGCGTCGCTGCGCGCGAAGGTCGAGCAGGACCCCGAGAACCCGCGCTTCCTCAAGACCGTCCACGGCGTGGGCTACCGACTCGACCTCCCTTGCACCACGAATTGAAGCCCGATGTCCATTTCACCAATCCCTGACACGACGACCGGACGGAACCGCTAGGAAGGAACCCGATGAAGACAACCAAGAGTTGGAAAGGAATGGTGGCGGCCGCTTTGCTGGCCGTCGTGTCGTGCGGTGTGGTGGCCGAGGACGTCGTGCAGGAGCGGTTTCGCAAGGCGCTGTTCGCGGAGGAATCCGACCAGGACCTGGCGGAGGCCGTGCGGGGCTACGAGGCCGTGCTGGAGGGGGCGGAGACGCCGCTCCGGACCGCGGCGACCGCGCTGTACCGGTTGGGCGAATGCCACCGGAAGCTGGGGCGGACCAACGAGGCCGCGGCGGCGTTCGGTCGTCTCGCCCGCGAGTTCCCCGGCCAGACAAACCTCGTCCGGTTGGCGCGCCAGAACCTCGTCGCCCTTGGAAAGGGTGAGCCTGCGTCCGTCGCCGCAGCGTCGTCGGACCTCGGTGGTGGTGCCGGCGCCGGCGCCGGCGCTGAGGCGAACCCGGCGCTGGCGAAGGCCAGGGCGGACCTCGCCGAGGCGGCACGGATCGAAGCGGTGGTCTTGATGATCGAGGGTTTCCAGGAAGCGGAGAAGGATTGGCGGACGGCCCTGCGTGCCGCTTTTCCGTCACCGGCCTTCGAACGGGCCGAGGAGTCGATCCGCGAGGCCCAGAAGCGGCTGCGGCGGCTGTCGACGGAAATGGAACCGCAGTATCCAGAGGTGAAGGCGGCGGAACGGGAGTTCCATGATTCCCAGGATTTGTTGGAGAGGGAGCTGTTTCGGGCTCGGAACTCCAAGAAGTTGGAGGTCGAGGTGCTCCGGCGGGGCGCGGAGGCACAGATCAAGGCGTTGGGCGTCGCGGCCTCCATGGCGGTGCCCGCGGCGCCGGTGGATCCCGAGGACGCCGAGATCGAACGCCTCAAGAGACTGGAGAAGGACACGCCCGACCTGCTGCGCACCGGCCCGGCGAACGACGTCGCGCCGATCGAGCAGGCCGTGGGTCGCGGCCAGACACGGGTGGTGGAGCATCTCCTCGGACGGGGCGTCGCGTTGGAGGCGTCCCGGAGACTGAACCAATCCACCCTGCTGGAAATGGCCGTGATCAACGGACGTGTCGCCATGGTGGACCTCCTGCTGGCCCGTGGGCTCGACGTCAACCAGCGCGGCTCGGTGAATTCCACGCCGCTCCATTGGGCGGTCGTGCGGCAATATGAGGCGGTGGTCGAACACCTTCTCAAGGGAAAGCCCGACCTGGAGCTGCTGAGCGGACCCCTGATGGGAAATCCGCCTTCGACGCCGCTGGGCCTGGCCGTTCACGGCGGCAACCTGTCCATTGCCCGGCGACTGATGGCCGCCGAGGCGAAGCTCCGGCAGCCTGCCGGCAGCGAGCCCCTGCTGTTCCGCGCGCTGAAATCCAAGTCCGTGGCGATGCTCCAACTGCTCCTCGAAGCCAACGCCGATCCCAGGGAGGTGTTCTCGGGCCGGACCGTCCTCCACGAGGCCGTGTTGGCGGAGCAGCCGGAGAAGACCGTGCCGCTCCTCCTGGCCAAGGACGCGGACGTCAACGCCCTGAACCAGGGTGGTGAGTCGCCCCTTCTCCTGGCCCTTCAGCGGAACCTTCCGACGTCGCAGTCGCGGGCGGCGCTGGTGGCGCTGCTCCTGAAATCCGGCGCCAACCCCAATCTTGGGACGGATCAGGCGACGCCGCTGATTGCCGCGGTGTCGGCCGGAAGCGCGGAACTCGTCCGACAGCTGCTGGATGCGGGGGCCGATCCCAACTTCCGTCCCAAGGATGGCGGACTCCCGCTCATCGTGGCGTTGGACTCCGACGACGAGATCTTCGGGCTGCTGCTGGACCACGGCGCCAAGCCGGACAACGTCGTTTCCTTCACCGCGCTCGGGTCCGGTCTGCGTGCGATCAACTGGGTCTTGGATGCCGGTTCCCGTCCGAAACTGGAGCTTCTGCTGAAGCACGGGGCCGACCCCAACGCCCGGAATGGGCAGGGTCTCACGCCTCTCGAATGGCTCCAACGCGCGACGGGCCTGCCCCAGGCCGCCGTTGCTCCAGGGCCGCGTGCATCGGGTTCGGCGCGGGCCTCGGCGGAGGAGCTGGCCGAAGTGCTCCGCAAGGCCGGGGCCCGGGACGACGTGCCGGATCCCAACTCGATCCGCATCCGCCGGGACTCGACGAGGAGCGTTCTGGCCGTGATCCGCCGGGACGCCGCGGACTTGAACCGGCTGACCGCGCTGGAAGCCGTCGCCACTTTCTACGGTTGGCTGGACCCTGTCGCCACGGTCCAGGATGTCCGTCGCATGGCCACGCGAAAGGGCCTGGTGCCCACTCGGCCAAATGTCGGCATTTTTGGTCCGGGTTTCGAGTGGCCCGCATGGGACCAGGTCACGATCCAGCGTCCCAAGGAGGTCGGCACCGGATGGGACCTGGTTCCCCTGAACGTTTCGAACCTCGTCACCGGGGCGAACTGCGGGGATTCGCCGGTGCTCCGCTGGGGAGACGTGGTCCAGATTCCCGAGACCGTCCATGCCTTGGGCGTGTCCGATCCCTACAAAGGCAAGGCACTTTGGCCGGCCGTTACCAACTGCCTTTTCTCGGCCCGGTTCACGCTGGTGGTGGCGGGACGCACGAGCGTCCTGGGCGCGGGATTCGAGAAGCTTGGCAACGGGATGAACGTGGTGTCGCGGCCGTCTGGGCTATGCGACTGGCTGGTGAAGTCCGGCCTGCCAACCAACGCGGACGTCTCCCGCGTCCGCGTCCGCCGCCAAGCCTTCCGCGACCAGCCCGCCTGGGACCGGATCTTCGACCTCTCCAAGGACCAGCCCGAGCAGGCCGACCTCTTCCTGCGCGACGGCGACGTGATCGAGGTGCCGGAGGTGGGAGCAGTCCAGTCGGCCGCTCCAGGCAAGGCCCGGTTTTTTGGAGAACTCAACGGCACGGTGCCGATTCCGCCTGGGGAGGAGATCTGGCTTTCCGAGGCCATCATCGGCCTGGGCCGCAGCGGAAAAGCCAACCTCAAGATGGTCCGGGTTCACAGCCGGCCCGGTACGGATGGGAGGGCGGAGAGCGTCACGGTCAACGTCGAGAAGATCCTGAAGGAGAACCTGAGAAGCGAGGACGTCCGGCTTCGCGACGGGGACCGTATCGAGGTGCCTGCCAGGGTCTTGTAGTCGGCGCGGCGGCGGACCCAGGGAGGGCGGGCATCCGGAGTGCGGGTCTTCCGAACCGCCGGATTGTTGCCAGGCCTTCGCCACTTCGCCCTTCGCCTTGCCCGGCGGACGGCGGATGCCACCCTCCGCGGCCCGGTCCCTGTCCCGGATTTCCCCGGGACCGGCCCGGTTCCGCCTCGATGTCCGCGCCTTGCCAGAAGCCGCCGCCGTCCATACGCCCCGCGCGGGCGCTGTGGACGGTCGTGCGTTTCCTGGGACGCCGCCCCGGCTGGGTGGCGCTTTCGGTCGGGCTGCTCGCCTTCAACATCGCCGTCGAGCTCTCGCTGCCCCAGTTCCTCGGCGACGCCATCACGGCGCTCCGCTCGCCGGACACCGCGGCCACGTTCCCGCTCGGCCGCATGGTGGTCGTTGTCTTCGGGCTGGTCGTCCTGCGGACGCTCGTCGGGCTCGTGCTCGGGCCGATCCGCAACCGGACCGCGGTGCTCACGCTCGGCGACATCCGGGCCGCGGTGTACGACGCGCTCCAGCGGAAGTCCTTCGCCTGGCACGACAACGCCCGGACCGGCGAGCTGATCTCCCGGTCCGG
>JAIXUV010000205.1 GCA_027483345.1 Verrucomicrobiales bacterium | reverse complement strand
GGAATATCGTCGCCGCACGTGTTCTCCCGCCTGCTGGAAGCCCTGCTGATCGTCCTCTTCGGACTCCTGCGCCTTCTCCCCCTGGAATGGGCCGCCCGCGTCGGCCGCGGCGTCGGCGGGCTCGCCGTCGTCTTCGCCCGACGCCACCGCCGGATCGCCGAGGAGAACCTCCGCATGGCCTTCCCGGACTGGCCGGAATCCCGGGTCCGTGAAACCGCCGCGGAGAACCTCCGACGCATCGGCGAGGCCTACGCCTGCGCCATCCGCGTTCCCGGGATGTCCCTGGCCGACCTCGGGAACCGACTGCAGATCACCGGCTTCGACGAGACGCTGCCTCCCAAGGGGGTGAACCTGCTGGTCGCCACCGGGCATTTCGGCAACTTCGACCTCCTTTCGCAGGCCCAACAGCTGGCGCCGGACCGGCGTATGGCGACCACCTACCGCGCCCAGAAGCTCCGCGCTCTAGAGAACGCCCTGCAACGTCTCCGGCGGAAGACCGGGGTGGAATTCGTCGAACGGCGCCAGGGCGTCGCCCCGCTGAAACGCCTCTTCGAGAGCCAGAACGCCATCGTCGCCCTCTTCTCCGACCAGCACGGCGGCGGACACGGTTTGTGGATTCCCCTGCTTGGGCACCCCTGCTCCTGCAGCCCCGCCGCAGCGGTGATGGCCCTGCGCTACAAGGCGCGCCTCGCCATGGCCAACTGCTTCCGGACCGGCCTCGCCCGATGGGAGATTCAGTGCGGTCCCGTCATCGCCACGCAGGAGGCCGATGGTTCAGACCGATCGGTCGAGGCGATCACCCGCGACGTCATGGCCGCCTACGAGACCGCCATCCGCCGCGACCCGGCGAACTGGTTCTGGGTCCATCGCCGATGGAAGGCCCCGTCCACCCTCCAGACCCGCCGCGAATCGAAGGAGGCCGAATAGCCGACCCATGGACCCGACCGCCCCACAACCGGCCCGCATCCTCGTCCGCGGCGTCAACTGGCTCGGCGACGCCGTGATGACCACGCCGGCCCTGGTCCGGCTTCGCGAACGGTTCCCGTCCGCCGAGGTCACTTTGCTCTGCCACGAGAAGCTGGCCGACCTCTGGACCGGCCATCCCGCTGTCGATCGCGTCCGGACCTTCCGCTCCAAGGATTCCCCATGGACGACCGGCCGGTGCCTCCGACGCGACCGCTTCGACCTCGCCGTCCTCTTCCCCAATTCGTTCCGGTCCGGACTCGAGGCCTTCGTTGCCCGGATCCCGGTCCGCATCGGGACCTCGCGCGGACTGCGCCGACTGTTGCTGACACGGCCCGTCGAGCCGGACCCGAACGCCACGCCGATGCGGAAGCGTCCGTTGGCCGAGATCCGCAGACTCCAATCGGAACCCGACCGACCGCCGACCGTCCTTCCGTCGGCGTCCCACCAGATCCACCATTACCTGCGTCTGGTGGCCGCGGCCGGCGCCTCCTCGGAGCCGCTCGCACCCGTGCTCGGGATGCCTCCCCGGGAACTGGCCGCCGCCCGCTCGGAACTGTTCCCCGACGATCCCGGGTTCCCGGTGCTCGGACTGAACGCCGGAGCCGAATACGGCGCCGCGAAACGATGGCCCGTCGAACGCTTCGCCGAGGCCGCCAACCGGCTCTTCGCGTCGACCGGCTGTCGGGTGCTCGTCTTCGGTGGTCCTTCCGACCAGCAGTTGGCCCAGCAACTGGCCGCCCGGATCCATCGGGCTCCGACCACCGTGCTCGCCGGCCGGACATCCCTGCGCCAACTGCTATCCAAGCTCGCCTGCTGCGACCTGCTCCTCACCAACGACACCGGACCGATGCATGTCGCCGCCGCCCTCGGCGTCCCGGTGGTGGTTCCCTTCGGCAGCACGAACCCCGACCTCACCGGTCCCGGCGCGCCCGGCGACTCCCACCACGCCCTGCTGCGCAGCCCCGTCGCCTGCGCTCCTTGCTTCCTCCGGACCTGCCCCGCGGAGTTCCGCTGCATGGACCGCATCGGCGTCGACGCCGTGGTCCAGGCCGCGGAACGGATCCTCTTCCGCGGAACGGATCCACAGGCCCCGCGGCGCACGCCTCCTTTACAACCCGGACCCGGTTCCTAGCCTTGACCCAAGTGACCCTCTCCGCGGAACAGTTTGAACCGGAACTCCGGGCGGCCCTCCGTTCCTACGAGCGCCACATCGTCTGCCTGGAACAGCTGCCGGACGAGGCCGAGGAATCGCTGCGCAGCCTCCTGGCCAAGGCGATCCGAGCCTACGAGAACCGCGAACCGGGACTCCGCCACGGCATCGCCCTGAACCGCCAGATCACGGTCATCCTCAGCCAGACCGAGACCGACCGACCGCTCTGCGGCATCTACTTCAACCTCCACTCGCCGTATTCGCGGAAGTCCCGTTCCAAGTCCGACGCCGGCAACCAGACCGAACCACTTTCGGGGGGATAGAGGTTGTTCGTTGTCGGTTGCCCGTTGTCGGTTGTCCGTCGCGGATTCGATAGCACCGCCGTTTTCAGGCTCTTCCTTGTAACGGAGGAAAAGACTCGGTAGTCGCTGATCGATTCAGTCCCGATCCCATTGCATTTCGTAGGGGCGCCGGCGGTTCCAGCAGGGCCACGGCGTTGAGGCGGTCGCGGCCCTTTCGAATTCCCACGGCCGTCCACGGAGTCTAGAACGTCCCGGTGAAGCCGCTTCTCCTCCTCGGATTCGCCCTGGCCGGCCCTGCCCTGGCCGACCTCCAGCGGATCGGACCCCACGCCTTCACCCTTCCCGACGGCTTCGAGATCCGGCAGGTCGCCG
>JAIXUV010000369.1 GCA_027483345.1 Verrucomicrobiales bacterium | reverse complement strand
GCCTCTCCAACGTCGCAGGGCCCATTCGAGCGTCAGCACCCCGAGGATCGCGGCGAGCCACCAGGGTTTGTCCCAAAGGGGCTTCCGGTCGTAGTCCACCGTCGGGGGCGGGGCCGTCCGCCACAGGTCGGCGAGACCCGCGGCCGGAGGCGTCTCGACGCGATGGACAAGGCCGGAGGCAGCCGAGGCGACCGAGGCGAGCAGGTCCGGACGCGCACGGAGATCCGCCATCTCGCGGTCGACCGTCTCTCCGACCAGCAACTGCCGGTCGTCGCCAAGCCGGGTGTTCCCCGACTGGGCCACCGCGGTGAGGATGTAGGCGCCGTCCTTGGGGATGCGCACGCTGGCCGTGTAGGCGCGGGCCGCGGCATCCCAGCGGGCAACGGCGACCGCGTTGCTGGAGGCGGCGTTTCCGGCGTAGATCGTCACCTGGGCTCCGGGGACGTCCCGGCGGGCGAGGTCGCGCACCCGGACCGAGGCCTCGACCGGTTCGCCGGGCACCGTGTAGCCGGCCGAAAGCTCGAGCACGACGGCCTGGTTCGTGCGTCCGGCTCGGCCCGCGGCAAGCCAGCGCACCGCGTTCACCCAGAACTGCCGGTAGTAGCGCGAGTCGCAGTTGTCCTCGGTCAGCCCCCAACGCTTGTCGACCGGTTCGCCCCACGTCGTCTCGAAATCCTCGCCCCACGAACGCGTGGTGTCGGAGGTGAAGGCCATGCTACGGCCACGTCCCACCTCCTGGACCGCCAGCACGACCGTCGGGTCCTCGCCGGGGAAGCCGTCGTCCACGGTGGCCAACACCGTCGCACCCGGCTTCACCCGTTCCATGCGGTTGAGTCCATGCAACACGGGGAACTTCTCGGTCCAGATCTTCTGGGTCTCCGCCTTGTCCGGGCCGAAGGCAACGATCGGATGCCCCCACGCCGTGCGGGGGACCTTCACCTTGAACTCCACGCGGTCGGAGTCGTAGGCGCCCTCCATGGCCACCGGGATGATGCGGTCGAGGATGGTCTTGTGGTAGCCGCCGCGTCCGAAGGCGGAGTTGCCGCCGATCATGACGAAGCCGCCGCCAAACTCCTCCACCAGGCGCGCGATGTTGGTGAGCTGTCCGCCGCTGAACGACTCGCGCTTGATGTCGCTGTGGATGACGACGTCGTACTCCAACAATGCGTCGAGGGTCTTGGGGAAGCCCTTGGTGGGATGCTCGACGGGATAGATCCGTTCGCCGGTCTCCTGGTCGAGGTCGATGGTGTTCAGGTACTGGCCGTTGCCGCCGAACTGTCTGAAGAGGGTGGTGACCTTGATCCCGGGATCCGACTGCAGGGCGTCCTTGAGGTACTTCCACTCCGGCTTGGGACTCGAACCGTTCTGCGGGGTGCCCTCCATGTAGAGAACCCGGAGCGTGGTATCGATCACCTCGAGGCCGAACATCCTGCGGTTGTTCGAGGCGAGCCACTCGCCCTCCGCGGCGGACACGGCGACCTCGTAGACCTGGAAACCCTTCTGACGCGGGGTGAACTCGAGCTCCATGCGCTGGGGCTGCCCGGTCAGCGTGAGCGGCTTGGCGGCGAGGACCTCGGTGTCGCGGCGCACCTGGACCATCACGGAACGGCCGGCGAATCCCGGCGAGCGGAGCTGGAGCCCGATGCGGGTGGGGGCGTCGTGGGTGACCGCCCGGCGCACCTGCACGTTCTCCAACACGACGTCGCGCATCTCGTTCGTCGTCCCGGTCACCAGCGTGTGCACCGGGATGCCGCGGCGCTGGAGCCGGCGTGCGGCGGCCTCGGGCGAGGACGTGGTGGTCTCGATGCCGTCGGAGACGAGCAGGACGCCGGTCAGCGGCGCGTCCCCCGGCGTGGCGAGCATCGATTCCAACGCCGCGGCGAGGGCGCTCGCCTTCCCGACGGGCGCTGCGGCGAAGTTGGTGTCGCGGACCACGCGGTCGCTGAAGCCGAAGAACTCCACCTCGACGTCCGACGGCTTCTTCGCGGACACGTTCTTGCGGACCCATTCCCGTCCCGCGTGGAGACGGCCTTCGCCGACGTCCCGGGTTCCCATGCTCTGCGAGGTGTCGAGCAGTACCGCGAGGCGGGCCTTGTGGTGACGCGTGTTCTTCTCGACCCACTGGGGATCGAGGAGGCAGATGGTCAACGCCGCGAGGACCAGGGCCCGCAACAGGGTGCCGACGGTGCGCGGGACTCCGCCCGCACGTCCCTTGGCCGTGGCGTAGCTGACCGCCAGGAACACCAGCGCCACGGCGCCGCCCGCCAGGAGCCAACGGGTCTCGGGAAGATGGGTGAACTGTGTCATTCGAACGACTCCTCACGCCGGACCGCCGGCTGACGCATCCGCGAGAACCGCAGCCCGGACCAGACCGCGTCGATGCCGCAGATCTTCGAATCCACGAAGCCGGCGTCCCGGGCGGCGTCCCGGATCCGACCTTGGGTGAGGTCGGTCTTCACCCCGGAAGCCAGCTTCGGCCAGGCGATCCAGAACGCCGGCAGGTCGGCCCGGGTGGAAACCTGCCGGAGGGCGCGGCCGAAGGCGTCCGTGTCCGCGGCGAAGAACAGGGCCAGGTCGGCACGCGCCTTGAGGTCGTTCCGGAACGCAACTCCGGCCGGCGACTCCGCGCGGAGCGACTCCGCCACCGGGGCCGGGGCGCCGACGAGGGCGACGGTCATGCCGGTCTTGAAGCCGAGTTTTCCGGTGACCGGCCGGGAGGTGTTCGCAACGGGATGGTCGGGCGGCACGTGCGGCTGGGACGGGGGATTCTCCAGCGTGCGGGCGAGGTCGGGTCCGATCCGTTCCCAGGTGGTGTAGGTCGCGTCGGGCAGGAGCCCGCGGACGATCTCCCGCTTGGCTGGGTCGCCTCCAACATAGACGATCGGCACGGCACGGAGCGTCGACGACAGCCGCATCGCCCGGCCGATCTCGCGTCCGTGGGCCGGAAGCCGGGACAGGTCGATGACCACCGCCTGCGGGCGGACGCGACGAAGCTCCTTCACCACCGAGGCGCCCTCAGGCGGGGTGTCGCCGAGGATCTCATGGCCGAGCGCGACCAGGCGGGCCGTGCGTTCCATGGCCTCCTCCGCGTTCCAATGGATGAACCGGATGCGTTTCATTCGGCGCGGGTCAGGCGCTTGAAGTACTCGCTGATCTGGCCCTCGAACTTCTTCGGGGCCTCCTCCGCGGAGACGTCCGTCAGCTCGGGCTTGCCGGAGATCGCCTTCTCTAGGAGGTCGGCGGCGGAACTGGCGCCGGCCGCCCCGATGGTGCCGGCGGATCCGCCACCCGCACGGTTCCCCTGACGCAACGCCTTCGCCGCCTCCGCCATCTGGCGGGACGCCTCCTCCAGGCGCTTCGCGGCGCCCTGGCCCTGCTTGGAATCCTTGTCGACCAGCTGCCGGATCTTCTCCGCCAACTGCTCGGCCTTCTGACGCAGCTTCTCCTGCGCCTCGGCCATCTGACCTTCGCCTTCGCCCTCGCCTTCGCCCTTTCCTTGCCCCTGGCCCTGGCCTGCGCCTTCTCCCTGACCTTGGCCCTTCCCCTTCCCCTTGCCTTTGCCTTCTCCCTGGCCCTTGCCGTCCTTGGCCTGGGCGGTCTCCTTCGAATCCGATTTTCCCGGTCCTTGGCCGGACGCCTCCCGTTGCTTCGCGCGCTCGGCCATCTCCTTCAACCGCTGGGCCTCCTTGGCCTCCTTCGAATCCTTGCCGGAACCCTGTCCCTTGCCCTGGCCTTCGCCCTCGCCTTCTCCTTCGCCCTCACCCTGGGCGGGCTGACCCGACTGGGGACGTTCCATGCGGCCGGCGAGCTCACCCTGGGCGCGCGCGAGTTCGCGGGCGTCCTTCAACGCCTGTTCCAGCTCGGCCAGCTTCGGGGTCTCCTTCGGCTTCTTCTTCAGTTCCTCGAGGACGATGTCCACGGGGCTCTTCGGGGCGGCCTCCGCGGGGGTCTGCTGCGAAAGCTCGGAAGGCTGGGTCGGCAGGTTGCGCAACGCCGGCATCGCCTTCACCGCGTCGTAGAGGTGGGCCAACGCCTTCTCCTCCGGCGGCAAAGCCTCGCCGCGGCTGCGCTGGTCCAGGCGCTTGGCCGCCTTCCCCATCTCCTCCACCGCCGACTCCATCGCCCCCTGCGCGGCGAACGGCGCCCCGCCCTCCTCCAGCTTCTGACGGTACATCTCCGCGAATTCCCGGGCGTCCCGCTGGCGCCGGGCCATCTCCGCGTAGGCGTTGGTCGGGGCATTCGAGGGCAAGGCGGTGGTGTCCGCCACGATGCCCTTCTGGATCGCGAGCAGGTTTAGACGTTGCTGCGGCGGCCCCTTGCGCTTCGACGGCGGCGGGGAGGTCTTGTCGGTGATCTCGATGAAGTACGTCGGGGAACGCCCGATGCCGGGTCCGTCGAAGTCGTTGTTGTCCCGGGCTTCGGCGTGGTAGGCGACCACCTCGTACGGCTTCAGCTTCAGGTCCTCCAGCCGGATCACCCCGGCGGCCAGTGTCTCGCCGTCCTTCACGTGGCGGTCGCGCACCTCCAGCACCTTCTCCGGCTCGCCCAGCTTGTGGTACACGATCCGGATGCCGGCGATCCCGAAGTCGTCGGAGGCCACGACCTTCAACGGCACGATGTCCTCGGGGTCGGCCCGGATGTCCTCGCCCGGCTCGGCGATGTCGACCTTGGGCGGGTTGTCGGGAAGCGCGCGGACGACATGGGTCGTGGCGTCGATGCCAGGACGCCCGCGGGTGTCGGTGAGGTCGAAGCGGTAGGCGTTGTCGTTGGTGACCAGGAGGTCGGCGGTCCAGAGGTTGGAACCGAGCGGCTTGAGCTGCAGGGCGACCCCGTTGGTGAACCTCAACGCGGCACCGCCCAGCGGGACGTTGCCGGCGATGCGGAAGACCGCACGCGAGCCGCGGACCACGTTGAAGCCGGCTTCGGTCGTCTCGCTGGGAGGGATCTTCGTGTAGGCGGGCGGCGTGAGGCCGACGGCCAACGTCTCCACCCGCGGCGGGACATAGGCGGTCAACGGATACTCGGGCGAGACGGCGTCGCCGGCGACCACGCGGTACACGCCCGAGGTCGCGACGAGCAGCGAGTGGTAGGCGACGGTGTTGGAGACGACTTCCAGCGGGACGCGGGTCCATGGGGCCGACGGCGTTTCGCGCCATTGGAACTCCACGGACTTCGGAGGACGTCCGGCGATGCGGTTGGTGAAGGTGACCTGGCCGCCGACGGGGTATTCGCCGCCGCGCGGGGAGACGTCGAGCAGGGTGAAGCTGGCCTTGGACCACGGGGCGGCGGTGCGGAGGAAGGCGGTGCCCGAGGACGGGGCGAGAACCAGGAAGGCGACGAGTCCGCCGAAGACCACGACACCGGCGGCGAAGGTGGGCAGGAGGAACCGCCGGTTGTACGGGGCGTCGTCGACGGCCACCCGGGCCGCCGCACGCGCCTCGAGCGCCTCGGCCAGCTCGGCCTCGTATTCGCGGGAAGGATCCCTCGATCCGGAAAGGTATTCCGCGGCGGTGGAAACCTCGCATCCGGCCTCCGGCGTCCGCGACTCCACGTCCAACGCCGCCTCCTTCAGGCCGGTGGCGCGACGCAGGGTCGTGATCAGGCGGAACAGGCCGCCGACGAGGAGCCCGGTGACCAGCACCAACGCGGTCCAGCGGGCGGCCACGGGCAGCAGCAGCCAGTAGTCGACCAACGCCACCAGGAGGATCGCGAGGAGGAGGAGCGAACCGACGGCGACGCCGGTGCCGAGGCGACGTGCGAAGTCCTTCCGGCGACCTGCGGCGGCGAGCTGGCGACGTGCGTTTTCGGCGGCGGGGTTCATGACGGTTCGGTGTTGGGGTCCGAGGTCGAGACGGAGGTTGCGGCGGCGGCTTCCAGCGACTTCCAGAGGTGGCGGGAGGCCACGAACGCCACCCCCGCGGAAATCCCGAGCACCGCGAACTCGGGCAGGCTTCGCAAGGCGGAGAGTGGACCGTCGGCCCAGACGTTCAATCCCATCACGGCCAGCAGCCAGGCCATCGCGAGAACCGGCGGAACCACGGACAGGACGCGCAGCACGGCCCGAAGCGCCCCGGGGCGTCCGAGTCGCCGGGCCGGCAGCCAGAAGACGAGGGAAACCGCCATCGCACCGGCCAACGGCAGGACGCAGTAGTCCACCACCTGGCCCAACGCCAGGGCGGGCGTCGGGGTCAGGATCGGGTACGTCTGGACCGGGAACATCAGGCGGTGGTGCGGTTGGAGATCAGGGTCTCGGCAAAGAGAAGGACAATCGCGGCCAGCAGCAGCAGCCGCCAGAACTCGCGCTGACGCCGGTCGGCACCGAACAGCCCGGCGGCCGGAGGCGAAGCCCCGTCGTCCAGGCGCACCACCCGGCGGCCGACCTCCGCGGCGTCCAGCGTGGCGAGGTCGGATTCCTGCGAGGGCGGGTTCACCGCGAAACGCAGCCGCTCCCGGCCCGAGGCGTCCTGCAGACGGTGGACGCCCGCGGTGCCGGCCTCGAACGCGACGACCCCCTCGGCGTTCCCCGTCGCCTTGCGCGGAGGTTGGCCCGCGGCGAGCACGGTGAACTCCTTCCCGACGGCGGAGACTCCGGCCGGCAGCTGCACTTCCGTGCCCTGGGAGAATTCGCGGCCCGCCTCGACCAGGCGTTCCTCGTCGCGTCCGGCGACGTGGGCCACGGCGGAGAGCAGCCAGGGGACGAACGACTTGTGCTTCTGCCAGTCGGTCCAGGCGGTGTCGGCCGAGGTGTTGGCGAAGAGCACGCGTCCATTGCCGGCACGGGCCTCGAGGACCAGCGGGATGCCGTCGTCGAACCGGGCCAGGATCGAAACCCCGGCGCCGGGCTGCACCGGATGCCTCCGGGTGAACTCGGCCACCGCCGGCGAGCCCGAGCCGTCCGCGGCGAAGACGCTGAACACCGGGCTCTTCCGGTCGAAGTCGCCGAGCCGCCACGGCAGATCCTCGTCCGCCTTGACCGGTTCCCCGACCTGCAACGGCAGCAGTCCCGCGAACTCGGCGTTGAAGCGGGACGAAGCGAGGCTGTCGCCGCCGAAGAGGACGAGGCCGCCACCGGCCTTCACGAAGGCGGACAACGCCGTCACCGCCTCGGGCGGCAGGGTCTTCACCGCGGGCAGGACCACGGCGTCCCAAGCGCGGTCTCCACCGGCACCCGGCGTGCGGGCGGCTGCCAGCTTCTGGGCGAGCGTCCCGGGTCGTACCTGTTCCAGCGCGAAGCGTCCGGTCGCGGCGTTGGTGCCGCCATGGAAGGGATCCAGCGCGGCCATCACGAAGAAGGACTGCTCCTCGAACGACCGGACCTCGGTTCGGTTCTCGACCACGAGCACCCGCAACGGGGACGGCAGCAGGAAGGCGGCGACCCGCACGTCGTCCGCGGCCAACGCGTCCCCGGCCTTCAACCGCACCTCCGCCTCGTGCCATCCGGGCTCCAGCCTCGGAACCGCCAGGTCGAGGTTCGTCGCGCCACCCGCGACCAGGGTCACCGGACGGCTCCACACCGGCTTCCCGTCCAGGCGGAACTCCGCCGTGGTGGAGACGGTGGCGTCGCCGAAGTTGGAGACGGTGGCGAACGGGCTGTTGGTCTCGGAAGGCACCACCTGGAGCGCGCTGACGGCGAGGTTGGCGGGGACGGCCTCGCCGACGGGCAGGAAGGAAACCGGCAGGTCCTTCGGCAGCGGCGCCGCCGCCAACGATCCGACCGCGGAACGTTGGAGGTCGCTGACGACGACGATGGACGACTCGAAGGCGTCGTCCGCCGCCGCCACCAGGCGCGCGGCCTCGCGGATGCCTTCGGAGAGGTCCGACGCCGAGGACTCCGGCGACAGGGTGCCGAGCTTTTGGAGCGTGACCGGCGCCGGGGCGAAGGCCGCCAGCACCTCGGCCCGTCCGGCAACGCCCACGATCGCCGCCCGGTCGTCGTCGCCCAGGTTCCCGAGCGCGTCCCGGGCGACCTTGAGCGCGGCTTCCCAACGCACACCCCGGGCATCCTTCGCGGTCAGGCTGAGCGAACGGTCGAGCACCAGCGCCACCTGCCGACGCGGACGGCGTGCGGGTCCGCCCAGCGACTCCGGCAGGTAGGGCCGCGCGAAGGCGAGCACGATCAACGCGAAGATCAGCAGCCGCAGCAGCAGCAGGAAGAGGTTCCGCAGCTTCCGGCGGGAGGTGCTCTTCGTGTCCTGCGTCTCGAAGAAGCGGAGCGTGCTGAACTTCAGCCTCTGGTTCCGCCGCTTGAGCAGCAGGTGGATGAGCACGGGGATCCCCAGGCCGGCAAGGGCGGCCAGGAGGAAGGCGTTGGTGAAGAGGAAAGGCACGCGGGCTACTGGTTGTGGGTCCGTTGTCCGTGGCCCGTCGTCCGCCATTTCCCGGGCGGGCGTTCCGCGTTGGGTGTTCTCCAGGTCACACGTTCGCCCTCCGTTCGAGGTACGCCATCAGGGCCTTGTCCAGCGGGTCGCCGGTGCGGAGCAGGACATGGTCGAACTCGTAGCCGAGGCATTCCGACTTCACCCGTTCGCAGAAGGCGGCGAGCCGCTGCTGGTAGCCCTTCCGGATGTCGTCGACGTGCACGATCCGCTCCTCGGCCGACTCGCTGTCCTCGAGGATCCACTCGCCCTCGTACGGCAGGTCGAGTTCCTCGGGCGACAGCAGCTGGAAGACGATCGTCTCCTGCCGATGGGCGTGGAGCTGGCGGAGCAGCTCGAAGCCGGCGTCCTCCGCGGTGAAGAAGTCCGAGATCACCACCGAAATGCCCCGGCGACACACGGCCTGCACGATTCCGAAGAGGTCCGGTCCCACGACGGTGCCGCCGCCGGCCTTGGCGTTGGCGAGCAGGGCGAACAGGTCCATCGCGTGGTGCCGCGTCGCGGCGCAGGGCAAGGCCTGCCGGCTGTCCGGACCGAAGAGGGCGAGGCCCGGGGCGTCGCGCTGCAGGACCATCAGGTGCGCCAAGGCCGCGGCGAGCAGGCGGCCGTAGGTGAACTTGTTGGCGGCCTCCTTTCCGAAATCCATCGACGCCGAGGTGTCCAGGTAGATCTGGGCGCGGTAGTTCGTGTCGTCCTCGAACTGCTTCACGTAGAGCGCGTCGCTGCGCGCCCAGACCTTCCAGTCGAGATGGCGGAGGTTGTCGCCCTGGACGTACTGGCGGTAGCTGGCGAACTCCGTCGAGTAGCCGAGGAAGGGACTGCGGTGCAGGCCGTCGAGGAATCCCTCCACGATGGTCCGCGCCAACAGCGGCAGGTCCTCGACCGTCGCCAGGAGGCGCGCGTCGAACTGGAGGGGAGGATTCACGGTGAGGGTATCCGGCGGGCTGCCATCCGGCCTGCTGTCGGGAGAAGCGGGCCACGCGCCCCGTTCCACCTGGACCAGGACTCCACATTGTTGGTCGTCGAACGCTTCATCGGGCCTTCCTTCGCCAGCCAACGGACCACGGACCACTGGCAACGGACTCTCTCCTCACTGCACCGCCACATCCTTCAGCAGCCGGTCGATGAGCGTCTCCACCGTCACCTTCTGCGCACGGGCGTTGAAGTTGGGCATGATGCGGTGACGCAGCACCTGGCGGGCGACATGGCGGACGCCCTCGTGGTCGGCGCACAGCTTGCCGGTGGTGGCCGCCCGGGCCTTGGCACCGAGGACCAGGTATTGCGAGGCGCGCGGACTGGCACCCCAACGCACGAATTCCTTCACGTAGGCCGGTGCCGAGGGATCCTCGGGCCGCGTCCGCGCCACCAGCCGGACCGCGTAGCGGATCACCTCGTCGCTCACCGGGATCGCCCGCACGAGCTTCTGCGCCTCCAGCAGCTCGGGGCCGGTGATGACCGGGGTGATGGCGGCCTGCGCGGCGCCGGTCGTCTGGCGCACCACCCGTTCCTCCTCCGCGTTGGTCGGGTACGTCGTGTTCAGGCAGAACATGAAGCGGTCGGCCTGCGCCTCGGGCAGCACGTAGGTGCCTTCCTGCTCGATCGGGTTCTGCGTCGCGAAGACGTGGAACGGCTGAGGCAAGGGGTAGGTCTTGCCACCCACCGTCACCTGCTTCTCCTGCATCGTCTCCAGCATCGCCGCCTGGGTCTTCGGCGGCGTGCGGTTGATCTCGTCCGCGAGCACCAGGTTCGAGAACACAGGCCCCGGCAGGAACACCTGCCGCCGACGCCCCGTCTCGTGGTCCTCCTCCAGGACGTCCGTGCCGGTGATGTCGCTCGGCATCAGGTCGGGCGTGAACTGGATGCGGTTGAACTTCAGGTCCACCGCCTGGCTGAGCGAACGGATGAGCAGGGTCTTCGCGAGGCCGGGCACGCCGGTGATGAGCGCATGGCCGCCCGCGAAGAGCGTCAGCAGCGTGTTCTCGATGATGTCGTGCTGGCCGATGATCACGCGGCCCAATTGGTCCACGAGCGCCTTCTGGCGGGCGGCGAGCTGTTCGATGGCGGCGACCGGGACGTCGGCGCCGGCGGAGGGGTTGGGGACCTGGCTCATGGGGTGGGGGTTCGGGAGCAATGGAAGGACACCGGGAAACGGGGCAGGTTTCAAACAAAGCGTTGGGGAAGTGGCGGCTTCCGCTCCGGAACCGGTGGTACGGACGGTCCACGGGAAGGTTCGCCCCAATCTTCCGGCACCCTCCCAGCCTCGCCCGGACACCCGCCGCACTGACACCGTCGCCGATTGGGTTTGCCTCCGGCCCGCCGTCACGTCGTATTGCGCAACCGCCATTCGGGTTCTATCCACCCACCTGCAGGATGCCTACGGACTACAAACTCATCGGAGCCGACGGACACGAATACCCCGGAACACTGGAGGAACTGCGCGAATGGGCGCGGGACGGCCGGCTCGGGCCGGAAACGCTCATCTGGAGCTCGGAGGAATCGCGTTGGCTGAAGGCCGCGGACCGACATGAGTTCCAGTGGGACCTGTCCAAGCCCATCGAACCGCCTCCGTTCCTGCCGACGCCGATGGAACCGCCAGCCGCCGGGTTCGTCCCGCGCCTCGCCGCCTACATCTTCGACACGGTCCTCCTCCAGATGATCTTCCTGCTGGTCCTGTATCCCTGGGGATCCGAGCTGAAGGACCTGCTGGAGCTGGCCGCCAAGCAGTACGACATCACCGCCGAGGGCACGCCCGACATCGTCCCCGTGCTCAAGGCCCAAGGCCTCCTGATGCTCATCTACGCCCCCATCAGCCTCATCTACTGGGTCGGCTTCAACGGCCGTTTCGGAGCCACCCCGGGCAAGAACCTCGTCGGCCTCCGGATCGTCGACCTCCAAAGCCAGCCGATCGGCTATCGACGCGCCTTCCGCCGGTATTGCGCCGAGGTCGTGAGCATGCTCCCGCTCGGCATGGGGTACCTGATGGTGGCCTTCTCGCCCACGAAGCAGGCACTGCACGACATCCTCGCCGGCACCAAGGTGGTCTTCCGCCGACTTTCCTGACCCCCCGCACGCCCCGGATCGCCATGCATCGGCAAGCCCTTCGTCCGCTCGGTTTCGTGTTGGCGTCCGCCTTGGCCTTCGCCGGCTGCCGTTCCGGCACGGCCGCGTCCGCCGGGCAGGACCGCAGGGAAAGGGTGCTGGTGACCGGTTCCCTGATCCCGGTTCCGGCCGACGACGCCGAGGGCACGTTGCCCTCCACCGCCCAGACGGTCCGCCGGATCCCCGCCTCCGAGATCGAGTCCAAGGGTCGCGGCAGCCTCGTCGACGCCCTCCGGCTGGTGCCGCAGATCCGCTGATTCCGTCCATCCGCAGATGCGGCAGATCTCCGCAGATGTTCGCGACTCAGGATCCGGATCTGTGTCCCTCTGCGTCCTCTGCGGATGAACCTCTCGGGCGAATCCGAAGGGACCTGATCGGCGGAGAACGCGGACAAGAGAACGGGGCGCCGGCCTTGTCGGCCGGCGCCCCGTTCGTCGAATCGGATCCGGTGGATCAGCGCAGCGTGGTCACCGCCGCACCGAGCTTGTGGATGGTCCCGATCACCTCGGAACGCATCTCGGCGCCGTCGGCCGCGTTGACGGTGTACTTGACGCTGAACTGGTCCGCCACCGGCAGGCCTTCGATCTCAAGGAAGACCGTCTTGCCGTCGGCGGACACCTTGACGGCGCCGACCGGCAGCTTGTCGTGGGCGGTCTTGGAGGGATCTTTGACCGAGAGTTCCGGCGAGCCGTAGTTGCCGCTGTAGCGGTAGTTCCACACCTCGACCGCGTAGCTCGCCGCATCGCCGGCGGTCTTCGGGTCGAGGGCGGTGCTGAAGGTCAGCTGGAGGCCGTTCTTCGCCGCGTGGGTCTTGAGCACCTGGCGGACCGGCTTCCCGGTGTAGCGCACGCGGTAGAATCCGCCGTCACGCGTCGCCGCGTTCTGCCAGCCCTTCAGGCCCGCCACGTAGAGCTGCCCGTCCTTCTCGCTGAAACGCCCGCGCATGATGCCGCTCTGGAACTTGAGTCCGAACGGGACCAGCGAGGCCTGAGCCGTGCCGTCCACGGTGTCCATCGAAACGCCGTACAGCAGGCACTTGCCGTAGCTCATGAACAGCGGCGAGCCCTTCCACGGACCCCACTTGTCGCTGGTCACGTACACCTGTCCGCCGCTGGAGTTGTCCCAACGCATCGGCAGCCACGCGACCGGCTCGTCGTAGGACGTCGGGATCGGCATCGCGCCTTCCCAGCCCTTCAGGTTGTTGGCCTTGCGGACGTCGGGATCGCTCGGGTTGACGCGGATCTCACGGCCGTCCGGGTACTTCAGCGCCAATTCCTTCTGCGCCGCGGGCACCATTCCCATGAAGGAACCCGGCTTCACCAGGTTGAGCTTCGAAGACGGCATCCAGTGGCCCTGGTTGTCGCCCACGAGCACCGTGTCGTCGGGACCGACCGTCATGCCGTTCGGCGCGCGCAGGCCCGAGGCGAAGACCTCCATCTTCTTCCCGTCGGGGGACACCTTGAGGATGGTGCCCTGGTGCGGCGAGGTGACCGCCGGCTCCCAGGGGGCGCCCTTGGCGTAGTAGAAGTTCCCCTTCGAGTCCGTGTGCAGGTCGAGGACGAACTCGTGGTAGTTCGGCGTGACGACGGTGTCGTTGTTGAAGTTCGCGTACAGGTCGGCCTCGCCGTCCTCGTTGAGGTCCTTCAACCGCGTGATCTGGTCGCGGCCGGCGACGTAGATGTCGCCCTTCACGACCTTGAGCCCGAGGGGCTGGAAGAGACCGGTCGCGAAACGCTTCCAGGTCAGCTTCTCCAGCGTGTCGTCGATGCCCGAGACGATCCAGACGTCACCATGGAACGTGCACACCGCGGCCCGGCCGTCGGGCAGGAAGTCGAATCCGCCGATGAACGTGCTGACCCGGTAGGGGTTCGGGAACGGCTCGGTCAGGGTGTCGACCACGTAGCTGCCGTCGCCGCCGCCGGTGTCGAGCTTGCCCTGGGTGGTGACCGTCTCCGGCCACAGCGAGGGGCCGCCGTTGGTGTAGTCGGTCAGGTTCGCGACCTTGCGTCCGCGCAGCGCGACGAATCCCTCCGGCGCGGCGTCGGGCGTGAGCGCGATCCGGAACGCCCGGCCGGCCTTCGTCGTGGCGAGCTTGAGCAGCACCCGGCCGTCCGCACCGACCACGAGACGCGTCTTCGCCGGCACGTCCTGGCCGCCGATCGAGAGGGACTTGCCGTCCTTGAGCGCGACGGTCACCGGACCCTTCGAGCCGTCGAAGTCCGATTCCATCGCGGTGCCCGTGGCGCCTTCCGCGAGCAGCAACGTGGCCGCGCCGCCCGACTTGTTGACCTGGAAGGTGCGGGTGAAGAACCGCTGGCCGCCGACGTCCTCGACGCCCGGGGACTCGAGCACCGTGGCTCCGCCCACCGTGTAGCGCAGGACCACGTTGTCGCCGTGCAGGTAGAGTCCCTCGTAGTGGGCCCAGTCCTTCGGGAGCGGCCCCTGCTTGCGCAGACGCGGGTCGTCGAGGCTGCCGCCCTTGTCGCCCCAGCCGGGTCCGATGCCCGTCTCGAAGGCGATCTGGGTGCCCTTCACCGTGGGCGGCGGCGGCCATTCGATCTTGGTCAGCGTGTTGCCGAACTCGAGGAACTCGCCGCTCCACGCCACCGCGAGGCGGAGGGTGTCGAGGTCGTAGACGACGTAGCTGCGCCGCTCGGGACCGAGCGTGACGGCGAGGCCCTTCATGGCCGCCGGGTTGTCCTTGGACCGCATGATCGTGCCCGACCAGAACGGACCGCGGACGGGGCCGGCGGGCGCATTCTGGGCCAGGGTCGGAGTCAGCAGCGGCAGGAGCGCCGCGGCGGCCAGGCCGTGGAGTGTGTGGAACTTCATGGAAAAGACGGGAAGGTGACGCGCCGATGCTTCGCCACCCACGACCGACTGGCAAGGCCGCGGACGCCGGAATGGCACGGGCGTCAGGCGTCGGGCGTCGCGGATGATTTCGCGCTCCCGGGCGCGGTCCGATCCGGTAACTTCACCGCGGGCATGGAACTCAGGGAATTCGCCGAGCGCGTGGTCTTCGGGACGACGCTGGAGGACAAGCTGTTCCGGCCGGAGACGTTCACGGACACCCGGCCCGGCTCGGCCTGGGAGAGTCCCAAGGCTCCCGGTCGTCCCGACGTCCTGCGCTTCAAGGCCCCGGGCACCGCGACGACGACGGATTCCTTCCCCGGACTCCACCGACTCGACCACGGTTCCGAACGCGGCAAGGTCCTCCACTTCTTCGCCAACCACGAGCTGCTCGCCACCGAGCTGATGGCCCTGGTGCTCCTCCGATTCCCCGACGCCCCGCCGGCCTTCCGACGCGGTGTCCTGAGGACCCTCCAGGACGAACAGGACCACGTGCGTCTCTACCTCGAACGCATGAAGGCCTGCGGCGTGGTCTTCGGCGAACTGCCGGTCAGCGGCTACTTCTGGCGCAGCGTCGCGCCGATGCGGAGCCCGATGGACTTCGTGTCCGGGCTCAGCCTCACCTTCGAGCAGGCGAACCTCGACTTCTCGAGGACCTTCGGCCGGGCCTTTGCCGAGGCCGGCGACGCGGACACCGCCGCGCTGCTCGACCGGATCCACCGCGACGAGATCGCCCATGTCGCGCATGGACTGAAGTGGTTCCGCCGTTGGAAGGAAACCGACGAAACCGACTGGAACGCCTTCCAGCGGGTGCTCCGCACGCCGCTCTCACCACGACGCGCCCGCGGTGACGACTTCAACGTCGAAGGCCGCCGGTCGGCCGGCCTGGAGGACGACTTCATCCGGCGGCTCGAGGCCTTCTCCCGCTCCAAGGGCCGGACGCCGGACGTGTTCCTCTTCAATCCGCTCGCCGAAGGCCACATCGGGCTGGGCCCCGCCTTCAACCCGGGCCGGCATGCGCTGCGCCTCGCCGAGGACCTCGCCCTGCTGCCCCAATACCTGGGAAGCGACGACGACGTGGTGCTGGTGCCCGCGACGCCTTCCGCGGAATTCCTCGCCGGGCTTCGACGCCACGGTCTGCCGGTGGCGGAGTGTGTTCCCTTCGCGGAGATGGGCTCCCTCGCCGACCGCAAGCTCGGGTCGCTGCGACCCTGGGCCTGGTCGCCGGACAGCGTCGCGCGGCTCGCGCCGTTGGCGTTGCAGGTCACCGGCGGCTCGGGATTGCCCGACCCCGGCACCACGGCCGCGCGGGCCGCGCTGTTCGGCAAGGACTGGAGCGCCGCACTGCTGCGGGAACTCCAGGCCGAACTGGAGGCGATCGCCCCGCCTGGACGCCTTTCGCCGGCGTGGTCGATCGGCACCGTGGCCCGGGAGCCGGCCGCGGTGTGGGAAGCCGTGGACCGCATCCGCGCCACCGGCCACCACCGCATCGTGGTCAAGCGGTCGCTCGGACTCGCCGGCGGCAACGCGATCCGCCTCTGGGAACCGGCACCGTTGCCCGCCCAACGCGTCTGGGTGGAGGAATCGTTCCGCCACGGCGGGTCGGTGGTCGTGGAACCCTGGATGGAACGGCTCTGCGACTTCTCGGCGCAGTTCGACCGTGCCGACGGAACGCTCCGTCTGCGGGGCTACACCGGCCTGACCACCGACCGGCGCGGACAGTTCCTCGCCAACACCGCCGAACCCGCCGCCGGGCGACGTCCCCCGGCCGCCGTGCTCGCCGCGTTCCGGGGCAGGGATCCCAGGTGGATCCACCGGATCTTCGAACGGATCCAATCGGCCTTGCAGACCGCCTTCGACGCCGCCGGCCACCACGGTCCGGCCGGCGTGGACGCCTTCGTCCATGAGGGTCCGGACGGGCCGTGCCTCCGGCCGTTGGTGGAGTTGAACCCGCGCCTCACCATGGGGCGGGTGCTGCTGGAGCTGACGCGTTTCGTGGCCCCGGGACACACGTCCCGTCTGCGGTTGCTGAACCCGTCCCAACTGCGTGCGCTGGGACATCCCGACTTCGTCTCGCTGATGGCCGCGTGGGAGAAGCTGTCACCGCCGCAGCGCGAAGGCCGCCCCGTCCCGCGCCTGACCCGGGGCATCGTCCCGCTCAACGATCCCGCCACCGCCATGGCCTGCCTCGCGGTGCTCGAAGTCGGCGACGACGCACTGCGCCCAATCTGACTCCGACATGGTCGGGCTCAAAGAGGCCAGCAAGGCGCAGGGAGAGTAGGGCTCGCCGTCTTACTCTGAATCGTAGTCTGAATCGCAACCTTCCCGGTGGATCTCAGAACGGCGGCGGGCGCCGGCTGGACAGAGATCGGCACGCAAAAACGCCAAACCGCTGGGGAAGGAAGAAGCTGCGGTATTCTCGCGGCAGAACCATGGACCGCATGGGGAACGCTGTTTCAGTCCGGTTCCGTCGCCCCGTTGGCGTCTTGGCGAATCTGCGTGAGGTCGGTCGCGGCTCCCGCTCACGCCTTGCGGACGAAGCACGCCTTCAGGCCGACGGCGATGCCGTCCACCTTGCAGTCGATCTCGTGGTCGCCGTCCACCAGCCGGATGGGCTTGGACTTCGAGCCGCCCTTGAGCACCTGGGAACCGCCGAGCTTCAGGTCCTTGATCAGGATCACCACGTCGCCGTCGGCGAG
>JAIXUV010000238.1 GCA_027483345.1 Verrucomicrobiales bacterium | reverse complement strand
GGAAGGCGAACCCACCCCTTCCCGACGGCCGGGGCCAACGGTTTCCGGACGGACAGACCCCGGCGTTCCGGCGTTCACATTTCTTCTGGAAGCACCCCACCCATCAAGATCCCACGTCGCATCGGATCGCAAGAGGAGCCCGCAGGGGAATGCAACCGGCCACCGGCCATTTTCCCCTTTGGCAGCCCGGGGTCGCGCCCTACGGTCGACCCCGACGCGCATGACTCCGCCCAAAGCCGCCCTCTGGTCCCGGTTCCAAAGACACCTCCTCGAGTGCCCGTCCATCGGACTGTCCCTCGACATCAGCCGGGTCAACTTCCCGGACGACTTCCACGCCCGCATGGAGCGTCCTATGCAGAAGGCGCTGATCGCGATGGCCGAGCTGGAGAAGGGCGGCATCGCCAACCCGGATGAACGCCGCATGGTGGGCCACTACTGGCTGCGCAACCCGGCGCTCGCCCCGACCCGGACCCTCGCCGACGAGATCGGGCGGACCTTGGCCGACATCAAGTCCTTCACCACCGAGGTCCACGCCGGCCGCATCGCCGGTGCACACGGGCCCTTCGAGACCGTCCTCGTCATCGGCATCGGCGGTTCCGCGCTCGGACCCCAGTTCGTCTCCCGGGCGCTGGGCCAGCCGAAGTCCGACCGGCTCCGGCCGCTGTTCTTCGACAACACGGACCCCGACGGCATGGACCGGGTCCTGGCGGAACTCGACGGGAAGCTGGGTCGGACATTGGCGGTGGTGATCTCGAAGTCCGGCGGCACTCCCGAGACGCGGAACGGCATGCTCGAGGCCAAGGCGGCCTTCGAGCGGGCCGGACTCGATTTCGCCCGGCACGCCGTCGCCATCACCGGAACCGGAAGCGCCATGCACAAGGTCGCGGTCGCCGGCGGCTGGCTGAAGACCTTCCCGATGTGGGACTGGGTCGGCGGACGCACCAGCGAACTCAGCGCCGTCGGGCTCCTTCCCGCAGCGCTCCAGGGCCTCGACATCGACGGCCTGCTCGACGGCGCCCGCATGGCCGACGACGTCACGCGCACCCAGGTCACCCGCGACAACCCGGCCGCCCAACTGGCGTTGATGTGGTACTTCGTCGGCGAAGGCCGCGGCGCGAAGGACATGGTCGTCCTGCCCTATAAGGACCGCCTCGAGCTGTTCTCCAAATACCTCCAGCAGCTCGTGATGGAATCGTTGGGCAAGGAGCTCGACCTCGACGGCCGCATCGTCAACCAGGGACTGGCGGTGTACGGCAACAAGGGTTCCACCGACCAGCACGCGTACGTCCAACAGCTGCGCGAGGGGGTGGCCAACTTCTTCGCGGTGTTCATCGAGGTGCTCAAGGACCGCGACGGCTCCAGCATCGAGGTCGAACCCGGCGCCACCAGCGGCGACTTCCTCAACGGCTTCCTCTTGGGCACCCGCAGCGCCCTGTACGAGAACGGCCGCCAGAGCATCACGCTCACCGTCAACGAGGTCTCGGCGTTCTCCGTGGGCATGCTCATCGCCCTCTTCGAACGCGCTGTCGGCCTGTACGCCACGCTGGTGAACATCAACGCCTACCACCAGCCCGGCGTCGAGGCCGGCAAGAAGGCCGCGGCCGCGGTTCTTTCGATCCAGCAGAAACTCGTGTCCCATCTCCACGCCAACGCCGACCGGACGTTCAACGCGGACGACCTCGCCGCCGGCATCGGGGATCCGGACGCCGCGGAGACGGTCTTCAAGATCGCCACCCATCTCGCCGCCAACGGCCGCGGGGTGAAGTCCGCCGGCGGCCGCGGCACGGGGACGCTGTTCCAGGCGGCCTGACGGTCTCCGGTACGCCGCTCAGGCGAGCAACCCGCCCAGTCGGGTTTCCCTCCTGGAACGGGTCGCCACCGCCCGTTCCAAGATGCCTTCTTGGGCCCAGACGGTCACGGACCGGCGGGCCCGGGTGAGGCCGGTGTACACCAACTCCCGGGTCAGCAGGCGTCCGGGTCCTTCCCAGAACGCCTTCCCGCCGGCCGATCCCGGGGACGGCGACGGCAGCAGCATCAGCACCCGGTCGAACTCCGATCCTTGGCTCTTGTGCACGGTCAGGGCGAACGCGGTCTCATGGGCCGGCAACCGCGACGGGGAAAGCCTCAGGGCGCCGCCCTGGAACAGGACCTCCAAGCCATCCTCGCCCGGCCAGAAGAGTCCAAGGTCGCCGTTCGAGACGCCCAACGACGGATCGTTCACCGTCACCATCACCTGGAGTCCCGCGAAATGGCCGCCGCGTCGGGCGAGCCCCTGCTCCGCGAGGATGTCCAAGACCGCCTCGTTGACCGATTCCACCCCGTGCGGACCTTCGCGGACCGCACACAGGATGCGGAACCGTTCCATCCGACGGAAGGCCTCGGCGGCATCCCCGGCCTCGAACACCGCACGCCATCCGTCCAACACAGGTCCACGCAGCGCCGGTCGCAGACTTCCGGTCGGAGGCAGGCCTTCCTCAACGAAGTCCGAAGTCGCGTCCGGGGCAGGAACAATGCCCCGGCGGACGGCCTCGGCGGCCTGGTACAGGCCGCCGCCGGCCACGAAGCGCCGGTTGCGGACCAATCCCACCCGCCGGCCCAGGAACGGATCCGCCAGACGCTCCTGAGCGGATTCCACGGCCTCGGAAGGAAGCCGGTTCCCCGTCGCCGACTCCCAGGCGTCCGCGAAGGACCTCGGGAACCGGGAGACCCTGTCCGGCGGACAGAGATCCGCGAGGACCGCACCGGGTTCCACCGAGGGAAGCTGGTCGGGGTCGCCCACGAGCACCAACTGCGTCTCCGGTGTCAGCGCCTCCAGCAACCGCCGCATCAGGACCACGTCCACCATGCTCGCTTCGTCGACGACGACGATGTCGGCCTCGACCGGGGACTCCGCGCCATGGCGGAAGCGGGTTCCGTCGGCGGAGGCGCCGAGGAGGCGGTGGATCGTCCGCACGGTCCGCGGCAGCGCATCGCGGACGGAAGCGGCGCAGGGAAGCCGCTCGCGGGTGCGGGCCATGGATTCCTCGAGTCGCGCGGCGGCCTTGCCGGTGGGAGCGCAGACGGCGATCCGAAGCGGCGTCGGCCCGGACTGCTCCAACCGCAGCGCCAGCAGGTACACCACCGAATGGGTCTTGCCGGTCCCGGGGCCGCCCGAGAGGAAAAGGCATCGGCTGCGCAAGGCGGCGAAGGCGGCCACCGCCTGCCAGTCCGTCTCCGCGCCGCCGCATTCCGGGAAGTAGCGCCGCAGCGCCTCGGCGGGGTTCCATGCGGGATTCGACACCGCGGCGAGCTCGACGGCGCGGGCCTTCAACGCGGAGGCCACGAAGGACTCGGCCCGCTCCAGCCGATGCAGGCAGACCCGTCCGCCGGCGTCGATCACCAGCGGGAGATCCATGCCGGGCGTGCCGACCACGCTCGGAACCGACCTCAGCCGACCGAGCCAGTCCGTGCCCTCCGGAAGGGCGACCGAAACCTCGGTGCCCGTGGGATCCGTGCCGTGCAGGAAGCGGCCCCCCTCATCCTCGGGACGGAACGCCGTGTGACCCTCACGGGCCCGTAGCGCGGCAAACGCACCGGCAAGCCCCACCGCCTCGGCGGCGGCCGGATCGGCGCCGGATTCCGCGGAGAGACGCGCCAACAGCGCCGCCAGGTGGCGTTCGATGTCGGTGAACAGGGCTCGCGGGAGGGGCTCCACGGTGAAGGATCATGGAACGCCCCCACGGCGGAGTCCATCCGCCGAAAGACCGCACCGCGGAAGCTAGGCGCCCCCGGACGGGGCGGAATCCCGGGTCCAATCCTCGCAGACCAGCCCGGGAACCTTGGAGAAGTGGGCGGTGTTGTGGGTCACCAGCACCGCACCGAGCGAAAGGGCATGGGCTCCGATGAGGAGGTCCATCGAACCGATGGGCGTCCCGGAGGCTTCCAGCTCCTGCCGGACGCTTCCGTAAAGGCGGGCCGCATGGACCGCGTCGAAATCGAAGACCTCGAACGGCACGAGGATCTTCCTCATCGCCGAGGCCTCACGTTCCGGGTTCCCGCTGTTCCGGACGCCGTATTCGAGTTCCGCCACGGAGATGGCCGAAAGTCCGATCCGATGACCTGCCGACTGGGACGCCCGGCATCGTTCCAGGATCCTCTCCGCCAAGGCCACGCTCCGGCGCTCCTTCTCGTTCCGGGCCCGAACCAGCTTCAGGCCTCGGACGAGGAAGATCAGCGTATCGGTGTCCAACAGACGGATCATCGAAGGCTTTCCCGGGATTCCAAGCGGGGCTGCAACCGCCGCTCCATGAACCCGTCGGGCAGCTCGCGACACCCTTCGACGAACACCTCCCAGGGATCACGTTCCATCACCAGGAACCCTTCCGCGGTCTTCTTCAGATGCACCTCGCGGCCTCCGACACGGAATTCCAGGGGGAGCCGGATGGCTTGGCTCCGACCATTCATGAACACCTTCGCCACGGTCATGCACGGTATATACCGACCGGTATCGCCATCAACAAGCAGGACGGGGCGAGCGGCGCCCATGCAAACACGCGAAGACGCCAACCCGCCGACGGACGCGGGATGCCCGGGACCGAAAATGGCGATGCCACATCGGAGACGGACTCCTCCGTGGCCATCGGCGTACTCCTCTCCCTTCCGGAGCGGGTTAAGGGCTTGGCGTGCTGATCCCTTCCGCCGTCTGGACTCAGAGCAGCGTCGCGACCCTGGCCAACGCCTCGTCCAGCTTGGAGGCGTCCTTGCCGCCACCGCGGGCGTTGTCGGGCTTGCCGCCGCCCTTGCCGCCCACGATCGGGGCGATGGTCTGGATGATCTTCCCGGCCTGGGCCTTCGCCGTGAACTGCGGCGCCACCGCGGCCACGAGCGTCACCGCACCGGCGGCGTGTCCGCCCAGCACGATCACGCCCTGGAACTGCGACTTCACCGCATCGACCACGTGCTGGACGGTGTCGCCGTCCGCCTCGCCGAGGTTTGCGGCGAGCACCGGCGTCCCGTTGACCACGGTGGCGTTCGCCACGAGGTCCGTCGCGCGTCCGGCCGCCTCGCGCTGGGCCGCAGCCTTCAGGGCCTTCTCCAGCTCCTTGGTGTGCGCCAGCAGTCCGTCGAGCTTCTTCTCCAGCTCGCCCAACGGGCTGTTCAGCTTGCCCGCCAGCGAACGGATCAACGCCTCGTCGCCGCGCGACTTGTCGTAGGCCGGCAGGCCGGCCACCGCCTCGATGCGCCGCACGCCGGCGGCGACGGCGGACTCCGCGAGGATGCGGAACAGCCCGATCTCACCGGTCGCCCGGGTGTGCGTGCCGCCGCACAGCTCCATCGAGTAGCCGTCCAACGAGGACGCCTTGCCGCCGATCTGCACCACGCGGACCACGTCGCCGTACTTGTCGCCGAAGAACTGCATCACGTCCTTGCGGGTCTTCACCTCGGCGTGGGGCACCTCGGTCCAGCTGACGCCGGCATTCTCGAGGATGCGTTCGTTGACGAGCTTCTCGATGTCCGCCACCTGCTGCGCGGTGAGCGGGGCGCTGTTGAAGTCGAAGGTGAGCTTCTCGGGCGTGACGTTGGAACCCTTCTGCGAGGCCTCCTTGCTGGCGACCTCGTGGAGCGCCCAGTGGAGGAGGTGGGTCACGGTGTGATGACGCTCGATGGCGCGGCGCCGGGCGGCGTCCACTCGCAGAGCGACCTGGGAGCCGACGACCGGGGCGTCCCCGCCCTCGATGAAGTGCAGGAAGGTGTTGCCGGACTTCTGGGTGTTCGCGATGCGCCAGAGCTGGCCGGCACCGACCAGCTCACCGGTGTCACCGACCTGGCCGCCCATCTCGGCATAGCACACCGAGGCGTCGAGGACGACGGCGGTGCGGTCCTTCAACTCGACGACCTCGAGGACCTGGGCGCTGGTCTCCAGGGAATCATAGCCGGAGAACGGCGTCGGGGTCTTGGTCTCGATCTGGGACAGCTCGATGACCTGCTTCTTCTGCGAGGCGCGGGCCAAGGCCTTCTGCTGCTCCATCAATTCCTTGAACCCTGCGACATCGACCGAGATACCCCGTTCGCGCGCCATCAGCTCGGTCAGGTCCAGCGGGAATCCCTGCTCGTCGTACAACTTGAAGGCGAAGGATCCGGAAATGTTCCCGGCGGCCGCAGCCTCGTTGAAGAGCAGGATGCCCCGGTCCAACGTCCTGTTGAACGCCTCCTCCTCCAGCTTCAGCGTGTCCTTCACGTGCTGTTGCCGGGTGCGGATCTCGGGGAAGACGTCGCCCATGGTCCGGGCCAGGACGTCCACCAGCTTGTAGAAGAACGGCTCGTGGAACCCGAGCGTCCGGCCATATTTCACCGCGCGGCGCAGGATGCGGCGCAGGACGTAGTTGCGGTCGCTGTTGCCCGGCTGGATGCCGTCGGCGATGGCGAAGCTCAGCGTCCGGATGTGGTCGGCGATGACCCGGAACGCCACGTCCTCCTTCTCCTGCTCCGTGTCGCCGGTGCTGCCCGCCTTGGGCAGGGTCGAGCCGTACCGCTTGCCGCTCAGCTTGCCGATCTCGTCGAAGATCGGGCGGAAGATGTCGGTCTCGTAGTTCGAGATCTTGGCGTTCTCGAAGTCGGTCAGGCCCTTCGTGCCCTGGATGATCGAGGTGACGCGCTCGAAGCCCATGCCGGTGTCGACGTGCTGGGCCGGCAGCGGCGTGAAGGTGCCGTCGGGGTTGGCGTTGTACTGGATGAAGACGTTGTTCCAGATCTCGATGCAGCGCGCATCGGAGCCGTTCACCAGCGTCGCCCCCAACTTCTGCTCCTCGACGGAGGTCTCACGCGGACCGGGCCGCAGGTCGACATGGATCTCGGTGCACGGACCACACGGACCGGTCTCGCCCATCATCCAGAAGTTGTCCTTCTTGCCGCCGTTGACGATGTGGATGTCGGGGTCGAGGCCGACCGAGCGGAACTTGGCGGCCCACAGCTCCCAGGCCTCCTGGTCGCGTTCGGCCGGGTCGTTCTTGGCCGCGTTCGGCTGGTAGATGGTGGCGTAGACGCGCTGGGGCGGGAACTTCCAGACCTCGATCACCAGCTCCCAGGCCCAGTCGATGGCGTCCTTCTTGAAGTAGTCGCCGAACGACCAGTTCCCGAGCATCTCGAAGAAGGTGTGGTGGTAGGTGTCGAGCCCGACGTCGTCGAGGTCGTTGTGCTTACCGCCGGCGCGGATGCACTTCTGGGTGTCCGCCGCACGGGTGTCGAGCGACGGCACGGCGCCGGCCCACTTCGAGACGTCCGCCTTCCGTTCGCCGAGGAAGATCGGCACGAACTGATTCATGCCCGCGTTGGTGAACAGCAGGTTCGGGCTGTCCGGCATCAGGCTGGAGCTGGGCACGATAGTGTGCTGCTTCGACCGGAAGAAATCGAGGAACGACTGGCGGATCTGGGCGGAGGTCATGTTCGAGAGAGTTGTCCGTGGCCGGTGGTCCGATGTCCGTTGTGGGTTGTCCATGGTCCGTGGCCGGTCGTTCATGGCCAGTTTCCGGGGCCAGGCCAGGCCGCCGGTGAGGTCTCCACCTCCTGAAGTGGGCCCGGCGGCTTTGGGGCGCTCACTTCAAGGCAGGCGGACGACATTCCGGCGCCAAGCCAGGGACCACGGACCACGGACGACTGACAACGGACCACAAGCACCGATCACAGGTCCGGAAAACGGAACGCGGAAACTAGGCGACCCGGCCGATGGCGGGCCAGTGCAAGTTTTCGGGAGTGCCACCGGCCATCCGGCAACGCATTCTGGACAACTGGCCACCCCGTGCGTGAGTCCGGTTCAGTCCGAACCCATTCTTGGCGATCTCCACTGCGGAACAACGCCCAACATGACCCGCAGACTGACCCAGATCGCCTTCCGGACAGCCGCCGCCTACCTGGCGGTCTCCGCGGCCTGGATCCTGTTATCCGACAGCGTGGTCGAACGGATGACCTCGGACCCGCATCTGCTGCGGGTGCTGCAGACCTACAAGGGCTTGGTGTTCGTGGGCACCACCACGGTGCTGCTCTACCTTTACGTCCGCCGCCAGATGGGCTCCTGGGACGCGGAGGTGGCCGCCAGGCAACGGGCCGAGGCCGCTTCCAGGGAGAGCGACCGGCGGCTCCGCGCCCTGTTCGAGTCCAGCCCGGACGGCCTCGCCCTGGTCGGCCCCGACGGCCGCATCGTCGAGATCAACGGGGCCGGGACGGGGCTGATGAACCGCGCGCACGGCGGAAGCCTTTCCGAAGGCGTACCCCCGGAAAGCCGACCGGCCCTGGCCGCCGCCTTGGCCGCCGCTCTCAAAGGCCAAACCAGCCGCCTGGAGATCCAACTGCCACCGTCCGGGAACCGCGAGTCGGTCCTCAGGATCGAACTCAGGACGCTGCCGCTGCCGCCCTCCGACGGTCTCGCCTTGGTCGTCCTCCGGGACGTCACCGAGGCGCGCCGCACCGCCGAGGCCCTGCGGGACGGCGAGACACGCCTCCGCCAGATCATCGACTTGGTGCCCTTGGCCATCTTCGCCAAGGACGCCGAGGGACGCTTCCTGCTGGCCAACGCCACCATGGCCCGCCGGTACGGGAGGGCCCCGTCGGAACTGGTCGGGACCACCCAACGGGAGCAGACGGCG
>JAIXUV010000047.1 GCA_027483345.1 Verrucomicrobiales bacterium | reverse complement strand
TGGCCGACACGCCCAACCGTCTTGCCGAGATCGGCCGGTTCCTGGAGTCGCCCGACCAGACCTCGCTGAAGCGTGCGGCCCATTCCCTCAAGGGCAGCTCTTCCATCTTCGGGCTCTCCGAGATGGAGTCGATTGCCAACCGCCTCGAACACAGCTTCGCCACCGGTGAGTTGGAGTCGCAGGCGCTGTTCCTCCGGCAGTTGCGCGAGGAGTTCGAACGCTGCCGCGGATCGCTGGTGGCGACGGCGGCCGAGTTGGCCGCGATGGGTTGACCCGCCGATTCCCGGCGAAACCATTTTCCTGGTACCCGGTCCGCGCTAGCCTCGGGCGCATGATCCGGTTGTGCCTCGTCCTTTCGCTGCTCCTCGGTTCCCTCGCCGCCCAGGCCGCCGACGAGACGCCGCCCAAGCGGTTCCGTGCCGCGCGTTCCGTGCACCTGGGTTATCCGGCGCCGGAATCCGAGTGGTTCGCCAACGAGATGGTCGTGGAGAAGTCGGTCAACGGCTCGTACTTCATGGCCTGCGGCTGGAACACCGGCTACTTCGGCGTCCAACAGCTGAATTCCTCCACGAACACCGTGGTGATCTTCTCGGTCTGGGACCCGACCACGGGCGACGACCCCAAGGCCGTGAAGACCGAGGACCGCGTGGAACTGCTCCACGAGGGTGAAGGCGTCCGGATCAAGCGGTTCGGCGGCGAGGGCACCGGGGGACAGTGCATGGCGCCGTTCGCCTGGAAGATCGGGCAGACCAACCGGTTCGTCCTGCGCGGCGAGGTGCAGACCAACAAGACCGCCTACACCGCGTGGATCTGGCGCGAGGACCGCGGCGACTGGTGGAAGCTGGCCACGTTCCGCACCCGCACCGGCGGCAAGCCGCTCTCCGGGCTCTACTCCTTCGTCGAGGACTTCCGCCGCGACGGCGCCAGTGTGGACGAGACCCGTCGCGCCCGGTTCCGCAACGCCTGGGTCCGCAGCGTCGGCGGCGATTGGGTCAGCCTTCGACGCGCCCGGTTCACCGGCTCCGGCGCGGAATGGGAGTCGAAGGACAACATCGACGCCGGCCGCGACGGCGACGGCTGGTTCCTGGCCACCGGCGGCGCCATCCGGGCCTCGAATCCGCTCCGGACGGTGATCCCGCTCGATCCTCCGGTGCCGTTCCCGCAGTGATCCCGTCCGGCTTCCTCGCCCGCGGCGGCGGCTGGGTGGTCGCCCAGTCGGTACTGATGATCGCGATCCTCGTGGCCGGACCTGGGTGGGGCAGGGCCGGATGGCCCTCGGTCTTCGTCGGGATTCCCTTCGTGCTCTTGGGCGCCTGGATCGGGATCCTCGGCGTCCGCCATCTCGGTGCCGCGCGCTCGGCGCTGCCCGAGCCCCTGCCCGGTGCGCCGCTGATCCAGGAAGGGATCTATGCCCGCGTGCGCCATCCGCTCTACGCATCGCTCCTCTGGCTATCCGCAGGCTGGACGTTGTGCTGGCTTTCGCCCGCGTCGGGCGCCGCCCTTTTGCTCCTGCTGGCCCTGCTCCGGGCCAAGGCCAGTTCCGAGGAGGCCCGTCTCATCCGCATCCATCCGGGCTACGAGGCGTACCGGAACCGCGTCCCCGCCTTCCTTCCGCGGTGGCGTTGAACCCCGCGCCCGCAGACGCCCTCTGTGCCGTGCGCGACACCGGCCAAGGCTCCCCGGGCCAAGCCGTGGCGGAGGTTCCCCGGGATGCTGTTCCTCACATGAAGCCGTTTTGGTCCGGTGTCTTCCCCGCCATCACCACGCAGTTGCACAAGGACGGTTCGCTCGACCTCGAGGGAACCGCCTCCCATGTGGACGTCCTGATCCGCAGCGGCGTCTCCGGCCTCGTGTTCCTCGGATCCCTGGGTGAGAACCAGTCGATGACCGCCGTCGAGAAGCGCGAGGTCATGGAGGCCATGCTTGGCGTGGTCGGAGGCCGTGTGAAGGTGCTCAGCGGCGTCGCCGAATCCAGCCTGGCCGAGGCGGTGCGCTACACCCGCGACCTGGAGAAGCTCGGCGTCGACGGCGTGATGCTCATGCCGCCCATGATCTACAAGTCCCCGGATCCCGCGGAGTCCCTGCACCATTTCCGGAGCGTCGCGCGGTCCACCGGGCTGCCGATCATGATCTACAACAACCCGATCAGCTACGGCCACGACATCACCCCCGAGCTGTTCGCCAAGCTGGCCTCGGAGAAGAACTTCGTCGCGCTCAAGGAAAGCTCCGGGAACGTCCGCCGCATCACCGACCTGCACAACGTCGTCGGCGGACGCTACGCGATCTTCACCGGCGTCGACGACCTGGCGCTCGAGGCCTCCATCCTCGGCATCGACGGATGGGTGGCCGGCTCCGGCATCGCCTTCCCCGACGAGAACCAGCATTTCTGGGAACTCACCCGGAAGGGCGCCTGGGACGAGGCCCGGGAACTGTACCGCTGGTTCACCCCGCTGCTCCACCTCGACACCCACCCGAAGTTCGTCCAGTACATCAAGCTGGCCGTGCAGGAAGCGGGGCTTGGCAAGGAATGGGTCCGCGCCCCGCGCCTCCCGCTCTCCGGTGCCGAACGCAAGGCCGTGCTCAAGGTCATCCACGACGGCATCGCCAGCCGCCCGAAGCTTCCGAAGAAGGTCCAGAAGGCCCGGCGCTGATCGCCGGTCGGAATCCCGTCGGACGTGTCCCCTCGGCTCCGGCCCGAGGGGTGGCTCTCACGCCTGGAACAGCGGGACGATCTCCATGCCGGGCACGGTGACGAGTCCCTTGTCGGTGATGCGCACCTCCGGGATCACCGAGAGCGGCAGGAGGTTGAATCCCATATAGGGCAGGGTGCAGCCCGCGTCGTTCCACGCCTTCTTCAGGGCGACCGTCTCCTCGGCTACGTCCCCGGCCCGCTTGTCGGAGAGCAGTCCCGCGACCGGCATCTCGACCAGCGCCACGACCTGGCCGTCACGGACGACACACACGCCGCCCTGGCAGCGCTTCAGCGTCTCCACCGCGAGGCGCATGTCGGCCTCGTCGCGGCCGGCCACGATCAGGTTGTGCGCGTCGTGCCCGACCGTGCTGGCCACCGCGCCGGCGGCGAGTCCGAAGTCCTTCAGCAGGCCGTGGCCCACGCCGCCGTTCTTCCCGTGGCGTTCGATCACGGTGACGAAGCAGAGGTCCGGACGGGCGTCGAGGGTTTCCTTCCAGGTGGCCGCGGGCTCGAACGGCGCCTTGTCGTGGAAGGTGATGATGCCGGGTAGGGCGACCCGCAGGATGTTGGCGGTGCACGGTCCCGGCGGCAGGGCCGGGATCAGCGGGACATCGTCACGGAAGTGGACCGTCCGGTAGGCCGCGGCCGGGTAGTGGTAGCGGTCGGACAACGCCGCCTCGAGGACCGGCGTGATCCGTCCCTCGTCGACCACCGGAACGCCTCCGTACCAGGTCGAACGCGGCTTCAGGGCGTCGTCCAGCAGCACGATGTCCGCCCGGCGTCCATGGCCGAGCGCTCCGAACTCGCCGTCCATGCCGTAGCGCGTGGCCGGATGCAGCGAGCCCATGCTCCAGGCCGTGAGCGGCGACACGCCGGCCTTCACCGCCTCGCGCACGACCCAGTCGAGGCCGAAGAGGAACAGGTCGTCCGCGTCCCGGTCGTCGGTGCAGACGCAGACGCGCTTGGGATTCGCCCCGGCACGGGTCACCGCCTGGATGGCCAGCGGCAGGGAATGCCACGGCGTGGCCGGGTTGCCGCCACGGAGGAAGATCCACAGGCCCGCCTCCAGGAAGTCCGACGCGATCTCCGGATCGATCGACTCGTGGGTGTCGGTGATGCCGCTGGCCGCGCCGGCGGCCACGAACTCGCGTCCGTAGATGTGTCCGCAGACCGGCTTCCCGCGCTTCAGTGCCGCGGCGAGGATCGCGTGGCTGCGTTCGTCGCCCATCGCGACGTGGACGAAGTCCATCTTCTCGCCGAGGGCCGCCGCCTCGGGCCAGCGGTCGAACAATTCGCCGATCTTCTCCGCGGTCAGGTCGCCGCCGGCGGTCTCGAACCGCGGTCCGGTCGCGGGAACGGTGCTCGGGACGGTGAGGAAGATGTTCAAAGGCGCACGGCGCGCGTCCTCCAGCATCCATTCCACGCCGGCCGCGTCGCAGACGTTCCCGATCTCATGGCTGTCGCAGAAGATCGAGGTCACCCCGCTGAGCAGCGCCGCCTCGGCGTAGGCGCAGGCGGTCATCATCGAGGACTCGATGTGGATGTGCGGATCCACCAATCCCGGTGCGAGAAGGCCGCCCTGGACGTCGGTGAAGACCGCGCCCGAATCCCGTGGGCAGGTGCCGGCCGGCTTCACCGCCGCGATACGGCCCCCGCTGATCCACACCTCGCGGCCCTCGAGGATCCGCTCCGTGTAGGTCGACAGGATCCGTGCGCCCGTGAGCACCCGGTCCGGCGCCAGCCGGCCCATGGCCACGGCGGCGAGCTGTCGGGTGAGCGTGTGGAGCGGTGCGACGGAGAAGCGGGTCAGCGGTTGCATGATGCAGGACGGCCGGGGAGGTCCGTGGGACGAAACTGCCTTCGGCGCGGTGTCGGTTCAAGCCGTCGCCATTCCTGCCTCCGGGCTGGTCTCCGGTTCGTCGACGCAGGAAGGTGCAGCCATGCCTCTGCCGTGCGCCCCATCCCGGAGCCGGTTCGGCTCCGGGGCCAACCCCGGTTCCACAGGCTTGGCGTCGTGCGTGAGGTCCGCCTCCGCTCCGATGGCAGGGATTCGGCTCAGGTCAGGGAATGGACTCCGAAGACGTTGCCTTCCGTGTCCTGGAGGATGGCGATGGATCCCCACGGACCGATGGGGAACTTCGGGCGCAGGATTCGGCCGCCCGCGGCGGGGGTACGGGCGATGACGCCGTCCAGGTCGCCCTCGACGTTCAGGTACACCACCGTGCCTCCGGCCCCGGAGGAGAAACCCTCCATCTGGGTGATGGCACCGCCCACGCCCTTCTCCATGTCGAAGGGGAACATGGCCATGCGGCCCATCGGGTTGGCCTGCTCGGTCAAGTGAGTGGCCAGGATGGATTCGTAGAACTTCTTCGCACGGTCGAAGTCGGTGACGATGATTTCGAACCAGTTGACGGCGTTGATCTTGTTCATGGAGTGCTGCTTTGGGGTCTTGTTTCCGACGGTTCGTCCGGTCCTGCACGGACTGCAGGGCGGTCGATGGGAAGACTGTGGAGGACGGACCTGACAACCCTATGTCAGGAGGCTTTCGGAGGCGCTCCGTGGTGGGCGGCCGCGGCGTGGGCGGCGGCGACGATGCGGTCCCGCAGTTCCGGCGGATCCAGCACGGTGACCCAAGGTCCGAACGAAAGGAGCCAGTTCACGAACCAATCAAGGCGGCCGGCCGTGAGCGTGAACACCACGCCGTCGGGAGTCGGTTCCTCGGACACCACCCCGAGTGACCACTCGCGGCGAACCCGGTTGGCGCCGCGCTCGCCGATGCGGATCCGGATGGCGACCCCGGGCTCACGATCCTCCATCCGCAGGACGTGGTCCTGGAGATCGAAGTCCTCCCGCGGAGCGAAGGTCTCGGGCAACGCCGTCGCCGACTGGATCCGGTCGAGGCGGAAGTCCCGGAAATCGCGGCGCAGCCGGCACCAGGCGATGAGATGCCAGTGCTGCAGGTAGTGGGCGAGTCCCAGCGGTTCCACGTCCCTTTGGGTGTGTTCGCCGGAGGCGCCGGCACGATAGGCCAGGCGCACCACGCGTCGCCGCGCGAGGGCGTCCTGGATGTCCATCAGCGGCACCCGATGCGGCGCTGCGGGCGTCTTGGGGCGGGGCTCGAGCAGCAGGGTTCCGCTGCCGATCCGTTCGATGCGGTCCTGTTCGTCCCGGGGCAGCACCGCGCGGATCTTCCGCAACGCCGACTGCATGGAGCCGGAGACGGAGGCGTCGGTCATCTCCGCCACCAGGACGCCCCCGGTGGCGAGGGCCGCCGCCTCGGCCGGGGTGAACATGACCGGCGGGAGATGGTAGCCGCGCAGCAGGCTGTAGCCGACCCCGGCCTCGGCCACGATCGGCACGCCGGCCTCCCCGAGTGCGTTCAGGTCCCGGTAGACGGTCCGGACGCTCAGTTCGAAATGTCCGGCGAGTTCCTCCGCGGTGACCACGCGTCGGGACTGCAGGTGCAGGATGATCGCCAACAGGCGGTCCACCCGGTTCATGGCGGTCCATCAGACCAAGGAAGCGCAGGACCCTCCATCGGGAAGTCGGGCGGGATTGGCCACGGAGTCACAGAGGACACGGAGGGGTTTGTGATTTGTTCGTTGTCCGTTGTCCGTCGTCGATTCCCGCTTCCACCCTTCAACGCTTCAACGCTTCAACCCGTTTAACCCTTCAACCGTACTTCAGCGCCTGCTCCACTTCGCGCAGGCCGCGTGTCATCGGGAGCTTCTGGCCGTTGGAGAGCACCACGGTGTGCTCGCCCTTGAACATCGGCTGGAGCTCGCGCACGTGGTCGAGGTTCACGATGGCCGCGCGGCTGATTCGGAGGAACTTCTCCGGATCCAGCTGCGTCTCCAGGGCGCTCAGCGTCTCGCGGAGGATGTGGCTCTCCTTGCCGACGTGGACGGCGACGTAGTTGCCGGCCGACTCGATGGACTGGATGTCGGCCGTCTTCACCACGACCACCTTGTCCTGGGTGCGGATGGTGAGCCGGGTGAGGTGCGGATGACCGGCCACCGGCGGTGCCGCGTCGGCGGGCGCGGCCGGCGGGACGGATGCCGCTGTCGGGGACTGCCGTGCGGCGAGCAGGTCGAGCAGGCCGCGTGCGGTCTCGCCGGCCTGGCGTTCGAGCATGCGTTCCCGGACCCGTTGCACGGCCGCCTTGAAACGCGCGGGCTGGATCGGCTTGAGCAGGTAGTCCAACGCGTGGGCCTCGAAGGCGCGCACGGCGTGCTGGTCGTAGGCGGTGGTGAAGACCACCAGCGGAAGCCGGTTCCTTGGAAGACGCTCCAACACCCCGAAGCCGTCGACCTCGGGCATCTGCACGTCGAGGAACACCACGTCCGGCACGTCGCGGCCGATCGCCTCCACGGCCTCGAGTCCGTCGGCGCATTCCCCGACCACCTCGAGGTCCGACTCGGATCCGGCGAGGTGCCGGAGACGTTGTCGGGCGAGCGGTTCGTCGTCGACGAGCAGGGCGCGGATCCTCATGGGACGTCGTTCGGGGTGGTGGCTGCGGCGGACGGAAGCGGGCGGGAATGGAACGGCAGGTCGATGCGCGCGGTGCATCCCTCGCCGGGAGCGCCGGACAGCTCGAAGCGGTGGAGTCCCGGATAGAGCTGGGTCAGGCGCGAGCGCGTGTTCGCGAGGCCGATGCCGTGGCCCTTCGACGCCGAGTCGGGACGGAGCCCGGCACCCGTGTCGCGGACCTCGATGCGCAGGATCTCCCCGTCGCGCCGGGCCACGACCTGGACGGTTCCGCCCGCGCGCATGGGTTCCACGCCGTGCTTCACCGCGTTCTCCACCAGCGGCTGGAGCAGGAAGGTCGGGACGAGCCCGTCCAACGCGGCCGGATCGACCTCGGTCTCGAAGCGCAACCGTGCGCCGAAACGGGTCCGCTCGATGGCGATGTAGCTCTCCAGGTGCGCCAACTCCCGACGCAGCGGGACTTCCGGTTCGGCGGCGGTGTCGAGCGAGGCCCGGAGCAGGTCCCCGAGCTGGCCGACCAAGGCGTCCGCCGCGGCCGGGTCGGTGTGGATCAGCGTCGACAGGCCGTTCAGGGCGTTGAAGAGGAAATGCGGGTTCAGCTGCGATTGCAGGGACGTCAGGCGTGCCCGGGCCAATCCCGCCTCGGCGGCGAGGGCGCGGCGTTCGCGTTCGTATGCGCGACGGGACCAGGTGATGGCCTGGCTGGCGGTGACCACGACGGCGTACACGAGCAGGTCGAGCAGCGCGCGGCCGGTGCGGGGACGGTCGGGACCGCGGCGCGGCATCGGCGGTCCGGGTCGGCCGTCGAGGCTTGGCGGAGGCGGTTGCTGGGCGGTGAACGCCTCACGCGCGATGCGCCCCCCGCGTTGGCCGCCTTCCCGTCCGCCGGGTCCGGAGAGTTCCTGGGCGGTTCCGGCGACGGCCGCGGCCATCAGGAGGTGGACGAGCAGGTTCCGGCGCCAATGGGAACCGTCCAACGGCAGCCGGAACGCCAACAGCACGGCCGCCGGGGCGAAGACGATCCAAGGCAACACCAGGCGGAGGGAGAACCGGAGGGCCTCCTCCCACGACGCGGCGCCGAGGAGCACCGACTGCGCGGTGAACAGGACGACGAGGGCGGTCCAGGTGCCGAGGATCAGGACCAAGGCCGGACGCCGGGACATCGGTCCGGGAGCGGCTTCGGCTTCGGCGTTCATGTGGAGGAGCATGGAGGGACAGGCTGTCGGTGGGGAGAAACAAGTCCGCCGGTCCGGGAGGCCGGACCGGCGGTTTCGTTGATCCGATGTCGGTGTTCAGACCTCAGGCCTGCGGGGCGCCGTGGCCCTTGCGGCCCTTCGGACCGCGGCCTTCGCCCTTGCCCTCGCCGTCACCTTCGCCACCGCGCGGACCCCGGCCGCGTCCGCCCTCGGGCTTCAGCTCGCCGTTCTCCATCGCGGTCTTGAGCGCCGCCACCTCGGTGTCGTCGAGGGCGCCGTCGTGGTTGGTGTCGAACGCGGCGATCTTCGGGTACATGCGGGTCATGCGCTCGACGACCATGCCGGCGTCGGGAGCCGCACCCTCGGGGCCGGGGCGGCCGGCCGGAGCCTTCAGGGTGCCGGCGGCGATGGCATCGGCGATCGCCTTCTTCTCGGTGTCGTCGAGCTTGCCGTCCTTGTTGGTGTCGTAGGACGCGATCTGGCCGTACTGGGCGACGATGCGGTCCGGGGACGGCGGCCCGCCCGGGCGACCGCCGCGTCCGCGTCCGCCCTTGCCGCCTTCGGGAGCGGCTTCGGCCAACACGGCGGTGCCGAGGGCGAGGGTGGCGATGGCGGTCAGGGCGAGCTGGGTGATGTTCTTCATGGGATTCCTTTGTGTGTGTTGCGGACGTTTCGGTTTTGTTTCGTTCAACCTCCCGCATTCCGCGTTCGGTCGATGGCCACACATTACGGATTCCCCGGCGCGGCGCCTTCGGCCTGAGATGAAACCGGTCTTCGACGGGATGAATCCGAGCCGAAACGGGATGGAACCGGGTTGGATGTGGAGGGAACTCCTTCTCGGCCGCGAATCCGTCGACCCGCGGAGGTGGGAGACACGGATTTCACGGATTCCTGAAGACGCTGCCTGGCGATGGCCCTGACCTGGGGACGAAACGGCCGTTCAGGACGCCGGGGTGCTTCGGATTGGTTTCAGTCTGGCCGAGGCGACGGCGACGCAGGAGGATTCCAACGATTTCACGTGGCTTCCCGGGTTCAACGAAGTGTCGCCGGTCTCTTGGCGGCCGGAGTCCTGACCGCCGTCGCCGTGCTCTGGCCGAAGCCGGCACCGCGACCGGTGTCGCCGGATTCGACCGGTTCAACGGAGGTGGTCCCGAAGCCTCCGGCGCCTTCCGGACCGATCGGTCCCGCCGCGATGATCCCCCCGCCGTTGCCGGCCGAGCTCCAGGTCCGCTATGCCTTGCCGATCCCGTCGGGAGACCTGGGGTCGACCGGCCTCAGGACCCCGGATGCCCGGGAGATGACCGAGGCGGAGCGGGACTTCTTCGCCCGGGTGCAGCGGGGAAGCCTGCATGTGGACGAAGCGGTCGGACGGCCTGCCCTTCAGGGGCCGGACTCCGGTTTCCGGGGAGCCACCGTCTGGGATGAATTCCTCGAACGTTGGGTGGATCCGCGGCTCAAGCGGAACACCGGTCTGGGAATCTTCCGCCCCGACGCCACCTACGAGGCGGTCCGCCTTCCGTTTCAACAGGAGGAGAGCGGATTCAGCCTGGGATTGAAGTACCGCTGGACCTTCTGAATCGGACCGAAGCCGTCGGTCGGCCTCCAGGTTCGCCATGTCGGCCTCCGCTCCGATTGAACTTTCCCGGGGCGCACCACAAGCTGGGTCCATGAAGGCCATTCCGTCCGAACGAGGCTTCCCCACCTCCCGCTTCGTCGTCGTTTTGGGGCTCCTTGTGGCCCTGGCGTTCCTAGGTTCCGCGGCGGTGCCGAGATCGCAGGCGGCGGAACCGCTGGTGACGGAAGGCCTGATCGAAGCGCCGGTGAAGGCGGTGTGGGAGGCGTTCACCACGAGCGCCGGGCTGCGTTCGTGGATGGCCCCGCTGGCGGACATCGACCTGAAGCTCGATGGGAAGATGCGGGCCAACTACCGGTCCGACGGCGTGTTGGGCGACACCAACACCATCGTGAACCGCATCCTGTCCTTCGAACCGGAGCGGATGCTGTCCATCCGGGTGGACCGGGCCCCGACCGGCTTCCCGTTCCCCGAGGCGGTGAAGTCGATGTGGACCGTGATCCACTTCGAGCCGGCGGCGGAGAACCGCACGCGGATGCGCGTCGTGGGCCTTGGCTTCACCGACGAACCCGAGTCGGTCCGGATGCGGGCCTTCTTCGACCGGGGCAACGCCTATACGCTCCAGATGCTCCAGGAGAAGTTCGCCCCGCCCCGCAAGCCGGCGCCGTGAGGCGCGAGAAAACGGAGGAGGTCTTCAGGAACTCGGATTGCTGCACTGAGCAAGGGCTGGTGGTTTGCACTTCAACTCCGGATCCGACGGCCCGCTGGCAACTTCGCGGTTTTGCGTGAGGCTCGTCCTGGGTCCGGTGAAATCGTTCCGGCCGAAGCCACCCGTTCCGCGCCCATTGCTGCAAGCTCATCGGGATCCCCCTTCACGAAGAGTTTCGGACCTCCGAGGACATCGTTCAGGAAATGGTTTCCAGTGCGCTGCCGGTTCGCGAACTCGGCCGGGTCGATCACGTGGGGATTCAATTCGCGTCCGACCTTCCGTCCGACCTCCGCAAGCCGGGCGGCCAAGGCCCGCATCCCGACTTTTCCGATCACCATCAAGTCCACATCGCTGTCGGGTCGCGCTTTGTCCCGGGCGATGGAACCGAAGACGAACGCGACCGAGACTCCGGGGACGTCCAAGGCCTGCCTGAGGAGTTCCGTCAGACCGCCGGTCTTGAGCACCAGCGATGCGATTTCCGGATAGACCGGATTCTCGATGTTGGCCCGGAAGCAAACGCGATTTCCATCCTTCCGGGACAGGACCAGTCTGGCGGTGACGAGATTCCGTAGTTCCTGCTGAACGGTCCCCAAGGAGTAGCCGCTGCGACGCGCCAGTTCCCGGAGATGCCACTCGGCTCGGTCCGGTCCGAACAGCAACC
>JAIXUV010000389.1 GCA_027483345.1 Verrucomicrobiales bacterium | reverse complement strand
ACTTCCCTGGCAATACCGTTGCTGGTGGCTTCCGCGGGCGTGGCCCTCGGACAGTTCGCCGGATTCGTCAACAAGGGCCTCGTCGGCGTGGGCCGCATACCGGCCGCCACCTTCGACAAGGCCGGTGACGGCCGCCAGGACACCCTGGGCGGCTTCTCCGCGATGGCGATCGACACCAACACGCTGGTCTACGCCGACGGCCGCATCTCCGGCCGCATCGTGGGCCTGCCGGACCGCGGGTTCGGCGACGGAGCGACCGACTACCGTCCCCGCCTGGAGATGTACGACTTCGTCATCGCCCCGTACTACGGCGAAGGTCCCGCCGCCCAGAACCAGATCGTCTTCACGAACACCTCGACCGTCGTTTTCCAATACGGCACCGAAGGTCTGCCGTACACCGGGTTCGACGCCGGCAACACCAACGCCCCCGTGGTGCCGCAGTCGCCCGCCGGATCCATCGGTGGCGGACGCCGTTCCCTCGACGCCGAGGGACTCGTGCTGACCGCGGACGGCGGCTACTGGGTCAGCGACGAATACGGCCCTGCGGTCTTCCGCTTCGATTCCTCGGCCCGCCTGCTGGAGACGATCCTGCCTCCCGCCGCGTTGCTCCCGGTGCAGGGCTCGTTCCCGGGCCGGCTGAACTTCACCGGAAACGCCGCCCCCACCTCCGGACGCCGCAACAACCGCGGGCTCGAGGGACTCTCCCTGACTCCCGACGGCAAGCGCCTGGTGGCCTTCCTCCAGTCGCCGACCATCCAGGACGGCGGCGCCGGCGGCCTCGGGCGCAACACGCGCATCCTCCAGCTCGACGCCGACCCGGCGTCCGCCACCTACGGCAAGGTCGTCGCCGAACACGTCTACCAGCTCACCCTCAACGGCAACGCCACCGGCACCACGCACACGCCGGTGAGCGAGGTGATCGCCTTGAACGCCGACACCTTCCTGGTGCTGGAGCGCGACGGCATCGGTCGCGGCGCGACCCCGGGTCTCTCGCCGACCTACAAGCGGATCGTCCTCGCCTCGACCGCCCCGGCCTCGAACATCGCCGGCACCGCCTACGACCTGGAGCGCAACGCCCCGGGCCAGGTCTCCCTGCCCACCACCGGCACGACGCTCCCAGCCGGGATCTCGCCGGCCGCCCGGCTGGACTTCGTGGACCTGCTCGACGCAGCGCAGCTTGCGAAGTTCGGGCTGAACACGAGCACGAACCAGGACGTGAACTCCCTCTGTGAGAAGTGGGAGGCGCTCTCGTTGATCCCGCTCAAGGACGCCGCGAATCCCGACGACTACCTGCTCCTCGTCGGCAACGACAACGACTTCAAGGCCGACGTCGTCTATCACAACGGTGCCGTGGTCGGGACCAACGCGGTCCAGGTGGACATCATGCTGCTCGCCTACCGCGTGACCCTGCCGGGCATCGGTGCCCCCCGAGCGGCGAACTCCGCCCCGACGATCGCCATCAGCCTGCCCACCGGCGACACCTACGCCCAGGGCGCCCTGCCCCTCACCGCCACCGCCGCCGACACCGACGGCGTCGTCGTGAAGGTCGAGTACTTCGAGGACGGCGTGAAACTGGGTGAGCGCTCCGCATTCCCGTGGGTCTGGAACCTCACTCCCACGGTCGGCACGCACACCTACCGCGTCGTGGCCACCGACAACAGCGGCGCCGTCGCCGAGGCGAGCCGCGCCGTCACCGTCACCGCCGGCAACCTCGCCCCCACAATCGCCATCACCGCGCCCGCCGACGCCACCGTGGGCTCCGCGCCCTTCACGGTCGCCTTCCGCGTGTCCGCGGCCGACGCCGACGGCTCCGTGCGCTCGGTCGACTACTTCGCCGGCGCCACGAAGGTCGGCACCTCGACCAACGCCCCGTTCAGCTTCAGCTTCGCCAACGCCCCGGTCGGCGCCCACGTCCTCAGGGCCGTGGCCTTCGACAACCTAGGGCTCTCCTCCACCAGCGCCCCGGTGAACATCACGGTCAACCGGGCCGTCGGCGGCGCCCTCACCCTCCAGGTGCTGCACGCGTCCGACTTCGAGGCCGGCATCGCCGCCCTGGACGACGCCCCGCGGTTCTCCTCGGTGGTCAACGCGCTCAAGTCCGCCTACCCCGCCGCCACCCTGGTGCTCGCGTCCGGCGACAACTACATCCCCGGACCGTTCTTCACCGCGAGCGCCGACCCCGCCGCGCCGTTCAACGGCATCAAGGGCCGCGCCGACATCACCATCCTGAACGCCCTCGGCATCCAGGCCTCCTGCTTCGGCAACCACGAGTTCGACGACAACACCGCCCAGGTGCGCAGCCTGATCCTCCCGGACACCGCCGCCGGCTACGCGGGCACCGGGTTCCCCTACCTGAGCGCGAACCTGAACTTCGCCCCGGACAGCAGCATGGCCAGCCTCGTCACCACCGACGCCCAGGAGGCCTCCGCGATGAAGAACAAGGTCGCCAAGAGCGCGATCATCACCGTCGGCGGCCAGAAGATCGGCCTCGTCGGCGGCACCGTCACCGAGCTGCGCTCGATCTCCTCGCCCGGCAACATCGGCGTCTCTCAGAACCTGCTCGCCGACATCCAGGCCTCGGTCGACGGCCTGCTCGCCCTCGGAGTGAACAAGGTCATCGTCATGACCCACCTCCAGCAGTTCGCGCGTGAGTTCGACCTCGCCCGCCAACTGCGCGACGTCGACATCATCGTCGCCGGCGGTTCCCACAGCGTCTTCGCCAAGCCCTCCGACCGCCTGCGGCCCGAGGACTTCGTCGCCAGCCCGTACCCGACCCAGTTCACCTCCGCGACCGGCGAGCCGGTGTACGTGGTGAACACCGGTTCCAACTACCGCTACGTCGGACGCCTGGTCGCCAGCTTCGACGAGGCCGGCCGCCTGACCGGCTTCGACGACCGCAGCGGCGCCTACGCCACCGACATCCAGGGCGTGCTCGACACCGGCAACGTCGCCCCCAGCGCGGCCGTTGTGGACGTCGTCACCCGCCTCGCCGCCATCGTGGACGGCAAGGACGGCAACCGCTTCGGGCGCACCTCGGTGTACCTGAACGGCATCCGCACCAGCGTCCGCACCGAGGAGACCAACCTCGGCGACCTCACGGCCGACGCGAACCTCTGGCGCGCGCGCCAGACCGATCCGACCACGGTGGTCTCGCTCAAGAACGGCGGCGGCATCCGCGATTCCATCGGCGCCGTGTCGTCCTCCGGCGGGAACGTCTCGCTGACGCCTCCGCCCGCCAACCCGCGCGTCGGCAAGCAGGCCGGCGAGGTGAGCCAGCTCGACATCGAGAACAGCCTCCGTTTCAACAACACGCTGTCGCTCGTCACCCTCACCGCGCAGCAGCTGCGGGACACCATGGAATGGGCGGTCGCCGGCAGCGGCACCCCGGGACAGTTCCCGCAGGTCGCCGGGCTGAACTTCAGCTTCGTCCCGACCAACGCGCCGATGACCTACGTGCGCGACACCAACGGCGTCCCCACCGCGATCAACTTCCCCGGTGAACGTCTCCGCAACCTCGTGGTGATCCGGGCCGACGACAGCCAGGACCTGGTCGTGGAGAACGGCCAGATCGTGGGCGACACGAACCGCACCTTCCGCATCGTGACCCTCAACTTCATGGCCGCGGGCGGCGACAGCTACCTCCCGCTGACCCGTGGGACGAACCGGATCGACCTGGTGCCGGCCGGCACCACGGTCGCCTTCAACACCGATGGCGGCGAGCAGAAGGCCTTGGCCGACTACCTCCGCGCGATCGAGGTGTTCCGCCAGGCGGACACGGTGGCCGCGGACGACCTCCGCATCCAGAACCTGTCGCGCCGCGGCGACGTGGTGCTGGCGCCGATGGTGCGCCGGATCGAGGGACCGAACCCGTCGACCCGCCTCACCTTCCGTTCGTTGCCCGGACGGACCTACGCCGCGGAATCCAAGGAGTCGCTCGACGGCACCTGGGTCCGCCTTCCGATCACGACCCAGGGAACCGGAACCCTCCGCGACCTGGTGGACGAGCGCACGCCGAACGACCAGCGCTACTACCGCATCGTGGTGGTGCAGTAACACCGGCAGGCCGGTTTCGAACCAGCGCCGCGACGGACCACCGTCGCGGCGCTTTTCCTTTTCAGCACCCCCTAGGTGACGAGGGCACGAGTCTCTGGCCTCTCCCAGAGCGTCCTCGGTCCAACATCACTCCCGGAAGGGCTGAGTCTCCTCACGTCGTCTCCTACACCTGCACGCCGTAGGAGACGAGGGCGCTCGGATCCGGGCTATTGGCTTCGCACGCGGAAGAAGACCGGGCGGGAATCGTTGCGGGAATGCCACGTTCCCAATGGGAACTCGAAGTCGGCGAACCGGCTCACTCCGTCGGGGTCCCACATTGCTCCACAGAAACCCGGAGCCTGTATGGGAATACACATTGGAAAACCCACCCGGTAGTCGGCCATCGTCTGCCAGGACGCCAAATCATAGGACCTCTGGAGGGCATGACTGCGGCCGCTCTCCAGCCGCAGCTTCAAAGTCGGACGGGCCCCGGAGGAGAGGGACACCCGCGTCGGCGTCCGAGAGGGCTTCACATCCAACACGATTCTCCGCGGAAAAGACCGGCAACCGCCGGATATCGGTGGGTCCTGCAACGGATAGCGCATCTCCAACTCCACACGCCCGATGAACGGCCTCTTCAGACGGAGGGTGGTTTGGCCCACCGTACCTTCCACGGAGACCAGCGACGTCTCCGCGGACGACTGCCCGGGATCGAGCGTGACCGATTCGGTGGAGCCCGCGACGACGACCTGAGGCAAACCTCCGGTGGACGGACCCGTGAGCGACATCGGATTGCCCGTGGTGACACGGCGAACCGCCGATCCGACCGGCTCGTCTCCTGTGGTGTCCGGCGGGAACTCGACGGGAAGCGGCGGCGGGATCAGGAATCCAGTTTGAGGCGGGATCGCCATGAGATCCACCGTCACGGACGGGGTATCCTCCGTCGTCTCAACCACCCGAAGCCACCGGCCACCCAGTTCGTCCTCGACGTAGGCTTCGGGCCATATCGACGAATTGAGCAAGGTAAACGACCGGAAGTTCACCAGGTTCAGGCTGGAAGGATTCGACGACGGGCCAACCCGGTAGGTGAAGACTCCAGATGCTCCGAAAGAGGGACCGGAAATCCTACACGTCCAGAGAAGGAAACCGTCCCGGGCCTCCTCCAGTCCCGAATACAAGGCGGAGTTCCACGCATAGACCTGCATGGAGACGGTCTGTCCTTCGACATATCCCGAAAGCGCCCGGATGCTGTTGGGCCCCGGGTTCCAGGTTCCGGGGAACGTCGTCGTCGGTGCCCGGAACGGCATCGGGTCTCCCAGCTTGTTGGTCAGCGAACCGGGATCCGGGCCGTAGACGATCTGGGCGACGAATTGGGTTCCAGCGAGAGGAGTCCCGTCCTGCGTCATGACCAACTGCGGAGGAACCAGCCCCCGGTTGTTCACGTTCACCACTCCCTGCGCGGCGAGACGGCCACCGGAAATCAGACCCAGGATCAGCAGCATCCGGCCCAGCACCCTCAACGCACCCGGCCGAGGAGTGCCCCGCGCGAAGTCTTGGAATGCGATTCTCATGGCGAGATGACTTGGCCGGAGTCGAAACCTGCCGTCCCGGAAAGGAAAGCGGTCAATGGCCCCGCCCCGCTGAATTCCAAGAACAGCGAACCCCTAGCCAACGGCGGCCCATTGAAGACGGGAGAAGCGCATCGGGCTGCGGTAGCTGCCGAGGGCTAGGGCCGTCCGGTTCGTGCGGTCCTCCGTCCATTCCCACGGCGCGACCACCGACAAGGCACGGCCCGCCAGCGGATAGACCCGCTCATCGCCATCATCCACGCTCAGGCGCATCTGGTCCGGTCGAACCGCCAACAACAGCTGGTGTTCGCGCCCGGGTTCCAGCGCGAAGGTGAATCCGCTTGGGGACCGGGTGGTGTCGCCGTCCAAGGACTGGACTCCCGAACGGTGGCTGGACCACCCGTCCAGCTCCGCCGTGCCCAGGCCGGCCGCGTGGCGGAAGAACACCGCCACGGAATCCATGCCGCCCAACCGGGTCACCGACAGCCTCAGGTTCCACGCGGCCGGCAGCTCGGACATCAGCGGGAGCACGCACACCTCGGGGCCCGAGACGAGGGAGTCCCCTTCCCGTCGCCAGGATCCCGCAAAGGCCACACGGGCAGGATCCGGCGGCAGCGGCAACGGACGCCAGGCGGGATCCCCTGCCCGCACCCGGCCGGCAGGTCCACGACCCGGCGGCCGGAACCACCGCACTGCGGTGACTGCGACCGCTGCGACCCCGACTCCCGCCAGCAGCAGTCGCCGTCGCGAACGCGGACGATTCACTTCCGGCAACTGGGCAGGGTTCTCCTTTCCATTCCCGGCCGCGACCACGCGGGTTTCAGGGCGTGGGTCAGGAATCCGGGACCGGAGTCCCGCCAGGAACTCGGCGACCGAGGAGGGGCGGCGGTCCGGATCGGGATCAAGGGACCGAAGCAGGGTCTGCTCCATCTGCTCCGGGACATCGGGCCGGATCCGCCGAGGAGGCTCGAATCGTCCCAGGGGCAGACTTCCGGTCAGGAGCTCGTAGAGCACCACGCCGAGGGCGTAGAGATCGGTCCGGGAATCCACCGCGCCGCCGGCGATCTGTTCCGGGGCGAGGTATCCCGGAGTTCCCGGCGTGACACCGCTCCGCGTCAGGCGCTGCGGACCCGTGGCCAGCGAAAGGGCCATTCCGAAGTCGGACACGCGCACCCGTCCGTCGGCATCGAGCAGGAGATTCTCCGGCTTCACGTCGCGATGCACGACGCCCTGCGCGTGAGCCGCCGCCAGGCCGGATCCGGCCTGGTCCACCCACGCCAGCGCGGTCTCCACGGGGATTTCCCCGGGGGCGGCCCGCAGCCGGTCGCGTAGGTTGCCTCCCTCCACCCATTCCATCACCACCGCCGCGGTCCCGTCGGGCAGCCGCAGGAAATCGTGCACGGTGACGAGGTGGGGATGCCGCAGCCGTGCCAGGAGACGCGCCTCACGCTCGAGGCGCTCGGAAAACCATTCCTCGGACAGGAGTTCCCGGCGGACCAACTTCACCGCCACGGCGCGATCCAGGCTGCGCTGCCGTGCGAGGAAAACCACCCCCATCCCGCCCTCGCCCAGCCGTTCCAGCAGGTCGTACCCCGGGACCTCCGGAAATCCGTCCGGTCCCGCGGGACTTCCGGCCGGTTCCAATCCCTCGGCCATCAGGGCCGCGGGATCCAGTCCCTCGAGGCGACGACGCGCTCCGCCGGATTTTGGGTTGTCGGACACCGCGGAAAGCGTCCCAAGAAACCGTCCGTCACGGAATCCTTCTTTGTCCCCCCATCCCCGGCCGGCCCCTCGGGAATGCTTCGGAAGGATGCCGAAGAGGTGCCCACGAAGGACGCGAATCCGAGGGGGCGAAGAGGAGTTCCACCGGCTTGCGGAGTTCAAGCGGTCCGGTAAGTCGGATCTGCGCGGGCTGTCCCCACCTTTCCCGGGTTCCTTCGTGCTCTTCGCGTGCTTCGTGGACCCCCATCGAAGGATTCAGGCTCAGCGCCCGAGGATTCGAACCAGGTGCGCCAGCTCGGCATCCACCTCGGATTCGTCGGCGCTGGTCTCCCGCACCTCCTCGCGCAGGGCCTCGCGGAAGCGTTCCCTAAGGCGGTGCAGGGCCACCTTGAAGGCCCCGCCCGACAACCCCACCGGAAGACCCGCCGCCTCGTAGTCGGCCAGCCCTCCCGGGCGGGTGAGGAAGGGCCGCAGGGCCGCGAACTCGGGACCCTTCCCACGCCGGACGTGCATCTCCTCCACCCGTGCCAGGGCCCGGTCCAGCACGGTCAAGGCCCAGCGGCGATCAAACTGTTCCTCCGCACTGGAGTCGTCGGCCGGCTCGTTCCGGAACCACTCCTCGGCCTCCACCGCGTCGAACGACACGACACGCCCCCCGCCCCGTCGCTCTGCCCCCGCCTTCACCCAGTCGTCCCGCAGGTGGCGCCGGAACACCGTCAGGAGGAAGCTGCGCAGCCGGCCGCGTCCGGCGTCGGCACGGTCGAAGAGGCGGCGGTCCAACAGGACGGCGAAAAAGCCCTGGACCGCATCCTCCGAATCGGACGGCGAAAGCCCCGTCCGCCTCGCCCAGGCATAGAGCGGATACCAGTAGGCCGCGCACAGTTCCTCCAACGCGGCCTGGGACGCCTCCCCGTTTCCCTGCGCCCGGAGCACGAGGCTCCAGCGGGTCGGGACAAAACCAGGGGACTCCTTGTCGGACGGCACATCGGAAATTTAGGAAGCCAGATGTAACCACGCCAGCGGCGTTCCCAAGAAGAAGGCGATGAACGTCGAGTACCCGTCCGTCGTCCGGACGCTGGCATCCACCTGGAAACTCCCCTCTCCCGGAAGATGGCTCCGCACGCCTTCCACCGTCGTGGTCGCCCTGTCGATTCTCTTGGCCGTCCTCCTGCCCGTGGCAGCCACGCCTCCGCCGATGGGCACCGTCGGGTTCCTGAACTCCCCCCGCGCCGAGGTCCCCGGCACGCTGCTCAGCCACCCGTCCTCCAACGATTCGGTCACGCTCGGGCGAACGACCACAATCAACTACGTCAACGGCTGGCTCATCGTCGGTGCCGAGGGCCCCGGATCCAGGGCTCCCTATGACCTGGTCAAGCGGGTGTACGACATCTCCGACCCGACCCGGCCAGTCCGGCGGTTCCCGTCCGACTTCGGGCTCACCTACCCCGACAACCGCTGGATCCAGAACACCGACGGATGGAACGGCCACGGAAGCGCCCAGAGCGGTCCGTACCTGCTGCCACACGTGATGCGGGTCGAAACCTTCGGCGGTCCCGTGGAGCTCGGGGGGACCGCGGGGATCCCCAACCTGGGCGAGATGCCCCTCGGCCACAACCGCTCCAGCCAGGCCGGTCCGTGGGAGGCAACCCTCCTCTGGTACGGCACGCCCGAACAGCAGATGCGCCTCCGGCGCGTCTTCGTGGGGCCGGAGGGCGCCACGCGGTTCCAGGAACTGGCCACGTTCGACCACGTCGGACGATTCGGCGGCGGCGACTGGCACCCGATGTTCTTCGGCGACCGCCTCCTCTACGCCCGCAGCGGCGGCTCGGGACGCGACGGCGTCGTGGTCTACCGGCTCGAGTACCACGATCCCGACGACGACGGGATCGTCGACTCGGTCACGCCGCACTTCATCTCGTCCCTGTCCGGCGGGTTCCAGGGTTATTGGCCCAACCTCTTCAGCGACGGCACCGGCCTGTACGTGATCGGCTCGGCGACCGACATCCTGACCTCCGCCGACGTCACCGCCGCCACCAGCGCCGCGGGCGGACCCGTGGTCGCCGGTCCGACGCTGAACCTCCCGTTCTTCTCCAACGCCTCCTATCCGGTCTACCAGGACCAGTTCGGCTTCATCCACAACCGCAAGGTCGACATGACGCGGTTCCTCGCCGGGGAAGGGATGAACTCGGTCGTCCTGACCCTCGACGAGAACGCGACCGGCGTGGACACCACCCAGATCAGCCTCCCACTGGGGAATCTCTGGATCACCGGCGGCTATCCGAACGGCGGCCGCTCCCAAGGCATGGCGGTGTGGGTCCACCAGCAGGCACCCGACAGTCGGCCTCCCTCGGTCTCCTGGCATTTGCCGGAGGCGAATCGCACCGGCTATCCGCGCCATGCGCCGCTCAGCTTCCTCCTCCACGAGCATCCGAGGAACGGCGGCCCCCGCAATGGCGTCGACTTCGCCGTGCGCCCGGTCGCCGCCGACGGCACCACGCTCGGGACCTTCGTGCCCGGGTTCCTGATCCACGACTTCTCCGGTGTCCTCACCTTCACACCGTCCCGCGCCCTCGCCGCGGACACCACCTACCAAGTCGACTTCTTCTCGGACATCTCGGACCCCGCGCATCCGGTCGGCTTCCAGGACGCCGCAGGAAACCGCATCGCGCCCTATTCGTTCCGCTTCTCCACCGGCGGCGGCGTGAACGCCCCGGTGGCCCCGCGTCTCGTTTCGGTCGGCGCGGACCGTTACCATCCTCTCCCGGGCCAACCGGTGACGGCCACCGCGGCCGCCGAAGGCGTTGCCCCGTTCGTGTTCCGGTTCCAGTTCGAGGGGGAATGGACCGCTTGGAATTCCGCCGCCTCGGCCCAGCACGCCTATCCCTCGGAGGGCCGGCAGCGCGTTCTCGTCCAGGCGCGGGACGCGAACGGCCTCGTCGCGACGGAGCCACTGGACCTGCTGGTCGTGACGCCCCCGGTTGGCCCCGCACCCACCCGCAGCGGAACGGTCGTGGTTGGCGAGGACGCCCCCGGCGTGCGCCGGGCCTGGGTGGTCAATCCCGACAACGACACCGTGGCGGTCGTCGACCCCGTCTCCGGCGTCCGGATCGCGGAATACGCCGTCGGGCGGCATCCGCGATCCATCGCCCGGGACGCGCTCGGACGCTATTGGGTCACGGCCCAGGACTCCGACGAGCTACACGTCCTCGACGCCGGGGGCCGCCGCGTGCACCGCCTCGCCTTGCCCTACGGTTCCGCGCCGTTCGGCATCGCCGCCTCACCCGACGGCCAGCACCTGTACGTCACGCTCGGCGGTTCGGCGCGGCTCCGGCGCTACTCGGCTTCGGAACCGACCGCAACGCCCCTGGAACGGGAAACCTTCCCGACGCCCCGGGCCATCGCGGTGAGCGGCGACGGCTCGCGGGTGCTGGTCACCCGGTTCCTGTCCGCGGAACTGGAGGCCGAGGTCGGCGAGTTCCGGGGCAACGACCTGGTCCCGGTCCGGACCTTCCAGCTCGCCGCAGCGAACACGACGGACAGCGGTGATCGCGCCGCGGGTGTCCCCAACCAGCTCGCCGGTATTGCCATCTCCCCGGACGGGACCCGCGCGGTCGTCGTGTCCCAGCAGGCCAACGTCCTGCGCGGCCTCTTCTTCGGCGTCGCGGACCTGACCCACGAGACGACCGTCCGGTCCGTGCTCTCGGTCCTCGACCTGGAGGCCAACCGGGAGATCCGCAATGCCCGCCGGGACTTCGACAACTCCGACAGCCCGTCGGCGGTGGCCTTCACGCCCCTCGGCGACACGATCCTGGCAACCCTCCAGGGCAACAACCGGATCGTCGGGATCGACGCCCGCTCGCTGGAGCCGGTCACCGGTATCACCGCCATCGGGACGACCCTGACCTCGCCCGCGGTGAAGACGGTCGAGGCCGCCACGGGCCTCGCGCCGCAGGGATTGGCGATTGATCCCGAGGACGGCCGGATCGTGGTCCAGAACTTCCTCGGCCGGACCGCGACGGTGTTCGACGGCACGCTTCTCCTGCGGGAAAACCGCAGTTCGCTGCCAACGGTCGCCGCCGTCCCGACGACCCATCGCGAGGCCCTGGCGGCAACGGCGCTCGCGGGGAAGCGGATCTTCTACAACGCCGCGGATCCGCGCCTGTCCGCCGAGGGCTACATCAGCTGCGCCTCATGCCACCTCGACGGCGGCAGCGACGGGCGGGTGTGGGACTTCACTGGCCGTGGCGAGGGCTTGCGCCGGACAACGGACCTCCGGGGACGCGCCGGGACGGGCCATGGCAACGTCCACTGGACCGCCAACTTCGACGAGATCCAGGACTTCGAGCACGACATCCGCGGGGCGTTCGGCGGTTCGGGCTTCCTCCCGCTGACCCCGGCGCAGTTCGCCGCGCAGCATCCGTCGCCCGTCACGACCAAGGCCGGCGCCAGCCCGGAGCTCGACGCCCTCGCCGCCTACGTCGCGTCGCTCGGCCGCGCCTCGGTTCCCCGCAGCCCGCACCGCGCGGTCGATGGCACGCTGTCCGCCGCGGCTGCTGCCGGTCGGGACCGCTTCCTCGCCCTCGACTGCCAACGCTGCCATGTCGGCCGCTCCCTCACCGACAGCGCGACCCGCCCGGTCGGCGACCCGCTCCTGCAGTCGGTGGGAACCACGTTCGCCGGAAGCGGACGCCGGCTCGGCCAGTCGTTGCCCGGAATCGACACGCCGACCTTGTTGGGACTCCACGCCACGGGCCGGTACCTGCACCACGGCCTCGCCGGTTCCCTGGAGGAAGTCTTCGACTTCGCCGGGGGCGCCCTCCACCTCGCGGCACGGGCCGAACGGATCGGCGGGGCCGCGATCGGCGCCGAGACCGACGACCCGGTCCAGGGCGGCGGCGGCTTCCTCCGCGCCGTGTGGGGCGGCACTGTCGTGAACGTCTCGGGAAGCCCCGGCAACGGCGTCCGCTTCCCGCATGTGGACGGAGGCCCGGGGGGCATGGGTCGGATCCGCATCCGCCACATCCACCGGGGACTGGGCAACGCCGTCCTCCGGGTGAACGGTGACTCCCGCGAGATCCCGTTCCTCCGCCAGCTTCCAGACAACGCCTGGATGGTCAGTGGCTGGCGCTGGGCCCAGGCCGAGGTCGAGTTGCTGCCGGGGACCAACAACGTGGTCGAGGTGCTCCGCAGCGGGGACCTCTTCGGGGATTTCCAGATCGACTCCATCACGGTCTCCCATGCGGGCGACCTCGCCGCCGCGGAACCCCACCGCGTCGTCCGTTCGCTGCCCGAGGGGCAACGGGTGGAACTGTTCGCCTTCCTCCGCTCGCTCGACGGCGGGCCGGTCCCCGGACTGGTCCCAAACTCGGCCCCGACGGCCGTCGTGGACACCGTGGACCGCACGCCCGGACGAAGCCTGAAGATCCCCGTCTCCACGCTCCTCGCCAACGACGTCGACCCCGATGGCCCCGACCCGCTCGTATTGGTGGCATTCCCCGATTTCACCGAACAGGGCGTGCCCCTGGCGTTGCAGGACGGCTTCCTTCTCTACGACCCGCCCACAACGGTCGGCGAGGACGGCTTCCTTTACCGGGCGGGCGACGGGGAACTCTCGAGCCCCGCCCGGGTCACGATCCGCGTCGTCTCCGGGCCGCCCGGAACCACCCTCAACATCCGCTCCACGGCCTGGGTCGGGGATATCCTGAACCTCGACGCCATCGGGATCCCTGGAAGGACCTACCGGATGGAACGGAGTCCTGGACTGACCGGCCCATGGGAACCAGTGGCGGGTGCCGCCGCCCAGGCCATCGCTCCTCCGACAGGCAGCCTCGGCCTGCGCGACGCGTCGCCATCGACTTCGCCGACGGGCTTCTACCGCGTGGTCGAGGTCACGAATCCATGAAGAACCCTTGCTCCCATCCAAACCGGTCCTCCAACCGGATTCGAAGTCTCCTCACAAGCTTCCTCGTCCTGATGATTCAGCATGGGGTCTCGAACGCCGCCGTCGTCGAGTTCCCGTCCCCGTACCTCGGTTGGACGATTCCCGACGACACGACGGCCGGCGTCCTGCACTCCCTCACCCTCGGGACCCCGGGGAACGTGGAATCGGTCTCGGTCCGCCTCCGGCTCTCGGTGCCCGAGGGCGGCACGGGCTGGCTGGGCGACCTCTACGTCCAGCTGGAGCACGACTCCGGGATCTCGGTGCTGCTCAACCGGGTTGGTCGCGCTGCGGACCTCCCGTTCGGGTACGCCGACCGTGGAGCCGTCGACGTCGTGTTCTCCGACTCGGCGGCGGCCGGCGACATCCACCGCCTCCATGCTGCGCTCGCGGTGCCGGAGTCGGCTGCACTCGACGGGCCGATCACGGGCATGTGGCAACCCGACGGCCGCATCGCCGATCCCTCCACCGTGACCACCGGCTCGCCACGGACCGCACTGCTCGGAGGGTTCTCCGGTCACGCTGTCTCCGGGTCCTGGAATCTCTTCCTGGCCGACCTCTCCGGCGGCGGCCAATACCGACTGGAAGACTGGAGCCTTTCCATCGACGTGAACCCATCGCCCATTCCAGAGCCACCCACGACCGCCGGCGTGTCGGCGGGCCTGCTCGTCGCCGGACTTCTCGTCCGGCGCTTCTTCCCAATCGGGCGGAACGGGCAACCTGCCCGGCGCTCCCTCCCGCTTCAGGACTGAAAGGCTGAGTCTCCTCACGTCGTCTCCTACCCGTGCACATCATTTGAACGGAGTCTCTGGCCTGTCCCTGCAGACCACCGAGAATCGGCATCCGGATCTGTTCAGCGTTCGATGTTCACCGCTCCTCCCGTTCCACCCACTCCGCATTGACCCCCTTCTCGACGAGGTCGAGCGGCGTGTAGAAGTACTGGTTCGAGGCCTCGAACCCGAAGCGGGCATCGCGGCTTTGCAGGGCGTGCATCCGCACGGCGAGGACCGACTCCGCACGGGCGATCCGCCGCACCGACTCGCGGTCGCCCGCCTTGCGGGCCATCACGAACCGCGCCTGGTTCGCCACGCTGGCATAGTGGATCGCCGCCGCCTCGATGCAGCTCGCCTCCTCCGCCAGCGCGGCCGGCCAGCGCGGCACCGCGGACCGCAACGCCGTCAATGCCGCCTCGAACCCGGCCGCCACCGTCTCCAACTGGCCCAGGAACACCTCCGCGGGATACACCGAGCGCCAGGCGTCGAGGTCGTCATACGGGATGCCCACCATGGCGGCGCGGTAGCCGGTCGGCTTGGACCAGAGCGGGTTCGCCGGTCCCATCTGCAACGGCGCCGAGTACACCGTGCCGCCATGGAAGGGGAACTCCCGGTAGGCCGCACTGCACGCCTTCCAGAATTCCACCGCAGCCGCGGCCTGGTCCGGTCCATGACGCCGCAGTGCCAAGGATTCGAGGGACCCGCCCGAGGCGATCTCGGCCACGGCCTGGAGGTTCGGGGACGGATGGCCGCCGAGGGTCCAGCCGAGCATGAGGTTCTCGACCCCGGCTTCCTTCAGCGCCGCGGCATGGCGGGCGACGTTCTCCAGCACCGGCAAGTAGGGCACCGCCGCGATCTCCCACGTCACCCCGAACTGCACCTTCGCCGCCACCTCCAGTCCACGCGCCTTGGCCGCCGCCCAATGCCGCGTCGCCCGCGGACCCGGGCCGATGGCGCTGAGGCAATACTCGCCCACCGTGGTCTTCACCCCGCCGCGCTCGATGGGCAGTCCCCACTCGCTGACGCTCATCAGGGTCGCGCCCTCGGGCAGCATGCGGATCACCTCCTCGGCCCACGCGTCGGCCCATCCCCAGTCCCAGGCCAGCAGACGCTGCGAGCCACCCACCGCCCGGATGCCGCCGAGGAAGGCGGCGTTGACCTCGGCGATGACCTCCGCCGGACGCCGCGCACGGCACCGCGGACATTCGCCACCACGGCCGTGGGACCAGCAGTTCGTCGGGTTCTCCGAGGCGGTGATGGTGAGGAATCCGCCGAGGCCGGGAACGGCCCGGACCAGGTCGGCCACGCCGTCCCGAAGTCCCGCACGGACCTCCGAAACGCTGGTGCAGACGCAGCGGAATTCGCCGTCGGGAGTCCCCTTCCAATCCGGATGCGCGGTGAACACCGCCGAGGCCGCACGCAAAGTCCGCGGCTCGTTGAGGTAGAGATAGACCTTCACCCCGTGACGGGCCGCGCGGGTCACCAGCGCGCGCAGGGCGCTGCGGCGACGCTCGATGTCCTTCTCCCGGGCCCAGGGAAGTGGAGTCAGACGCGCCAGCACGCCCTGGAGCCACACCGCGTTCACCCCGGTCTGCGCCAACCGCGCCAGGTAGCCGTCGGGATACGGATCGAGCGCGGGATCGAGCAACGGATCGCCGTACAGCGCGAAGTACGAGTAGCCGAGACGGAGCGCTGCGGAAGGGCCAGAAGCCGCCGGCGTCGACGCCTCGGGCTTCGGCGGACGACTCAGGCGATCCACGAAGGCGAACAGTCGGTCCCGGCCCTCCAGCGGTTCCTTGCCAAAGGCGGTGTGGACCGTGCGGGCGATCTCCGCCGCCCGGCGATTCTGGGCTTCGGACGGCTCGGCCCAGCGGAGCGTCTCCACCTGGGGCTTGAGCAGACCGAGCTTGTGGAAGAAGAAATCATCCTCGCGCAACGTGTAGGCCAGTTCCTCGGCGTCCCATCCGAGCAGGGCCAGCAGCTGGGGATAGGGAAGAAGGTGCCAGTTGGCGCGGATGAGGGTGAGGTTGGCCCGCTTGCGTTCCTCGGCCGTGAACGGCTTCACCGGCTTCAGTCCCAGGCTGCGGCCGAGTCGCCGGATGTCCCTTGCCCGGGCGCCGACCACGGCGGCCATCCGTTCCGGCGACGCGAGCAGCCAATTGCGCCAGACGAAGGCGTGCAGGCGGCTGGGGAACCAGGGGAAGTCCAAGGCCGCCGGCGCGGCACCCGACGGAAGGACCGCGGCGACCTCCGCGCCCTGGGCCATCTCCGGCAGGAACGGCAACGCTCCGAGCACGACCGCGGTGCCGCAGAACGTCCGACGGGAGATCCGGGGCGGGAGGGAGGTGGGATTCATGCGGAGGGGGAGAACGTTCAACTTCCAACGCTCGACGCTCAACGCTCAAGGAAGGGAGAGCGTCGGACCGCGGCTTGGCAGCCGCGGCGACGGACGACGGACCACTCCTAGGAATCGGACTCAGACGGACGGCAGGACGAGGGTCTTGGCCAGCTTGTTCGCCGCCTTCTCGAAGGTGACGAGCGTGTGGCCGTCCGTCCGGCTGGCGCCATGGATGAGCCGGTCCACGAAGCCGGGTTTGGCGGTGGCCAGCTTTGGAAGTCCCAAAACCTCCAGCGCCACCGGGGTGACCGTGACCCCGCTATGTCGGGCAAAGAGTGCCAGCGCCTGAAGGGCGTCCGGCTTGGGCAGTTGGTAGAATCCCTGCAGCGCGAAATAAGCCTCCGCCAATACCAGGTCGCTGACGTGGACCGCACGACCGGCAGAGAGCTGTCCGCGGAGGAATTCCATGGCACGCCGGTACTGGTCCGCGGGCTGGCCGACGAGCAACCGGATGACGACAGACGTGTCGAGGCTGGTGCCGCCTTGGATCATGCCCGCTTTCCCTGACGTCCCGCCGGGGCGGCATCCGCGGCATCGGCCATCCAGCCGGCAACGATGGAACCACGGATGGATTCCAGGTCATGACCCTGTCCCGGCCGCAACGCGCGCCGGGTGATGGCCAACCAAGGGGCCTCGTCCTCCGAGGCCGTCGGCACCGACGGAACCGATGCCGACGCCGGGGCATCCAGCCAGGCTTGCAGCAACTCCACCGCGACCGAACGGAGCGGACGCCCCTCCAGCGCACTGCGGGCCTTGACCCGGCGGTACAGCTCATCCGGGATGTCCAGGGTGGCTTTCATGTTTTACAGCTTCCTGTATTCCCGGATGGCGTCAAGGGGGCGCTGGCCGACCCCTGCCTTGGGGCAGGTTGAAAGGTTGAAAGGCTGAAGCGGTGGATGGGTCGGCGATGAACCGCAGCGACCATCAACGGACGACGGACAACGGACATCCGGACCGCGGCTTGGCAGCCGCAGCTACGGACCAGAGCCAGACTACTGACCTGCCGATGGTTTAGCCTGCCAGCCATCAATGGTATATTCACCGTGGACACCGCACTCGAATTTGAGCGCTGCTTCGAGCCCGGCTGGCCGCCCATCCTGAGGGTTCTCGAAGCGAGCCGTGTCGGACACATTCTTCAGTCGATTGTTCCGAATCCGTGCCGCGTAGCTCTCCCGATTCCGGAGCAAAGGACGCTCCTGTCCCTGACACTCGATCACATTGTCCCGAATCGTGATCGTCTTGAAGTCGCAGCCGGCATTGAAGCCGAACAGCCCCTCCATTCGCGGCGTGGCCGTGGTGCGGGTGACAATGTGGTTGTTGTAGACCTCCAGGTTGTCAAAGACCTCGTTCAACCAAATCACGCCACGACCGGGATTGTTGACGAGGTTGTCATGGAAGCTCGCGGGTCCGTTCGCCGGCGCATCGCCGAATCCGGAAATCAGGTTCCCGTGGTCCTTCTTCGTATCGAAGTCGAACAGGTTGTGGTCGATCTCCACCCCATTGCGGACGAACTCAATCGAGTAGGTGTCCTTGAACCAGTTGTGATGAATGCGGAACGTTTTCCCGCTCTTCGGCACCGGCCCGCCTGCGTGTTTCGGGATGGAGATGGTGCCGTGACAGACGTTGTGGTCGATCTCGTTGTCCTCATCGTTTTCAAACGGGAACTCCATCGAGAAGTTGGTTTCGATGGCGTTGTGATGAATGTGGCACCGCTTCCCCAGTCGCACCTTGATGCCGTAGTATCCACGTTCCGGAGCCACTTGGGTGGCGGTGAAGCGGTTGTTGAAGACTTCGCAGTCCTCCATCCAGACGGCAAAGATGCCCCCGCCGGTGATGCCGCCGTTGACCCCAGGTTGGCCCTGGTTCCATCGCCCGCCTGCGTCAATGAACTGGCAGTCGTGAATCCTCGCCTTCTTCATGCCAAACGTTCGGACTCCGCTCCACATCGTCTCCTTGATCCGCAAGTGGTGCAGATGCAGGTCGACGGGGAACCAAGCGAAAACGGCTCCATGCAGTTGAGGCCCGTGAAGGGTCATGTCTGAGACGGTGATGCCCGTGGAGTCCCGCCTTAACCGGATCAGATAGGCATCGGTATCCAACCCTTCCTGTTTCGTTTCAGGATCGGGCAAGGCTTTGGTGGGAGGCTTCCAACCTCGGGCATTCGCCAGGATGGTCCTGTCCATCCCGGCTCCCTTGAGTGTCATCCGGGACTTCAATTCGAGCGGTGCCGAAAGCTCGTAGATGCCCGCTGCGATTTCGATCGTGGTTCCTTCACCCCCATCTCGCACCGCGGCGATCAGTGCCGACACGCTGTCAACGCTTCCCGCGAAGGCGAACACCGGAATCGTGGCAAATGAAAACAAGATGCATTTCAGGTAGAGTTTCATGAGTCGCGGGTTGGAGCTTATGTGGCCTAGGACCGATGGCTCACGCGAGCCGTTTGGTCTAGGTGGGTAGAAGGCTTAAACGGACAAACCTCCGCATGCATTCCGTGGCTCTGTGGCTGATCCGTGGGAGGGTTGAAAGGTTGAAAGGGGGCCGAATGCGGCGGCGATGGACAACGGACCACGGGCGACGGACCAACATCCCCATCACCTCCCAACACCGATCGGCACTTCGCAAAAAGTCAGCGCGGCGATGCCGTTGGTGCCCCGGAGCACCCGCTTCGGACTCCACGCACTCCCGGTCAGATACGTGAGCCGTGTCGCTTCGGACGGCCCGGCCAACCGCAGTCTCAGGGTGTT
>JAIXUV010000031.1 GCA_027483345.1 Verrucomicrobiales bacterium | reverse complement strand
CTCGGCATCCTCTCGGGCGTGGTCTACAAGGACACCTCCGAACCCCTGCGCTACGCGGGCATCACCATGTGCGCGATCTACGTCGTCGGTCTCGCCGCCCTGCCCTTCGCGCCGGAGACGAAGGGCCAGCCGCTTCCCGAGGAGGAAAAGGGCTTCGCCCACTGAAACCCGGACACCGCATCTCATGACGCCCGTCGAATTCCCCCGCCGCAGCTTCCTCGCCGGCGTCCCCACGGCCGCACTCGCCCTAACGGCCGCGGCGACGAACCTGACTTCCGAATCGGCCCACGCCGCCGAGTCGGCCGAGGCCAAGGACATCCTGCGGGTGATGACCTACAACCTTCGCTTCGCCGCGATGAAGGGTCCCAACGCCTGGCCGGACCGCCGGACCGCCATGAAGACGCTGATCGAGCGTCATGCGCCCGACGTGTTCGGAACGCAGGAAGGCGTCTATGGACAGCTCCGCGACCTCGCCCACGACCTGCCGGACTACGAATGGATCGGGCTGGGACGCGACGGCGGCAGCCGCGGCGAGTTCATGGCGGTCTTCTACCGGCGCGACCGCCTGGATCCGCTCGCCTACGACCATTTCTGGCTGAGCGACACCCCGGAGACCATGGCCTCCTCGACCTGGGGCAACACCAACAAGCGGATGCTGACCTCCGTCCACTTTGCCGACCTCCGCACCGGTGTGCGGTTCCACTTCTGGAACACCCATCTCGACCATGCGATCCAGGAGGCCCGGGAGAAGGCCGCCGCGCTGATCCGGAGCCGCATCGCGAAGCTGCCGGCCGCGGACCGCCTCATCCTGCTCGGCGACTTCAACGCCGTCGCGGCGAGGAATCCGGTCTACGACGCCCTGACCCGCGACGCCGGCCTGACCGACACATGGTTCGCCGCGAAGGAGCGGAAGAACGAAGACCTGAACAGCTTCAACGGTTTCGCCCCCGCCGTCCGGAAGGGCGAGCGGATCGACTGGATCCTGCACCGCGGCGAGGCTGAAATCCTTTCCACCGGTGTCGTGGACACGGCACCCGGCGGTGTCACCCCGAGTGACCACTTCCCCGTGGAGATCCAACTGCGGTGGAAGTGACGGTGGGGCTGTTGTCCGTTGTCAGTTGTCCATTGTCAGTGGCCCGTGGTTGGGCGCAGTCGTCCCATACGTAGGTTCGGTCCCGTCCGCCTCTCCATCACTGACCGACTCCTGCCATCAATCGCAGGACCGACTCCTGGCTGAACTCATCGCGTTCCAGGACGCCGGCGACGCGGCCACCGCGCATCACCACCAGCCGCCGGCTCAGAGACATCACCTCGGGCAGCTCGCTGGAGATCAGCACCACGGCCAAACCCTGGCAGGCCAATTCGTCGAGCAACCGATGGATCTCGGCCTTGGCGCCGACGTCCACGCCACGGGTCGGTTCGTCGACGATCAGGACCGAGCCGTCGCGGGCCAGCCACTTTGCGAGGGCGATCTTCTGCTGGTTGCCGCCGCTCAGGCCGGCGATCGGCGATTCCATGGAAGGGGTCTTCACCCGCAGCCGGTCCCCATAGCGGGCGGCCAGTGCGGACTCCGCTTCGGCATCGATCCAGCCGAAACGGGAAAGCCGGTGCAACACCGCCAACGAGAGGTTCTCGCGGCAGTTCAGGGCCAGCACGAGCCCCTGCCGTTTGCGGTCCTCGGGCACCAGTCCGACCCCGGCACCCAAGGCCGCATGGACGTCGCCGACCGGGATGTCCCGCCCGCCGACCTCGATGCGGCCCGTCGCGGCGGGATCCAGGCCGAAGACCGCCTGGGCCACCTCGCTGCGCCCGGCACCGACCAGTCCGGCGAAACCGACGACCTCGCCACGCCGGACCTCGAACGAGACATCCTGGAACTTCCCAGGCGAAGCGAGTTCCGCAACCCGCAAGGCCACCTCGCCGGGCGTCGAGCGGAGGTGCTCCGGTTCCTGGGCGACGAGCTCGCGTCCGATCATCTGACGGATCACCCGGTCGGGCCGGGTTTCGGCGACGGCCTCGGTGGCGACGTGGCGCCCGTCCCGCAACACGCTGAGCGTATCGCAGAGACGGAAGATCTCCTCCATGCGGTGGGAGACGTAGAGCACGGTGATGCCCCGTGTCTTCAGGTCGGCGAGCAGACGGAAGAGGTGTTCGCTTTCCGCCACGGACAGGGAACTGGTCGGTTCGTCGAAGACCAGGATCCGCGCTCCGGTGCCGACGGCGGCGGCGATCTGGACGAGCTGCTCCTGTCCGGTGGTCAACTCGCCGACGGGCAGGTCCACGTCGAAGTCCGCGCCGACCGACCCAAGCATCCGGGTCGCTTCCGCACGCAGCGCCTTGCGGTCCAACCAGCCGCCACGCGAGGGCATGGCGCCAAGGCAGAGGTTCTCGGCGATCGACATCTGTGGGCAGAACGCCAGCTCCTGATGCACCATCGCGATGCCCAACGCCCGTGCCGCCAGGGGATCCGTCGGACGGATCGGGCGGCCTTCGAGGAGGATCTCCCCGGCATCGGCGGTGTACACGCCGGCGAGGATCTTCCCGAGGGTGCTCTTCCCCGCACCATTCTCGCCCATCAGGGCGTGGCAGGATCCGCGGGCCACCCCGAACGAGACGTCGTCCAGCGCATGGACCCCGGGGAACCGCTTGGAGATGCCGTTGAAGGTGAGGAAGGACATGGGGACCTCGGGGATTGGAACCGGAGCCGGCCGGTGCGTGAAGGATTCTGTGCGGGAATCCCGCCCAACGTCCCGAAGTCCCAAGCCATTTCCGCGAAGGGAATCGCAAGGGGCCCGTTGCCGTCGCCGCCTGCGCCGCTGAGGCTCGGCGGACCCATGAGTCGGTCCGCACCCGCTTGGGTGACACCCGCCGAAGCCCTGAGCCACTTACGCAACGGCATGCGCGTCTTCGTCGGATCCGGCTGTGCCGCACCGGGCCTCCTGATCGAGGCCCTCGCCGCGCGCGCACCCGAGGTCTTCGATGTCGAGGTGCTGCACATCCTCACCCACGGACCCGCGCCGTACGCCCGACGCGAGCTGCTCGACCACGTCCGGCAGAACTCCTTCTTCATCGGCGGCAACGTCCGGCCGGCGGTCCACGACGGGGTGGCGGACTACACGCCGATCTTCCTCTCCGAGATCCCGCGCCTCTTCCGAGAACGCCGCATGCACCTCGACGTCGCCCTGGTCCAGGTGAGCCCTCCGGACGCCCACGGCTTTTGCAGCTTCGGGGTGTCGGTGGACGTGGTGAAGGCCGCGGTCGAGTCGGCGGACCACGTGATCGCGGAGGTGAACCCGGCGATGCCACGGACACTCGGCGACAGCTTCGTCCATGTCAGCCAACTGCACGCGATGGTCCGGAGCGATCGACCGCTGTTCGAGTTCCCGATGGAGGCGGTGACGCCCGAGGCGGAGCGGATCGCCGAGTACATCGAGTCGCTGGTTCCGGACGGTGCGACGCTCCAGACCGGCATCGGCGCGATCCCGAGCGCGGTGCTGGCCCGCCTCGGTCACAAGAAGGACCTCGGCATGCACACCGAGATGCTCACCGAGGCGGTCATGCCGCTCATCGAGTCCGGCGTGCTCAACGGTCGGCGCAAATCGCTCCTGCCCGGCAAGATCGTCACCAGCTTCTGCTTCGGGAACCGCCGGTTCTACGACTACATCCACGACAACCCCGCGTTCGAGTTCCGGCCCACCGAGTTCACCAACGACCCGTTCCAGATCGCCCGGAACCGGAACATGGTGGCCATCAGCTCCGCCATCGAGGTGGACCTCACCGGACAGGTCTGCGCGGACTCCATCGGCGGACAGTTCTACTCGGGCTTCGGCGGACAGGTGGACTTCATCCGCGGCGCCGCCCGCTCCGAGGGTGGCAAGCCGATCATCGCCCTGCCCTCCACCACCAAGAACGGCCGCATCACCCGCATCGTCCCCTGGCTCCAGATGGGGGCCGGCGTGGTCACCTCGCGCGCGGACGTCCATTACGTGGTGACCGAGTACGGCATCGCGTCGCTCCACGGGAAGTCCGTCCGGGAACGTGCGCTGGCGTTGATCCACGTCGCGCACCCGGACTTCCGCGAGCAACTGCTGAAGGAGGCCCGCGACGCGAAACTCGTCAGCCCGACGCAGATCGCCCTTCCAAGAGGACTCCTCCCCTATCCGCGCAAGTACGAGGTCGAACACGCGGGCAAGGACGGCCTGCGATTCCATGTCCGGCCCATCCGGCCCACCGACGAAGGCCTTCTGAAGGAGCTGTTCTACTCGCACGATCCGTCGACGGTCTACCAACGCTATTTCACCCAGCTGAAACGGCTGCCGTCCGAAGCGGTCCAGCGCATGGTCACGCTGGACTATGGGTCCAACATGGCCCTGGTGGCGGAGATCCCGTGGGAGGGACGCAGCCGACTGGTCGGCGTGGCGCGGTACGGACGGGAGGCCGCGACGGACTGGGCGGATGTCGCGCTTGTGGTGCAGGAGGACTTCCGCCGTCAGGGACTCGCGGCCTTCCTGATGCGGCATCTGGCCAAGGTGGCCCTGGAGCAGGGCATCGTGGGATTCCGTGCGGAGGTGCTTCCCGAGAACCGCGCCATGCTGAAGACGCTCCAGAAGGTGGCCGAGCCGCTGGAGTCCTCGGTGGAATCCGGCGTGATGAAGGTCCGCTTCCGTCTCGCGGACCTCAGGAAGGGCTAAGCCGAAACAATGCAGACGGGATGGGCACGCTAAGCCGCCAGGCCGCGGGAGAAGGGAAGGAAGCCGCGGGATTCCGGTCTCGGAATCGTAGCCCGAGTGGTGATCGCGGGTTCGAACTCGGATTCTGAGTCCCGTTGGCGTCTTGGTGTCGTTGCACGAGGGCGGTCTTCGCTGCATCCGAATCGATTCGGCTGGGAGCCGTCGCCGACTTTCCGTTTGCCTCGCCGGCCTTCGCCAAGAGACTGGGCGGATGCGTCTCCCGTTCCTGGCCGCCCTTGCCCTCCTGTCTGGACGCCTTCTCGCGGCGGAATCCGGCTCCGTGGTCCCCGTCGGCTCCGACGGACGTCCGCTGAACCTCGGTTTCGAGACGGGCGACCTCCGCGACTGGACGGCGACCGGCACGGCGTTCAGCGAACAGCCGGTCCAGGGCGACCTCGTCTCGAAGCGGCGGGCCGACATGAAGTCCGGCCACGCCGGCGGTTCGTGGATCGGCGGTTTCGAGAAGGTGGGCGACGATCCGAAGGGCACGTTGACCTCGAAGCCGTTCCGCGTGACCCAGCCGTGGGGAAGCTTCCGCATGGCGGGCGGCCCTTGGCCCGAAACGCGGGTCGAGCTGATCGACACGGCCACCGGCAAGGTGTTCTTCAAGGTCAGCGGCGCGGAAAGCGAAACCCTGCGCCCGGTGGTGGTGGAGTTGAAGGGGCTCGTCGGGAAGGAGATCCAGGTGCGGCTCGTGGACGAACGGTCGGGCCACTGGGGACATGTGAACTTCGACGAGTTCCGCCTGCATCCGGAACGACCGAATCCGCCCGACGAGTACACGGCCGCAGAACGGCAGAAGAACACGCCTCCGCCGGCGGACGACGTGCTCTTCGCCGGTCTTGACGCGGTGGCGGCGGCGTCGAAGGCGACCCTGCCCCCGGGCTTCAAGATGCAGGTCTTCGCGTCCGAACCCGACATCCGGAACCCCATCGCCTTCTGCGAGGACCACCGGGGTCGCCTCTGGGTGGTCGAGGGACTCACCTATCCCAAGCGCGTCGGCCGCGCACCCGTCGGCGGACCACAGTCGGAGGTGCTCAAGGACCTCTTCGCGGGCAAGGATCGGATCCTCGTCTTCGAGGACACCGACGGCGACGGCAAGGCGGACCGGCGGACGGTTTTCCTCGAGGGGGTGAACCTGATCTCGGGCATCGAGTACGGATTCGGCGGACTGTGGGTCGGCGCCGCGCCGTACCTGTTCTACATCCCGGTGGCGGACGGCGACGCGCCGAAGCCCGCCGGGGATCCGCGCATCCTGCTCGACGGCTGGAACTACACCGCGGACACGCATGAGACGTTGAACACCTTCACCTGGGGACCGGACGGCTGGCTGTACGGCTGCCACGGCGTTTTCTGCCCGTCCCACGTCGGCAAGCCCGGTGCGGCGGAGAACGACCGCCAATGGATCGACGCCGGCGTCTGGCGCTACCACCCGGTGAAGGAGACCTTCGAGGTGTACACCGAGGGCGGCAGCAACCCTTGGGGCATCGACTTCGACGAAAAGGGCGAGCTGTGGGCGGAGATGTGCGTGATCCCGCACCTGTTCCACATGATCCAGGGGGCGCGCCTGACCCGCCAGGGCGGCGAGCATTTCACCTACAACACGTCCGAGATGCTGCGGAACGGGCGTCATCGGGAGAAGGGCGGCCGGAAGCCGCTGTTCCCGTACGTCTACGAGGACATCGGCACCCATGCCGACCACGTGCACTGGGCCGGTGGCGGCGGTCCGCACGCGGGCAACGGACGCAGCGACGCCAGCGGCGGCGGCCACGCCCACGCCGGGATGCTCTGCTACCTCGGGACGAGCTGGCCGGCGGAGTATCGCGGGCGGCTCCTAATCGGGAACATCCACGGCCAACGCCTCAACACCGACATCCCAGTGGCCAAGGGCTCGGGCTATGTCGGGCAGCACGGTCCGGACTTCCTGAACTTCAACGACAAGTGGTCGCAGACCCTGAACCAACGCATCGACCAGGACGGAAGCCTCTTCGTCATCGACTGGTACGACGCCAACCAGTGCCACCACACGCGGGACGACGGCCATGACCATCTCAGCGGACGCATCTACAAGGTGGTGTACAAGGACCAGCCGGCGACCCGCGTGGACCTTGGCCGGAAGTCGGACGAGGAACTGGTCGCGCTGGTCGGCTCCAAGAACGAGTGGATGAGCCGGCATGCCCGGCGCGTTCTGCAGGAACGGGCCGCCGCGGCCGGCGCCGCGGAGGACGTGTCGGAAGTGCCCGAGGCCCTGCGTCCGCTGGCGCGCCTCAAGAAGGGCGGAGCCCGGCTCGATGGCATCGAACGCCTGAAGGAATCCGTGGACGGCGCAGGCGACGCCGTCTCCCGGCTGCGGGCGCTTTGGGCGTTGCATGTGACCGGCCAGATCACGCCCGAAGACGCCGGGCGCTGGGGTCAGGATTCGGACGCGACGATCCGCGGTTGGACGGTGCAGACCTTCTTCGAGCACTCCGCCCTGCTCTATTCCGACGAACGTCTTTCGGACCTGGCCGACGGCGCAACGCAGGCGCTCGGGACGCTGGCGGAATCGGATCCCTCGCCGCTGGTGCGGAGATATGTCGCCAGCGCGCTGCAGCGGATCCCGGTGGAACGCCGCTGGGATGTCGCAAAGGCCCTGTTGGCGCACGCCGAGGACGCAGGCGACCACAACCTGCCGAAGATGTACTGGTACGCCATCGAGGGCTGTGTCGCGACCGACCCGGTCCGCGCGGAGACGCTGCTGAAGGAATGCCGCATCCCGAAGATGCGGGAGTTCATCGCCCGCCGTTTGGCGCAGGCCGCGCTGGTGTCGGCTCCGTGATCCACCGCCGCCGCCTGGGGCACACTCAGGCGGCGATTTCCTGCACGGGGCAAGGCTCCGGAACCTTGGGACGTCCCGAGGATTTCGCACGGGGCCCGACGACGCGTTCCAAGGTTCCGAGGAAGATGCCCTCGGCCCGGTCGACCCATTCGCGGAAGCGTTGGTGACCGGTCGTCGGCGCGGCCTCCAGAAGGCGTCCGATGTCGAACCGCGAAGAGGGGACCGCGAGGCCGCACCGGCAGGCGTCGATGGCGTTGAGCTGTTGCTCGATGTGCCCTTCCACCGGGACCACCATGGCCGGCTTCCCGAGGTAGGCCGCTTCCGAGATCGACTCGAAGCCGGCCGTGCAGACGACGCCGCGGCCCGACGCCATGAACTCGAGGAAGCGCTGCCCGTGCAGCCGATGGAACCAGAGGCCACCGCCAACCTCCTCCGATTCCGGCGCACCGGGACGGTCATGGAAGCAATGCAGTTCGACGCCGGGGTTCTGCCGGTGCCACGCCCGGATGTCCTCCGCGTAGCCGTGGTTGATCACGTAGGCCACGATGTGCCTGCCGTGCGTCACCGGAAGCCGGGAAACCGCACGCCTCAGCAGCGGAGGGCAAACGGTGGTGTCGTGTTCGGGCATGTCGTCGGTCTCGTAGAAGGAGAGGGCGAGACGATGGGATCCGAGCCCGACGACGTCGACGTACCGTTGAAGCCCAGCAGTTTGGAGCCAGAAGCCCTCCTTGCGGACATACGTTGGGTGGCGGAGGAGGAACTGGTGTCCGACGGCGACCACGGGAGGGCGGTTCGAGCGCCGGCGGGTGCCGGCCCAGAGTCCGGTGACCGGGTCGAGGAAGTTCACAACCACGTCGGGGCGACACCGCGCGACGAGGTCGTCGAGGTCCCTCAGCGAGCGCCGGTAGCTGCCCAGGTCCCGGAGCATCCGCGTGGCCGTGCGGAACAGGTCGACGGAACGGCCTTCACGGTAGATGAAGCCGGGACTGGCAAGGACCAGCAGCGGGACGTCAAAGGACTTTGCGAAGAAATCCGGCAAACTCCGGCTGGGATTCGTCCCGACCGCGACGCCCACGACCTCGTGGCCGCCCGATCGGAGCATCTCCGCCGCCGCCATCGCCTGCGTCATGTGACCCCGTCCCTCGCCCTGGACCGCGAACAGCACCTTCATGATCGTCGTTTGAAACCGTGGGTTCCCCGGAAGAAGCGGAGGGCTTCGGCGTGGCCCAATGGATGATGCGCATCGAGCCGTCCATCTCCTCGACCAGCGCGGTGCAGCTCTCGACCCAGTCGCCGCAGTTCAGGTAGAGCGTGTCGCCGATCTGGCGGATCTCGGCGCGGTGGATGTGACCGCAGATGACGCCATCGATGCCACGGGTGCTCGCGAGCCGGACCACGGCCTCCTCGAACTTGGTGATGTACTTCACCGCGGACTTGGCGCGGAACTTCAAGTAGGCCGAGACCGACCAGTAGCCGAATCCCAGCCGGCGCCGCACACGGTTGAACAGCGTGTTGAGGGAGAGGATCCAGTCGTAGAGCCGGGAACCCACCTTCTCGAGCAGGCGGTTGAAGCCGACGAGCCCGTCGAACTGGTGTCCATGGAGGATCAGGAACCTCCGTCCGTCCGCTCCGGTGTGGACACAGCGTTCCACGAGGCGGACCGAGCCGAACCGGACACCGGCGAAGTTCTCGAGGAACTCGTCGTGGTTGCCGTAGATCAGGGTGACACGCGTGTCCTTGCGGCTCTTCCTCAGGATCTTCTGCAGGAGGACGTTGTATTCGTCCCTCCAATACCAGCGTCGCTTCAGTTCCCAACCGTCGACGAGATCCCCGACGATGTAGAGGTGCTGCGAGTCGTGGTGCTTCAGGAAGTCGAGCAAGGCGTCGACCTGGGCGTGCTTTGAGCCGAGGTGGATGTCGGATATCCAGATCGAACGGAAGGTCATTGGGGCGATGGCGACGGCACTTCCCTCGTCCCACCAAAAGCCCGAACGCCGTCGCGGGCTCAAGCCGAAACCCCGTTCGTCGCGGAGATGTCGCATTCCGGTAACGAACCCCCGCGTTCCGGAACCGGATCTCCTTCCGGACGCCCACCACGTCACCCCACCGGTAGGGACCTCACCGCGCCTGCGCCAACCGGGTCACTGCGGAATGGGCCGCGGCAGCCAAGGCCTTCCGGTCGGTCTCCGGGGCGAGCGGTTGCCCGAAGCGGATGTGCGCCCGGACCCGGCGATGGGTGAGGAGGTTCAGGAAATGCGGGAAGAAGGTCATGTCGCGCCAGTAGCAGACCTCCTCCGACACCTTGCCGTCCTCCAGCTCGTAACCGATCCAAGCGGGAGTCACGGTCCAGCCGTGCGATGCCGCCGGCTCGAAGAGGCCGGCATGGAAGGGCAGGATGCGGTCGCCACCCGTGCTGGTGCCCTCGGGGAAGAAGAGGACCGGGACGCCCTCCGCGATGACCTCCCCCATCTTCTCCGCGGCGCGGGCCAGGTCGGACTTCCGGGCGCGGTTGAGGAAGATGGTCCCGGAAAACCGCGCCAGGGTGCCGATCCCGGGCCAACTGCCCACCTCGCTCTTGGAGACGAAGACCGTGGGACCGCTGGCGGCGAAGAGGACGATGTCCATGTAGCCGAGGTGGTTCGCGACCACGATGCCGCGTCCCGGATGCGCCCCTTCCACCGTCCATTCGAAACCGAACAGCCGCAGCAGGGAACGGGAGCACCCGATCGACCATTCGGTACGGCCGCGATACGATCGGCCGTAACCACCGGGGACAAAGCGGAGGATCCAGCCACCGGCGACGAAGACGAAGCCGACGAGGCGGAGTGCGGAGCGGACGATCCGGATCAGCATGGAAGGAAGGCGGCTACCAGGTGCCGTTGGGACTCGGAGGCAGGGCGCGGTCGACGGGCCAGACGAGGTAGGCCGTGCGATGGCTCGCGTCCCATGCGCGCCGGAAATCCGCCAAGGGGAACTCGCGACGGACCCGCGACAACCGGACACCCGGGTCGTTGAGGACCACCTGGTCCCCGGAGAAGCCGCAAACGACCACGAGGTGGCCGTCGCCCGGGGCGATCTTGGCGGCCCCCTTGAGCTGGGCGTAGGAAATGGAGACTGCGACGGGGATGCCCGCGGCGTTCAACGCCACGAGGTCGTCCACGCCGCCGAGTCGGGCGACACAGGACTGGAGGCCGGGCCTGGTACCCGCGTAGGCGGTGTTGAAGACCCAGTTCCCCGTGCCTCCCCAGGCCGGGTCGTCGACCCCTGCGGCGACCACCGGCACCGGGGCGTCGATTTCCGGCCGTCCCAGGACTCCAGCCCAGTGGCCGAGCAGCATCGAGGTGCTGGTGGGACTGCACCAACGGGTGACTCCCTCGGGGAAATCGGCCTGCGAACGACGCGGCACGTCCAACGCCGGCACCTGGTGGTTGCCCACCGGCGTCTCGCCGGCGGGAACCGGCGCATCCGGCGACCAGAAGCTCAGCGCAAGCAGGGGCAGATCGGCAGGAGGGGCCGAGACGCGGACGCGCGCCGCCGTGGCCTCCCGCTCGAGGACCAAGGTGTCGGTGTCCAGGTGCTCTCCGTCGGCCTTCTGTCCGGCGAAACTGGTCCGTCCCGGCCCTCGATCCGGGCTCCAGTCGGCGACACGCCACCAGCGGCCCCATTCGGAACCGGTGCGGACCTGGACCTCCACGCGGCAGGAGACTCCGGCACGCGCGTTCCAGGAGACGACCAGTTCGCGGAAGGCGGGGCCGGACGGGATCTCGGCGGAAGTCCACGTGACGCCCGCGGTGGCATCGGCATCGGCGTCCCGGACAAAGCCCTCGAGGTCGCGGATCCGGACCAAGCGCTGGGCGCCGACGGCATCCGTCGGGCCGAGCAGCGCGGCCAGCATCAGGACCGCGGGGATCCGGGACCGTTTCACGGGCGCAGGCTACCGGGATGCCGTCGCCCGGGCCAAGCCAAAGGAGCCGCGGAGGGCCGGGGTCACTTCGAGAGGGAGAGTTCCGCTTCGGGCGGACGGCTTTCGCGGACGGCGTCGGCGATGCTTGCGGGTTCGGTGACGCGCTCCGGTGCGCCCTCCTCCTTGTTGAAGCGGACGCTGACGATCTTGCTGACGCCGCGTTCCTGCATGGTGACGCCGTAGAGCACGTCCGCCATGCCGATGGTGCGCTTGTTGTGGGTGATGACCACGAACTGGCTGTGGTCGAGGAAGCGCTTCAACACCGCGGTGAAGCGGTTGATGTTCGACTCGTCGAGCGGCGCGTCGAGCTCGTCGAGGACGCAGAACGGGGACGGCTTCACCTGGTAGATGGCGAAGAGGAGCGCCACGGCGGTCATCGTCTGCTCGCCGCCCGACAGCAGGGAGATGCTCTGCAGCTGTTTGCCCGGGGGACGCGCCATGATGTCGATGCCCGCCTCCAGGACGTCGTCGGCCGCGGTCAGCTTCAGGTCCGCCTTACCGCCGCCGAACATCTCGGTGAACATCGTCTGGAAGTTCGTACGGATCTTCTCGAACGTCTCGACGAACATCGACTTGGTCTCGGTGTTGATGCGGTTGATGACCTCAACCAGCTCCGACTTGGCCTTCACCAGGTCGTCGTACTGGGTCTGGAGGAAAGTGTGCCGCTGCTCCGCCTCCTCGTACTCCTCGATCGCCACCAGGTTGACCGGGCCCATCTCGTCCACCTTCTTCTGGAGCGTCTGGACCTGTGCGGCGACGGCCGCCCAGTCCGTGGCCAGTCCGGCCGAGGCCATCTCGTCGAGGGAGATCGTCTCCACCTTGGGTTGGCCTTCCTCGGCGAGGGTAATGCGGATCCCCTCCCCGCGGATGTCCTCGAGTGCGAGCTGGTACTTCTGCTGAATGCGTTCGCGGAGGTTCTCGAGGGTGATCGTGCGTTGGGCCAGCTCGACCTCGAGCTGGGACCGCAGGTTGTGGAGCGTGGTGACTCGGGCCCGGCGCTCGCGCAGCTGCTCCTCCCGGGCTTGGATCTCGCCTTCCACGAACTTCCGTTCGTCCACCAGCTGGGCGGTCTGTCCGGCGAGGACGGCACGTTCCTGTGCGAGGCGTTCGATCTCGCGGCGGCACTGGCCGATGCCGGCCTCGAAGTTGCCGCGGCGCTCGTCGAAGAGCCCGCGCTCGCGGTCGAGCCGCTCCATGGCGGCGGTGAGCTCACGGATCCGCTGCTCCAGCGGGGCACGCTGACGCAGATGCGAGGCGAGCATCTGCTCCTCGGTGGCCAGGGCGACCTTGGAGTCGTTGGCCGCCTGGGTCGCGGTGTCACGGCGGGAACGGAGGTCCTCGACCTCGACCCCGAGTCCGGAGACGCGGGAGGTGGCGAACGACTCGCGCTGCTCGAACTCGGCAAGCTGCGCGGCGAGGGATTCCCGGCGCTGGAGGTTCAAGCCCTCCTGCGAGGAAAGGGCCGCGAGCTCGCGTCCGACCTGATCCAGGCGCGCGTCGAGCGAACGGCGGGAGGACTGCAGGGCGTTGAACTCGCCCTGGCGGGTGGCGACGGCAACCTCCTGCTGCCGCAACTCGGTCCGGGCCTGCTCGAGGCCGGCCTGGATGGCGGACTGTTCCGACTGCAACGCCCCCTTCGCCCGGCTCTCGTCTGCGATGCGCTCCTGCAACGCCGCAAGTTCCGCCTGGAGCTCCGCGATCTGGTTCTTGCGGCCGAGGATGCTGGCCGGCGCCTTGCCGCCCGCGGACTGCGCGCCGCCGGTCAGGATGCCGCGCCGGTCCAACAGCTCGCCCGTCGGCGTCACGAAGTCGAATCCCACCGCGCCCGCCCGCACCGCCGCGGTGGCCGTGGCGAGGTCCGGAACGATGAGCGTGCGCTCCAGCAGGGCGGTCACGAGCCCTTGGGCGGACTCCTCCACCGTGATCACCGAGAGCGCGGGGATGGCACCTTCCGGCACCCCAGTGGCGGCGCCGCCCACCGCCGGGGCGAGCGACAACGCGGCGATGCTGGCACGCCCCTTCTTCCCGGCGGCGAGGTCGTTGAGGATCTCCGTGGCGCCCTCGGGATCCGCGGTGAGCACGAGCTGGAGCAGGGTCCCGAGGGCGACCTCCACCGCGGCGACGTGCGCGTCGGGCACGCGGATGCGGTCGGCCAGCGTGCCGAGGACGTGGCGGCTCTGCCTCAGCGCGGCGAGGGCGCCGGCGCCGAAGCCCTCGTGCTGGGTGTCGAGCTGCTCGAGCACCGTGAGCCGCGAACGCTTCTCGGCCTGCTGACGCAGGATGGCGTCGAGCGACTGCGTGGCCTGCTGGATCTCGGCCTGGATCTCGCGCAGGCGCGCCTGCCGCTCCTCCAGGGTCATTCGGGAAGACTGGACGCGTTCGCGCTCCGACTCCACCTGGCGCTGGAACTCGTCGGTCTGCGCCTCGAGCCGCAGCCGTTCCTCCTCGAACTGGAGCTTCTCGGAACCGAGCTTCTCGAGACGGACGACATTGCCCTCGAGTTGAAGCGCGAGCTGGTTGATCTCGTTGCGGATCCGGCCGAGCGCCTGGGTGGAATTGAAGGCGTCGCTCTGGGCCTTGCGCAGTTCCTCCTGCTTGAGCGAAAGCTCCCGCTCCACCACGGAGAGCGCCTCCCGCTTCACCGTGAGGTCCAGGCGCAGCGTCTCGACCGCCGCCTGCGAGGATGCGGTGCGTTCGATCACCGAGTCGAGTTCCGCCTCCGCGATGGAACGGCGCTCGCCGAACTGCGAGATGTCCTGCCCCGCCCGCGCGTTCTGCTCGGCCAGCTCGGCCAGCCGCTGCTGGTTGAAGCCGATCGTGCTCTCCTGGCGGTCGCTCTCGCCCTTCAACTCCAGTCCCCGCTGCTGCTGCAACGAGATGCTGTGCTCCAGCTCGGACAGCCGGGTCCGCAGCTGCAGCACCTCGTCCTCGAGCCGGATCAACGTCTCCTGGCCGACCTCGAGGTCGAGCTGGGCCCGTTCCGCGCCGGACTTCCGCTGGGCGATCTCCTCGGTGAGGACGTCGAACTGGTGCCGGGCCAGCTGGGTTTCCAGGTGCTGCAGCTCCGCCTGGAATCCCTTGAAGCGCCGCGCCTTCCCCGCCTGGCGTTGCAGCGAGCCGATCTGCCGCTTCACCTCGCGGATCAGGTCCTCCACCCGCAACAGGTTCTGCTCCGTGGCCTCCAGCTTCCGCAAAGCCTCCTTCTTCTGCTGCTTGAACCGCGTGATCCCCGCCGCCTCCTCGAACACCAGACGGCGGTCGTCCGGCTTGCTCGAAAGGATCTGGGTGATGTTCCCCTGGGCCATGATCGAGTAGCTCGTCTTGCCCATGCCGGTGCCGGCGAACAGCTGCTGGATGTCCCGCAGACGGCACGAGGTCTTGTTCAGAAAGTACTCGCTGCCGCCGTCCCGGAAGACCCGGCGGGTCAAGGTGACCTCGTTGAAGTCCACCGGGATGCCCGCCGCCCTCAACGGATCCGCGTCCACGTCCCCGATGGTCAGCGAGACCTCGGCCATGCCCATCGGCTTCCGGGTGTCCGTGCCGTTGAAGATCACGTCCGCCATCTCCCCGCCGCGCAGGGCCTTCGCCGACTGCTCGCCCAGCACCCAGCGGATGGCGTCCGAGACGTTGGACTTGCCGCAGCCGTTCGGGCCCACGATGGCGGTCACGCCTTCCTGGAAGTTCAGGCTTGTCTTGTCGGCAAAGCTCTTGAACCCGAGCACGGTCAGGTTTTTGAGGTACATGGCGACCCGATTGGGACGAATCCCCCTCCCCACTGGCAAGGGGGAACCCACTACTAATGGGGGTGAGTTGTTCACAACCCCACAAGATGATGGGCTCTTTTGTGAACAACTTGGGCTGGATCCTGGCGCAGAGGTCGGAAAGGGGTGTCTCGGCGCGAGATCCAAGGTTGTCGTCCTGGACGGGACCGCTTTGCATCTCCGCAATGCTCCTCCGCCTGTTGTCCCTGGCCGTCGCCCTCGCCTCCCTGGTCCGCGCCGCGGACCCCCTGCCGGTCTCCACCCCGGAGGCCGAGGGATTCTCCCGGAAGCGCTTCCAACAGGTGTACGACCTCGTGGAGGAGACCGTCCGGGAAGGCCGGCACGCCGGCGCTTCCGTCCTGGTGGCGCGAAACGGGAAGATCGTCGGCTGGAAGACCTTCGGCTCCCGCGACCTCGGTTCGGGCAAACCGATGGAGAAGGACACCCTCTTCCGCATCTACTCGATGTCCAAGGTCGTCACCGGGGTTGCCGTGCTCCAGTTGGTCGAACGGAACCGGATCAACCTGGACAGCCCCGTGGCCACG
>JAIXUV010000248.1 GCA_027483345.1 Verrucomicrobiales bacterium | reverse complement strand
GGTGCGGAACTTCGGAAAGGGGATGGGGTGACCGACGGGACTCGAACCCGCAACAACCAGAACCACAATCTGGGGCTCTACCATTGAACTACGGCCACCGACCGGCGGGCAATCTAGTGATGGAGAGGGGAGCGTCAAGCGTCGGCGCGGCATTTCCTTCCCCACGAATCCACGCGGGTCACCGGACGGATCTTCCAACAAACCAGGCCGTGGGAGAGCGGTTCAGCCCTTCCACAGCAGCGCAAGCAAGGCCGCCATCGGCAGTGAGGGCAGGAGGTCGGCGAGGTGGGCTTTCCGGATTCCAGCCAAAGCCGGAACGGCGCAGACCAACAGGATGCCGGCTTCCATGGTCACGGCATCGGCGATGGCGGCCCGTTGTAGGAACGGCGCGATGGCCAGGCTTCCTCCGGACCAGAATGCCTGCCAAATGAACTGGACAGCCAAGACCCAAAGGCCGCCTGCGACCGGGAGCCGTCGTCCGAAGGAGGTCAGCGCCAGGAGGTCGAGGATCGTCTTCAGGACCAAACCGAGGATGCGATGGTCCATCCCATCCAGGACGGAGGAGGGGATGGTGAGGGGATTCAAGGCGAGGAGGATTCCCAAGGCGATCCAGGCGCGGGCCGAGGATTCAACGGGTGCCGCCAGGCGGTCGGTGGAGGTTTCTCCGAGCCGGGGAAGCCGCGGCGTGAGTTTGGTTCCCAAGGCGGTCAAGCGGCGTTGGAGTCCAAGACCCCGACCGACGAGGTTGCCGAGGATCAGTGAGATGAGGGTCAACGCGAGCAACCGGACCGCCTGGGGGCCGGTGCGGGATTCCAAGTTGCTCAGGAGGGTTTCGCCTCCGGCAAGCAATGCCCCGCCTGCGAGTGGCCAACGGAGTTGAAGGGCTACCTTGGCCGGTGGAGCGGACACCCCCAACCGAACCAGCACGATCCCGGCGAAAAGCACGGCTGCGTTCAGGAGGGTGCCGGTCATCGGAGCAGGGTTTGTGTGGACTTGAAGGGCGTGGTCCGGGAGTCGGATTGGACGGAATCATGCAGCTCGCCACCAATCCCATCCTGTTCCAGCGATTGGACTTGCCCTGTGTTCACGGTTGGTTTTCTTAGCGCGCTTCGGCGACAGCCCAGCCTGCCGAGCCATCCAACCCACAAGCGAGTACCAAGTCATCATGTCGTTCGCTCCGCGTCCTGCCGGTGGTATCCGGTCCCAAGCCATCAAGGCGGCCATCCCAGTCAGCTTCATCTGCATCGCGCCCGCGGCCACGCGGGTGAGCGTGGTTGGCGACTTCAACGCCTGGAATCCCGAAGCCAATCCGATGGAGAAGGCGTTCGACGGTTCCTGGAAGGGCTCGATCGCGATCCGGCATGGCCACCACCAGTACGCCTTCCTGGTGGACGATGTGCTGACCGTGGATCCCCGCGGCCAAGGCGTGAGCCGCAACGCCCAGGGACAGCGCGTCTCCCTGCTGGCGGTGAGCTGATCCCCGGCGGAGCGCGGGACGACGGCGGCCGGAATCCCCCGGTGCCGCTGGAACTTTCGGGCCATCCCGGTTATTCCAAGCCGACGGACATGGCCCAATTCACCTACAGAGCCCGTCGGCGAACGGGGGAGGCGGTCGACGGCACCGTGGATGCCGCTGACCGTGGCGCCGCCGTGTTGCAGATCGAACGGCTCGGACTGCTGCCGGTTTCGGTCTCAGCGCCTAAGGCGGGTCCGAAGGCGGCCAAGCCCGCTCCCAAGGCCTCGCGTCCGGTCGCCGGCGCGGCGCCCGAAGCGGGCCAATCGGCGTCCTCGGGTGGGGGATTCCGGCAACTGTTCGTACGAGGACCTCGGCGTCCAAAGCTGGAAGAGTTGGCGATGTACACGCAGCAGTTGGCCAACCTGCTGCGAGCGGGCATGCCGCTGACGATGGCGTTGCGGAGCATGGAGAGCCTCTCGACCAAAGGCATCCCGTCCGAGGTCAGCCGCCAGCTCAAGCAGGACGTCACCGAGGGCCGGAGTCTTTCCGACGCGATGATGCGGCAGGGGCAGGTGTTCCCGGACCTGGTGATCAACATGGTCCGGGCCGGGGAGCAGTCGGGCGCGTTGGAAGAGGTTCTCCGGAGGCAGGCGAACCATTTCGAGCGGTTCGCGGAGGTCCAGACGAAGTTCAAGGCCGCGATGATCTACCCGGCCGTGGTGTGCGTGGTTGGCGGGGCGCTGGTGATCTTCTTCATGACGGTCATGCTCCCGAAGTTCATGACCCTCTTCGACAACACCCGGATCGAGCTTCCGGCGCTGACCCGGATGTTGATCGCGATCAGCAATTTCCTGAGCGGCTATTGGTGGGCCCTGCTCCTGGCGCTCGGGGCCGGGTTCGTCAGCTTCCGCCGATATCGCGCCACCCCGGCGGGGCGCGCCACGCTCGACCGCATCGTGATGCGCCTGCCGGTGGTCGGCGGAGTCGTCCGTCTGAACCTCTTCGGCCAGTTCGCGAGGACCTTGTCGACGCTGCTGCAGAACGGCGTGCCCGTGCTTCAGGCGCTCCGGATCACCGAACAGGTCATCCCGAACGTGGTGTTGAAGGAGGCGATCAGCGCCACCCGGGAGGCGGTGACCGACGGCAAGACGCTGGCCCAGCCGCTGGCCCGCAGTCGGCTTTTCCCCCAGTTGATGATCGACCTGATCAAGATCGGCGAGGAGACCGGCGACGTGCCCGCGGCGCTTTCGAACGTCGCGGACACCTACGAGAACGACCTCAAGGTGGCCTTGGCCGCGATGACCAACCTCATCCAGCCGGTCATCATCGTGGCCATCGCCGTGGTCGTCGGCTTCATGCTGCTGGGCGTGATGTCGGCGATGTTCAAGATCACCGAGAGCATCGCCACCCGCTGAGTCGGGAACCCACCCATGAAGGTCCGCCCCGGAAACCCGATGCAAACGTCCTCCAAGAGGGCCGGGTTCACCATGGTGGAGCTGTTGGTGGCGGTGATGCTGATCGCCGTGATGATGTTCGTGGCGGTGCCCCGGATGATGGGGCACCGGAAGAGCCCGATGGCGGAGACCCTGGAGGCGTTGGAGAACGCCTGCAACGAGGCCCGGGCCCGGGCGATCCTGGGGAACCGCCCGATGCAGGTCGTCCTCTACGGCGCCGCCGGGGAGATCCTTGTGGAACCCGCGCCGGAAGGCGTCAGCGGCGCGACCAATGGCGTCTCCATGGCGTCGTTCGAGGCGTTCCACGGACCCGATGCGGAAGCGGCGCAGAAGCGGATGCCGTTTCATGCGAAGCTGAACGAGGACGTCGCCTTCCGGAGCCTGACGGTGAACTCGCAGGACATGATGTCCGCGGATCTCGCCGCGATCCGCTTCTTCCCCAACGGCACCTCGGACGCGTTCGTCGGGGAGCTCAGCCATCTCCGGAGTGGGCTTGAGCTGAAGCGCGTGTCGCTCGAGGTCATCACCGGCCGGCTTGGAATCGAGGACCTGTGATGAGATGTGACCTTCGCCATCCTGGCCGTCGTCGCGGGTTCACCCTCATCGAGGTGGCCGTGGCCGGGGCAATCCTGGCGTTGGCGCTCTTTGGCTTCATCACCGTGTGTTCCACCGGACTGCGTTCGGCGAAGCTGTTGAACCGGGTGGAGGTGGACGCCAGCAGCCTCGCCGCGGAGCTGTCGCTTTCGAACCGCCTGGAGGAACTCGAGGAAAGCGGCGACTTCGGGAACCTCTATCCCGGCTACCGTTGGACTCGAAGCGTGCGCGAGGTGGGTACCAACGGGCTTTACCAGGCCGACATCGTCGTCGCCGGTGCCGGACCCGGCAGCGAACGCCGCCTCAGCATCCTGCTGTTCCCCAGGGAGTATGTGCGCGGGGGAGGACGTCGGTGAGGACCGGATTTCGCGCATCGCACGGCCGTGCGGGCTCACGGCGTGGCTTTACCGTGCTCGAGGTCATGGTCGCGGTGCTGCTCTTCGCCATCATCCTGACCTCGATCTACTCGACGTGGCGCCTGATCATCCAGAGCACGCGTTCCGCGATCCGTTCGACGACGGACACCCAGCGTTCGCGCATGGCGATGCGGACGTTGGAGGACGCCTTGGCCTCGGCGACGCTGTTCGCGGGCAATCCGCGGCTCTACTTTTTCCAGGCGGACACCTCGGGATCCTACGCCGCGATCAGCTTCGCAGCGGACCTTTCCGACTCGTTTCCCGGCAGCGGTGCGTTCGGTGGGGAGAAGGTACGGCGGGTGAGCTTCTACGTGCCGCCCGGCGGTTCCGACCTGGTGTTGGAGCAGTCCTCCATCCTCGCCAACTTCGAGGTCGGCGGCGCGCCGAACAGCATGCTGTTGGCGAAGGAGGTCAGCCTGTTCCAGCTGGAATTCTGGGATCCGCAGCAGCGGGATTTCGCGACGGAATGGCTTTCGACCAACCAGCTGCCGTCGGTGGTCCGGGTGACCCTTGGCTTCGGCCGCGGGCCCCGGCCCAACGAGCCGGCCCAGATGGTGACCCGTGTGGTCCGTCTTCCCACGGTCGCCGTTCCCCGCGAGGCCCAGGGCGTGATCGGGGTGCCTTGACATGAATCTCCTCCCCAATCGCCAGGACCGATCCCAGCGCCGCGGCGTGGCCCTGCTGGTGGTGATGCTCATGGTCTTCGCGATGGCGGTGATTGTGGGCGCCTTCGCCTACACCATGCGCGTCGAGGGGCGGTTGGCGATCCGCACACAGAGCGAATCCGACCTCGAGTGGATGGGGCGATCCGGAGTGGAAATGGCCAAGTGGGTCCTGTCGTTGTCCCGGCAGATTCCCGGCGAGCAGACCTACGACGGCCTCAACCAGTTCTGGGCGGGCGGACCTGGACCCACAAACGTCGTGGAGAACGTGTTCGAGGGCGTCTCCCTCACCGACGTGCCATTGGGCGACGGGAAGATCAGCATCGAGATCGTCGACCTGGACCGGCGCCTGAACATCAACACCCTCGCCCAGCGCAATCCTCAGCTCCTGGAGCTGATCCTCCAGCTGTGCGGGGCTGGAACTGCGGACGCCGTGGACATCGCGGCGGCCATCCGGGACTGGATCGACCCGGACGACCAGCCCGGGATGGGTGCCGCCGCGGAGAGCGACTTCTACCTCGGGATGGATCCGCCCTACGTGGCGAAGAACGGACCGATCGACGATCTCTCCGAGCTGCTGAAAGTCCGGGGAATGACACCCTCCTTGTATTGGGGTCCCAAGGGAGCCGGGGTGGGCGGAAACGCACCGTCGGAAGGAGCCGTGGATTCCGCGGGAATGCGGACCTCGTCGACCTATCTGGGGCAAACCGTCGCGGGCACGGTGGGGCTTGTGGATGTGTTCTGCTCGTTGTCGGGAGGGCAGGTGAACATCAATACCGCCCCGTACCCGGTGTTGGTCATGGCCTGCGGCGGGGACGAGAACATCGCACGGAACATCGTCGAGCAGCGGTCGGGACCGGACGGAGTCGAGGGGACCTTCGATGACACGCCGGCGCGTGGTCCCGGCGAGATCCCGCGGTTGCAGGGCGTGCCGGTCATGCCGAACGCAGGCACGCCGCTGGCGACATTCGTGACCACAAGCACGACCTTCGAGGTCCGCGTCCTGGCGGAAATGGGGCCCATCCGTCGGCGATATACCGCGGTGTTGCGGCGGACCAACCTGAGGGACATGCCGGTGCTGACCTTCCGTCGCGAATGAGGCTGAAGGAAACCGACGTCGGACAGCGGCTTGCGGAGCGACCTGTCAGAAGGAAATCCGAAGTTTTCCGAAAAACCTATTGCACCATGGGGTGCGGTTGGTAAGTTCCGCGCTCCCGTTTCCGTCGCGCAGGCGGTTCGGTTAACTTTCCCGGCATCAATGCCCACGATTAATCAGTTGGTCCGCAAGGGCCGCACTAAGATTCAGTACAAGTCGAAGTCTCCGGCCTTGGAGAACGCGCCGTTTCGTCGCGGCGTCTGCCTCCAGGTCATGACCCGTACTCCCAAGAAGCCGAACTCCGCCATGCGGAAGGTGGCGAAGGTCCGCCTGACCAACGGCTTCGAGGTGATCGCCTACATCCCGGATGAAGGCCACAACCTTCAGGAGCACTCGATCGTCCTCGTCCGTGGCGGTCGTGTGAAGGATCTTCCTGGTGTCCGCTACCACATCGTCCGTGGTACGCTCGACGCCGCCGGAGTCGAGAAGCGTCGTGTCAGCCGTTCCAAGTACGGCGTGAAGCGCCCGAAGAAGGCCGCCGCCGCTGCCAAGAAGTGATTTTTCCGTCCACCACCAGACTGCTCTTTTAGACCGTTCTTTGTATGTCGCGCCGTCGCCAAGCCGTTAAGCGTTCGATCATCGCGGACGCCAAGTTCAACAGTGTCCTCGTCGGACGCCTGGTGAACACCGTCATGTTCAGCGGTAAGAAGAATACCGCCCGCCGCATCGTCTACGGGGCCATCGAGGCCCTGGCCGAGAAGTCTCCCGGCGTCGATCCGATCGAGGTCGTCCAGCGGGCCGTCGACAACGCGAAGCCCCGCATCGAGACCAAGGCCCGCCGCGTTGGTGGCGCCACCTATCAGGTTCCGATGGAGGTTTCCGCCGACCGTCAGACCTCGCTCGCGATGCGCTGGATCGTCGGTTATGCCGACGACCGCAAGGGCATCCCGATGAAGGAAGCACTCGCCGCCGAACTGCTCGAAGCCTATCAGGGTCAGGGCAGCGCGATCCGCAAGCGCGACGACGTGCACAAGATGGCTCAGGCCAACAAGGCCTTCGCCCACTTCCGCTGGTAATCCATTGCCACGAACCGAGCCCCGATGGCCAATCGGGGCCTTTTTCATCTCCAACCCTTTCGAACTTCCAGCCCATCATGAGTGACGTCGCCGCCATCAATACGACGCTGAATTCGCCGAACCGGCAGTTCTCCCTCGAGCGGACCCGCAACATCGGAATCGCCGCGCACATCGACGCCGGCAAGACGACGACCACGGAGCGTATCCTCTTCTACACGGGACTGATCCACAAGATCGGTGACGTCGATGACGGCAACACCGTCACGGACTGGATGGAGCAGGAAAAGGAGCGTGGCATCACGATCACCTCCGCTGCCGTGACCTGCTTCTGGACCCAGAAGAAGGACGAGGGGATCTTCAAGAGCCGCGAAAGCCTCGGGCACCGGATCAACATCATCGACACTCCGGGACACGTCGACTTCACCGCCGAGGTGGAACGTTCGATGCGCGTCTTGGATGGTGCCGTCGCCGTGTTCTGCGGTGTTGCCGGCGTCCAACCGCAGTCCGAGACCGTCTGGCGTCAGGCGACCAAGTACAAGGTTCCGCGCATCGCTTTCGTCAACAAGATGGACCGTACCGGCGCCAACTTCGACAACGCGCTCAACGACATGCGCAAGAAGCTCGGGGCCTACGCGTTCCCGATCTACCTGCCCATCGGAGCCGAGGACAAGTTTGCCGGTGTCATCGACATCGTGAACCAGAAGGCCGTCGTCTGGGGCGAGGGCGACATCGCCAACGAAGGCCTCAAGTACGAGGTCCGTGAGATCCCGGCCGAGCACAAGGATCGCGCCGAGGCGGCCTTGGCCGAACTCATCGACGCCGTCTCGAACAAGGACGACACCATCGCCGAGCTGGTTCTCGAAGAGAAGCCTATCACCCCGGAGATCCTCAAGGCCGCCATCCGTCGCCTGACCTGCAAGATCGAGTTGATCCCGGTGCTCTGCGGATCGGCGTTCAAGAAGAAGGGCGTCCAGGTCCTGATCGACTCCGTGGTCGACTATCTGCCGTCTCCGCTCGACATTCCTGCCGCCACCGGCCACGTGCCTGGCGCCGAGGAGAAGATCGAAGTCGCGCCGAACGACAACTCCAAGTTCTGCTCCTTGGCCTTCAAGCTCTGGACCGATCCGTTCGCCGGGAAGCTGGTCTTCTTCCGCGTCTACTCGGGTCAGCTCAAGAAGGGCGACACCATCTACAATCCCCGCACCCGCAAGCGCGAGCGCGTCAGCCGCCTCATGGTCATCCAGGGCAGCGAGCGTAAGGACGTGGACGGCGTGTGCTCCGGCGACATCGCGGCCCTCGTCGGTCTGCGCAACATCACCACCGGCGACACCCTCTGTGACGAGTCGTTCGACGTGATGCTCGAACCGCCTACCTTCCCGGAGCCGGTCATCAGCATGGCGATCGAGCCGAAGTCCAAGGCCGACCGCGACAAGATGTCCGAGGGTCTGCAACGCCTCGCCGAAGAGGATCCGACCTTCCGCTGCTTCACCAACGAGGAAACCGGCCAGCTGATCATCGCGGGCATGGGCGAGCTCCACCTGGAGATCATCCGCGACCGCCTGAAGCGCGAGTTCCGCGTCGAGGCCGACGCCGGCGCCCCGCAGATCGCCTACCGTGAGACCATCACCAAGGCGGCCGAGGGCGAAGGCAAGTTCATCCGCCAGTCCGGTGGTCGCGGCCAATACGGCCACGCCATCGTCGACGTCATGCCCAACGAAAAGGGCAAGGGGGTCGAAGTGGAGAACAACGTTGTCGGCGGCACCATTCCCCGCGAGTACATCCCGGCCGTCCGCAACGGCATCGAGGAGGCCATCAAGTCCGGCGTCTATGCCGGCTATCAGGTCATCGACATCAAGGTGTCCATCAAGGACGGTTCCTTCCACGAGGTCGATTCCAACGAGTTGGCGTTCAAGATGGCGGGAATCTTCGCCTTGAAGAACGCCTTCGAGAAGGCCGGCCCGATTCTCCTGGAGCCGATCATGAAGGTCGAGGTCACCACCCCTGACGAATATCAGGGTGACATCCTCGGCGACATCAACCGCCGCCGTGGTGTGATCCAAGGCGTCGACGCGAAGAACGGGCAGACCGTTCTCGCCGCTCAGGTTCCTCTCGCCGAGATGTTCGGCTATGCGACCGCGATCCGCTCCCTCTCGAAGGGCCGCGCGTCCTACAGCATGGAGCCCGCCGTGTTCGAGCAGGTTCCCAACAGCGTCCTCACCACCGTGCTCGAGGTCGCCAAGAAGAAGCCCGCTGCCCGCAGCTGATCCCGCAACCCCTCTCCGTCACCAAAATCTAACCTGTTCTTTGCATGGCTGGACAACGTATCCGTATCCGTCTCAAGGCGTATGACCATCGGGTCATCGACGCCTCGGCGAGTGAAATCGTCGAAACCGTCAAACGCTCCGGTGCCCGCGTCGCGGGTCCGATCCCCCTCCCGACCAAGATCGAGAAGGTCACCGTCCTGCGCTCGCCGCATGCGGACAAGAAGTCGCAGGAGTCCTTCGAGCAGCGCACGCACAAGCGCCTCCTCGACATCCTCGATCCGACTGCCAAGACGGTGGACGAGCTGAAGAAGCTCAACCTCCCCGCCGGCGTGGACATCACCATCAAGATCTAACTCTTTTTCCCCATGCCTCTTGGAATCATCGGTCTCAAGGTGGGTCATACCCGGGTGTATGACTCCAACGGCGTCCTGACTCCGGTCACCGTCGTTCACGTCGGCCCGAATCGCGTCCTCCAGGTCAAGTCGAAGGACGGCAAGGACGGCTACAACTCCGTCCAGCTTGGCTACGGCGACCAGAAGGTCGGCCGTCTGACCAAGGCGGTCGTCGGCCACCTCGGCAAGCACGGCGTCAAGGTCGACGCCGACGGCCAGAATGGCGAGCAGCCTGTGCTCACCGGGGTCAAGCGCATCCGCGAATTCCGCGACTTCTCCAAGGAAGTGAAGACCGGCGACTTCGTCGGAGCGGACCTCTTCGCCGTCGGCCAGTTCGTCGACGCCATCGGCGTCACCAAGGGCCGCGGATTCGAGGGTGTCGTCGGTCGTTGGTCGTTCCGTGGTGGCGATGCCACCCACGGCGCCAAGGGCTGGCACCGTCGTTCCGGCGCGATTGGTCAGCGCCTCTTCCCGGGTACCGTCCGCCGCGGTCTCAAGATGCCCGGTCACATGGGCACCGTCCGCCGGACCTCCCAGAACCTGGAGGTCATCCAGGTCCGCACCGAAGACAACGTTCTTCTGATCAAGGGCAATTTCCCCGGCAGCGAGGGCGACTATTGCATCATCCGCGAGGCCAAGAAGATCTCCAACGACTCCGCCCGCCTGAAGCAGATCACCGACGCCCGCAAGAAGGCGAAGGACGCCGCCTCCGGCAAGAAGGAGGAGAAGAAGGCCGCCGCCGCCGCCAAGAAGAAGTAAGGAAATCCAGCGATGAAACTTTCCATCAAAGACACCAAAGGCCAAGCGGCCGGCGAGCTCGACGTCAAGTTCGAGGTCATTGCCAACGGCAAGGGCACGCAGGCCGTCCACGACACCGTCGTGGCCTATGCCGCGGCCCAGCGCAGCGGCACCGCCTGCACCAAGACCGTCGGCGACGTGGCCGGCACCAACAAGAAGCCGTGGCGCCAGAAGGGCACCGGTCGCGCCCGCGCCGGTTCCTTCCGCAGCCCGCTGTGGCGTGGCGGCGGCGTGGTCTTCGGACCCAAGCCCCGCGACTTCTCGAAGAAGGTCAACAAGAAGGTCCGTGACCTCGCCCTCCGCAAGGCCCTCTCCGAGCGCCTGAAGTCCGGAGACGTGGTCGTCGTTGATTCCTTCAACATGACCTCGGCCAAGACCAAGGAATTCGCCGGAGTGCTCCGGAACCTCGGTCTGGACGGCAACACCAACCTCGTCGTGGTCGGCGCCGCCGACCAGAAGGCCCTGCTCGCCGCGCGCAACATCGCGGGTGTGGAGCTGAAGACCGGCGCCTTGGTGAACACCTACGACCTGCTCAAGTACGACAAGCTGGTCTTCACCAAGGCCGGTTTCGAAGCGGTCGAAGCCCGCATCGCCAAGTAAGGGAAACGGAGACCAACATGATCGCTTTTGACATCATCAAGACCGTTCGGATCACGGAAAAGGCCGCGATCCAGAGCGAGAAGTTCAACAAGTACACGTTCCTCGCCGACCGGCGTGCGACCGCTCCCCAGATCAAGAAGGCTGTCGAACAGCTCTTCAACGTGAAGGTCCAGCGCGTCAACACCGCGAACTACGAGGGCAAGGCCCGCCGCCAGATGACCAAGGCCGCCGGCAAGAGCAGCGACTACAAGAAGGCCATCGTCACCCTCAAGGAGGGTGAGAAGATCTCCCTCCAGTAATTCGAGGCCTCCCGCAAGGGAATCCACCAACGGGGCGCACGGAGTCATTCCGTGCGCCCCGTTTGCTTTCCGGGGGCGATCCCGCCTTTGGCCCGAACAGCGGCTTCCACGTCTCTTCGTGCCATGCATTCCGGACGTGACACCGGAATTTCACGCCCTCCGCGGCTCCCGGCTTTCCAACGCGTTGGCCCGGATGGCATTTTCTTCGTGCCGGTTTCCGTCGCAACATGATCTCCACTTCCGCCCCCTTCGCCGTCAACGGCCGCCATTACGCCCCTCCAACGCGCATCGTGGCTGTGATCTGCCTCGACGGCAGCGCCGATGAATACCTCGATGCCGCATTGGCACGGGGTCGCATGCCGCACCTCCAGCGGATCGCCGCTGCCGGGCACCGCGGCATGGCCCGCGCGCAGATGCCGACCTTCACCAACGTCAACAACAGCTCCATCGTCACCGGGGTCCCGCCGTCGATCCATGGGATCGGTGGGAACTTCTTCTTCGACACCGCCTCGGGGCAGGAGGTGATGATGAATTCCTCGCGCTTCCTGCGCGCGGCCACGGTCTTCCCTGCGGCCCAGCGTGCAGGGCGCAAGGTCGCGGTCGTGACCGCCAAGGAGAAGCTCCGGGACATCTTCGCCGCCGGCCTGATCGACGCGGGCGGCATCGCCTTCTCCTCTGAACGTGCACGGGAAGCCGTGTTGGCAACCCACGGCATCGCAGATGTCGAGGCGCTCGCGGGTCCGACGCCCCCGATCTACTCCGGCGAGGCCTCGATCTATGTGCTCCGCGCTGGTGTCCGCCTGGCCGAGGCCGGCCGTGCGGACTTCCTGTACCTCTCGACCACGGACTACATGCAGCACAAGTTCGCCCCGGAGGACCCGGAGATCCTCGACTTCTACGCCGGCATCGACGCCGAGATCGGGCAGCTGCTGCGTCTCGGCGCGGTGGTCGGGATCACGGCGGACCACGGCATGAACGCGAAGCAGCGTGCCGACGGCACTCCCAATGTGGTGTACCTCGAGTCCGAGCTCACCGAACGCTTCGGCCCCGGTTTCCGTGTGATCCTTCCGATCACCGACCCCTATGTCGCCCACCATGGCGCGTTGGGTTCCTTCGCCCAGGTCCACGTCCCGGAAGGGGCGTCGATCCCTGCGATCATGCAGAAGATCGCTGCGCTTCCCGGGATCACCGAGGTGCTGCCGCGGGAGACGGCGGCGCGGCTCATGGAGCTTCCCGAGGACCGCATGGGCGACCTGGTGGTCTCTTCCGGCAAGGATGTTGTCATCGGGCGGACCCCGGACTACCACGACTTGAAGGCCCTCGCCGGTGCCCTGCGTTCGCATGGCGGCCGTTACGAGGAGATGGTCCCGCTTGTCCTGAGCGAACCGCTGAAGCCCGAGTACCTCGCGCGGGCGCGGGCCGACGTCCGCAACTTCGACGTCTTCGACTTCGCCTGCAACGGCACCCTCGCATCATGACCGACCGCCTTCCCTCTGCCTCCGGCTCTCCCGGCTGGCGGGAACGTTCCCTCCGTCGCTTCCCAGCGGGCTCCAACGGCGAATACGGCATCCCCGCCGAGATGGTGCCGGTCCTGGACCGTGGGCTGGGATCCCGCGTGTGGGACACCGAGGGAGTCGAGCATCTCGACTACACGATGGCCTGGGGTTCCGCCTTGGCGGGGCACGCCCATCCGAAGCTGGTCGAAGCCGCGACCTCGGCCGCCCGGGACGGCATCAACTTCGCCGCCGTCCACCGGCGTTCCGTTGAACTCGCCGAACGGATCTGCGCAGTGAGTCCCTGTGCCGAGCGCATCCGCTTCGTGGCGTCCGGCACCGAGGCGACGATGCTCTGCCTCCGTGTGGCCCATGCGGCCACCGGCCGTCGGAAGGTGGTCCGGTTCGAAGGCGCCTACCATGGCCAGCATCCGGTCGGCATCGCCGGGATGATCCATGGCCGCCCGACGGTCCTGCCCGCCTGCGATCCCACCGGGGCCGGTGCTCCATGGGTGGAACAGGACGTCCTGGTCGCGCCGTACAACGATCTTGAGACCACGACGCGGATCCTTTCCGAACACGGTGCCGACATCGCCGCGGTGATCGTGGAACCCCTCCATCGGTGCATTCCGCCGGGGCCCGGATTCCTGGAAGGCCTTCGTGCGGTCACCCGGCGCCTGGGCATCGTCCTGGTCTTCGACGAGGTGGTGACCGGATTCCGGTTGGCCTTGGGCGGTGCCCAGGAGTACTTCGGCGTCCATCCCGACCTCGTGGCCTACGGCAAGGGGCTTGGTGGCGGTTTCCCGATCGGGGCCTATGCCGGACGTGCCGACCTGATGGAAGCTGTCTCGGAACATCGTCTTCCCCGCGCCGACTACGCCTGGTCGGCCTCGACCACCGGCGGCAACCCGGTTTCGTGCGCCGGTGCGCTGGCGATGCTCGACCTGCTCTCGGAGCCCGGAATCTACGACCATCTCCACGCCCTCGGCCGACGGTTCCGCGCGCTGCTCGGCGGGGCTTTGGCCTCCACCGGCACCTCGGCCCAAGTACTCGGTGACGGTCCGCTCGGGCAAGTTGCATTCTCCGCGGTTCCGGTGGTCGACCAGAAGACCTGGCTTGCCAGCGACCGAGCGCGCGGCCGGCGCCAGATGCTGGCGCTGCTCCGACGTCGGGTCTTCCTGAACCCGATGGGAACCAAGCTGTATCTCTCGCTCGCCCATTCGGACTCCGACCTCGTCGAGTTCGCCGACCGTTTTGCGTCGGCGTTGGAGGAGTCCGCCAAAGCAACCCCCTGAAACGATGCCCCATTGCAGTCTCCTTGCTGGTGAACCGATCGAAGGCACGCCCCTGTTGACCATCCGCAGCCCGTATGACGGCGCGGTGGCGGGCGAGGTCACCACGGCCACCCGGGCCCACACCCTCGCCGCCGTGGCCGCCGCGGTCGGGTTCCGTGATACTCCCACGCGGTACCGCCGGTCGGCGATCCTCGACGCCGCCCGCGTCGCCCTCGAGGCGCGCCGTGAGGAGTTCGCGCGGACCATCACAGCCGAGGCCGGACTGGCCTTGCGGGAGGCCCGGTACGAGGTCGGACGGACGGTCGATGTCCTCCGCTTCGCCTCCATGGAGGCGTTGCGGGACGACGGTCAGATCTTCTCGTGCGACGTCTCCGAGCAGGGGCGTGCACGCAAGATCTTCACCACCCGCGAGCCGCTCCGCTGCGCCGTCGCGATCACCCCGTTCAACCACCCGCTGAACCAGGTGGCACACAAGGTCTGCCCGGCCATCGCCGCGGGGACACCGATGGTCCTCAAGCCGTCCGAGAAGACCCCGATCACCGCGCTCAAGTTCGCCGGCCTGCTCCGCGACGCAGGGCTCCCGGGTCCGATGCTCAGCGTCCTGCTCGGGCCCACCGCCGAAGTGGCCGAGGAACTGGTGCGGCATCCGGACGTCGACGTCGTCGCGTTCACCGGCAGTGTCCCCGTGGGCAAGCGGATCTCCACGACGGCCGGCTACAAGAAGCTGGTGCTCGAATTGGGTGGCAACGACCCGTTGATCGTCCTCGACGACGCCGACCTCGACCTTGCCGTGACGCTGGCCGCGGAGGGCAGCTTCCGGAATTCCGGCCAACGGTGCACGGCGGTGAAGCGGATCCTCGTTCAGGACGGCATTGCCGAGGAGTTCACCCGTCGGCTGGTCGAAAAGACCCGCGAGTACGTCTGCGGCGATCCGATGGATGAGTCCACGCGCGTCGGGACGGTCATCGACGAGGCCTCCGCCATCCAGTTGGAGACGGTGGTCCACGAGGCGGTGGCCGCCGGGGCCCGGGTCCTGGCAGGAGGCATTCGCCGTGGAGCGCTGCTCTCCCCGACGGTCATCGTCGACGTCCCCCGCGACGCCCGCATGGTGGTCTGCGAGAGCTTCGGTCCGTTGGCGCCCGTGATGAAGGTGCGCGACTTGGACGACGCCATCGCCGTGGCCAACTCGACCGCCTACGGCCTGAGTTCGGGCGTGGTGACCACCGGACTCCACCACGCGTTGCGGGCCATCCGCGGACTCCGCTGTGGCACGGTGAACATCAACGAGGTTCCCGGCTTCCGCATCGAGAGCAGTCCGTTCGGCGGCATCAAGGACAGCGGCCTCGGCATCAAGGAAGGCGTGATCGAGTCGATCAAGGGCTACACCTACGTGAAGACCTTCAGTCTTCCCTGGTAATCCGCCTGCATTGCGGCGCGGAATCGGCCCTTTCCACCGTCGTCATGTCCCGCCGGGTTTTACAGCCCTGCGGGACTTCTGCTATTTCCAGCGCATGTCCTCCCGGCCGAGTCGTCGTGCACGTCTCCTTTTCGCGTTGGCGCTTTCCGCAGCCTTCCGGCTGATCGCCGAAGATCCGTTGCCGAGCGCGGAACGGCTTTCCTCCAGCCCGGTGCTGCGGCATCTGCGCCCCAATCCGGTGATGAACTCCCCGAAGTCGGCGGCCGAGCGGACGGTGGCCCAGATGCATGTGCCGCCGGGCTTCCGCGTGGACCTCGTCGCCGCGGAACCGGACCTGCATCAGCCGATCGCCTTCGCCTTCGACGAACGCGGACGCATCTGGGTCGCCGAGGCGTACAGCTATCCGACACGCCGGCCGGAGGGGCAGGGGCAGGACAAGCTGGTGATCCTCGAGGATCGCGACGGGGACGGACGCTTCGAGGACCGGAAGACCTTCGCCGAGGGACTCAACCTGGTGAGCGGGTTCGAGGTCGGCCATGGCGGTGTGTGGGTCGGGGCCGCGCCGCACCTGTTGTTCATCGCGGATCGCAACCGGGACGACGTCCCCGACGGGCCGCCCGAGGTGTTGCTGGACGGATTCGGCTACCAGGACACCCACGAGTGCCTCAACAGCTTCCTCTGGGGTCCGGACGGATGGCTCTACGGCAACCAAGGGGTCTTCAACCTCGCCCACATCGGCAAGCCCGGGACGCCGGCGGCCGAGCGGGTGGAGCTGCGGGCCGGCGTTTGGCGGTATCATCCGGTCCGGCGCGAGTTCGAGGTGTTCGCCCATGGTGGCAGCAATCCGTGGGGGCTCGACTACGACGAGCGCGGCGAGCTGTTCATGACCCATTGCCGCAGCTACTGGGGCCGGGGCCTCACCACCCACGTCTTCCAGGGCGGACACTACTGGAACCAGGCGAACGCCAACCACGCCCCGTTCATCGTCGGCGATCCGCCGGAGGGTTTCCCCGGGTTCCGCAACTACCTGCTCGCCTCCGCCCGCTACGACCACGGCGCGGGCGGGGCCGGTGAGAAGGGCAGCGACGCGGTCTACGGCGGACATTCCCACGTCGGGACCATGATCTACCTCGGCGACAACTGGCCGGCGGAGTACCGCGGCCACCTGTTCACCCACAACCTCGGGGGACACCAGATCAACCGTCAGGTGAACCGCCCGATGGGCTCCGGGTACGACACGGTCCACGAAGGGCACGACACGCTGTTCTGCACCGATCCGATGTACGTCGCCGTCGACCTGCAGTACGGGCCGGATGGCGCGGTGTACTTCATCGACTGGTACGACCGCCAACACTGCCACAACCCGAACACCGAGCGCTGGGACCGCAGCAACGGACGCATCTACCGGCTCCAATGGCAGGAGACCTACCGTCCGGTGAAGGTGGATCTCGGGTCGAAGGGGGATGCGGAGCTGGTGGACGAGATGGAGCGTCCCAACGCCTGGTATGGAAGGACCGCGCGGCGGTTGCTCCACGAGAGGGCGTCGGCGGGCAAGCTGGCTCCGGCGGCGGTTTCCCGTCTGCAGCGTCAGGCTTCCTCGGATCCCGCGCCCATTCGCCGTCTGGAGGCCTATTGGACGTTGCACCAGGTCGGCCTGCCAACCACCGGCGCGTTCAAGGACAGTGATCCGGCCGTCCGTGGATGGGGCGTGCGCCTGGCCACCGATCGTCGGAACGCCACGCCCCGGATCGAAGGGCAGTTGGTCCGGATGGCCACCGGAGAGGAATCGCCCGTGGTCCGACGGAACCTCGCTTCGGCCATCCAGCGCGTCTCCGCCGAGACCGCCTGGACGATCGCCGGGGCGCTCTCGGAGGTCGCTGCGGACGATTCGGACCGGAACATCCCGTTCTTGGTTTGGGACGGCATCGGCGCCCGCATGGCGGCGGAGCCGCGGAGGGCCTTCCAGATCGCGCGCAAGACCCGCATGCCCCGGTTGGCCGACTGGATCTGGTGGTATGCGGGCACACTCGAAGGCGGGCCGTTGGAGGCCGCGGTCGCGGAGATCGGGAACACCCGAGGCGAGGACCTCCCTCGGCGTCTGGCCGGTCTTTGGCTCGCGATGGGGCCCCGTGCCGGCATCCCGGCGCCGGCCTCCTGGAACCGCGTCGC
>JAIXUV010000259.1 GCA_027483345.1 Verrucomicrobiales bacterium | reverse complement strand
GGAGAGCCCGAAGATGGAAGAGCTGCCCTTGAGGGAATGGGCCGCACGCTTCAGCGAGGTCTGGTCGGGCGACTCCAGGAACCGGCCGATCTCGGCAAGACGGTTGGGCGTGTCGGCCAAGTAAGACTCGAGCAGCTCCGCCACCCCGTCCGGCCCGATCTCCTCGGCGAGCTGACGGCAGGTCTCCTTCATGGTAGTGGGATCGAATTCCATGGCGACGTCCTCCGCAACAAACCGGGACGGATCCGAGGACGTCAAGTCCCCTCGCAGGAGATCCACCGGATCCGGTGCGGAAGGAGTGATGACACGATCATGCATGGGTCATGTTCCAGACGGCACCACCGGTGCGACTGGCATCGGAGGGATCGGCTGGGAACCGCATTCACTTGAGCGCAGACCTCGCTTCGGCGACGCGCCGAATCCTCGGAGCACCCGACGCCGGATCCCGTCATCCAAGGATGAACGCTTGAGCGCCGGGGCGTCCGACCTTCTTCTTGGGGCAAGCCATGAAGCCTCCCGTAACGCGGCTGCTCCCCTGCGTCCTCCTTTTGCCAGTCCTTTTCAGGGTCCTCGGTGACGGACCCGCGGACAATCGTCCCGAGAAGGTCCGGCCGGTCCCGCCTTTGGGGATCACCGTTCCCGAGGAGACGCGTCGGGAGCTCGCCGAGGGCGTGGCCCGGCTGGGCAAGGCCTTGGACGATCTGTCGCGGGACGCATCCCAAGACGGATCCCGGAAGTCCCGGCTCGCGGACGTCGTGATCTTCCACAAGGCGGTGGACTGGGCGCTGCGGCACGACGAGTTCTTCCGGACCAACGAATTCCGCGCGGCCAATGCGCTGCTCGAGGAAGGGACGCGGAGACTCGATTCCCTGCGTGCCGGAAGGGCGCCCTGGACCGCCACCAATGGCCCGGTGGTGGCCGGCTACGTCTCGCGCATCGACGGCTCGGTCCAACCCTACGGACTGGTGATCCCCCAGTCGTGGACACCGGATTCCGGTCGACGCTGGCGCCTGGACACCTGGTTCCATGGGCGGGGAGAGCAGTTGGGCGAACTGGCCTTCCTCACGGACCGGATGCGCAACCCCGGCGAGTTCACCCCGCCCGACACGTTCGTGCTGCACCTTTACGGCCGCTACTGCAACGGGAGCCGGTTCGCCGGCGAGACCGACTTCTGGGAGGCGCTGGCGGACGTCCGGACGCGGTATCCGATCGACGAGGACCGGCTGGTGGTCCGGGGCTTCTCCCTGGGAGGGGCTTCGGCTTGGCATTTCGGCGTCCACCACGCCGCTCGCTGGGCGGCCGTGGCGCCCGGGGCGGGATTCAGCGAGACCGCGGAGTTCCTGAAGGTCTTCCAGAAGGAGAAGCTCGCGCCGGCGTGGTGGGAGCAGAAGCTCTGGCGCCTGCACGACGCGACGGCGAACGCCCTCAACCTGGCGATGGTCCCGACGGTCGCCTACAGCGGCCACGACGACAGCCAGATCCAGGCCGCCGACGCGATGCACGAGGCGATGGCCCGCGAAGGGATGGAGCTGGCGCACATCGTCGGTCCGAAGACCGGCCACAAGTACGAGCCGGCGGCCAAGGCGGAACTCAACCGCCGCATCGACGCCATTGCCGCCATCGGCCGGAAACGCGTGCCTCCGCAGGTCCGCTTCGTGACCCACTCGCTCCGGTACAACGAGATGGCCTGGATCACCGTGGACTCCATGCTGGAGCACTGGGAGCCGGCACGCGTGGCAGCCTCCCTGCAAGGCGCCCCGGGAAGCGCCGACATCTCCGCCACGACGACGAACGTGGCCGGACTGAGCTTTGTCTTCGAGGCGGGCGACGCCCCGATGGATGTGACGCGGCCCGTGACCGTGGTCATCGATGGACAGGCGATCACCACCGATCCGCCGAAGACCGACCGTTCCTGGCGGATGGCGTTCCACCGGGACGGGGGCGAATGGATCGCGGGCCCCGCGTCGGTGGCCGGACTGCGCAAGCGCCACGGACTCCAGGGTCCGATCGACGACGCCTTCATGGACTCGTTCCTCATGGTCCTGCCCGGTGGAACCCCGATGAACCCCGAGGTGGGCCGTTGGGTCGCCTCCGAGAGCGACCGGGCGATCCGGGAATGGCGTCGCCACTACCGCGGCGACGCGCGGCAGCGCCTCGACAAGGAGGTGACCGAGGACGACATCCGCGACCACAACCTCGTGCTTTGGGGGGATCCCACGAGCAACGCCCTGCTGGCCAGGATCGCCGATCGGCTTCCGATCCGATGGGACGGCGAGAAGGTTTCCGTCGGTGCGAGGACCTATTCGGCCTCCGGACATGTCCCGGTGATGGTGTTCCCGAATCCGCTGAATCCGACCCGCTACGTGGTCATCAACAGCGGATTCACGTTCCGGGAGTACGACTACCTGAACAACGCCCGCCAGACCCCGAAACTGCCGGACTGGGCGATCATCGGGATCTCCACGCCGCCGGGTTCGCGGGCTCCCGGCGCCATCGAGGACGCCGGGTTCTTCGACGAGCGTTGGCGCCTGAAATGAAGCCGCCGCGGCCCATGGATTGGACCGCGGCGGTGGAACGGTTCAGGTCCAATGACCGAGGGCGGTCAGGGCTGGCTGCGAACCCGGAAGAGGTGGATCGAGTTGGTCGGAGGCACCTCGAGGAACTCCGGGAGGAAGGTTCCCACCCGCCGATCCAGCTCAGTCCAAGGACCTTCCGGTTGGGTTGCCGACTCGATGACCTGCTCCATTCCGGGCTCGGGTTGGAAGTCCAACCGGAACTGGCCCGAGTCGCGTCGGGTCGCGTGGATGCGCGGGGCGACCGGATCCGACGACTCCTGTTCGCCTTGGACGACGAAGGAACCACCCGGCAAGGCAGCGCGGATCTCGACGCCGGCGACGCCTCCGGCGGGCAGCTCCAACCCGTCCGGCAATCGGACGAACCAGTTGAACTCGCTTCCGGTACCGCGGACGACCCCATCGAACTCAAGGGACATCGGCGCCGAGAACCGGACGCCCGATCCGGAGACGCGCGGCCGTGAGTTCACCTGGGGAGGCAGACTGACAAACCCGGTGACATCCCCGGTCCCGAGCAGACGGACCGTCGCTCCGGCAGGGATCGGGATTTCCCCATGGACGCCGGTGTTCCCGTCGAACCACGCGACCTTGACGGCATTCGGGACCCAACTACCCATGAGGTTGGTGATGGTCACCCCGGTGTCGCCACCTTCGAGGACCAGGCGGTGCTCAAGGCCGGTGGCGATGGACTTCGCCAAGACATCCGGTCCGGAGGACGAGCCGAACCGCTCCACGAACACCAGCCTGGATGCGGGGTCGCGGAGGGAGACCGGCTCCAGTTCGTAGCGTAGCCAGCGGGAATCCGGGCGCTGCGCCGGGATCACCACACCGCCGGAAGCATCCGGGGGAAGCGACGATACGACCACACGTTCCCCATCGGTGTTGACCACCGCACCGCCGGAAGGCTCGGGCGGCTTCCCGCCTCCCTCGTCGCTGGCTCGGCGGAGTTCCACCAGATGATCCTCGACCTCGCCCTCGGTCGCCGGACCAAAGGGAGGAAGGTCGACACCGCCCGAGGCGAAGAAGCGCCACCGGCTGAAGGAATTCCCGAAGACGACGTTGGTGGGAACGTTCAAGACGAGGTTGTTGGTCCCGGTGACCAATGGAACCCGGTGGCAGATCCGTTCACCTGGATCCGACCAGTCGCCGTCCCTGTTGAAGTCCAACCAGGCGTTCAGGATGCCGTTGGTGGAGGCCACGATCCGCACGGGCACCGTCGATCCGGCAACCAAGACCGGCGGAAGGAACACGCCGTCCTCGTCGTCGAGCGCATGGACGTCGTCCGCATCGGCGCGGGCCGAGGGCACGCCGTCGGCATCCGGATCCACGCCGACTCCGAGGAACCATCCAGGGCGGATTTCGTGGCGCGCACCGTCGTCTGAACGGCGAGTCTGGAGTCCCGGGGCATCGCCAAAGTCCTCACCCTTTCCATGGTCGACGGGCACGTCGCCTTGGAACACGAACCGGTTTGTGACCGGTTGGTCGCAGAGGATGAGGTCCAGTTGCGAGGGCACCGGTGGGATGCCCGGCGCCAAAGGGCGCACGGTCACGTCGTAGTAGCCATTCGGGAGTTTGGAAAGCCGTCCCACGCCGTTGGTCACCAATTGTTGGAGGATCAGGTCGTTGGTCCAACCCGATCCGAGGGGACGGCGGCGCAGCATGGACACTTCGAAGGGGATCCCCATCGCCGGTCGGCCGTTGAGCTCGATCTCCACGACCTTCTCCCCGCGTTGGCTGGTGTGCCAGTCGAGGTAGATGTACCGGTCCGAACCGGTACGCTTGTCGAGCAGGTAGTGTTCACCACCGATCGGATGCATCTCCAAGGTCCAAAGGCCGGGCATCGGAGTCGGCAACGAGAATTCCACCGCGGGAACGATGGGACGGACTCCGGTGCTGACCACCGCGCCGGTCGGATCCAGCAGCCTCCAGAAGAAGTCCATCGCCGGAGTGGGAATCCCGGTGTTGTCGAGGTCGATGTCCAGGCTTTCGGTCGGCAGGACGCGGAAACGGTAGGCCGCATGATCCTCCTCCAGCGCCTTGAAGCTCGGGCTGTCGAGGGCCAGCCAGCGGGCTCCACAGAACTTCAGCCAATAGTGGGTCTGCGTCTGCGGCGTCCCTCCAATGCGTGACTCGATCCGGAAGACCTTTCCAGGCGGCTGGATGCCCAAGGGAAGGTCCGCGGATTTCTCCCAGCTCAACGGATGACTGGCCGCCTCGGCCGCGGTGTAGGAAGCGGTGACGGATCCAACGACATTCGTGCCGTCGAACACCGTGACGATCGTGGTCTGCGGATCGACCAAGTTGACGGTCTTGGTGGTCAGACGCAGGTCCAAGGACCCGCCGTCGGCCTGCACATGCCAGACCTCGATCTGGTTGGACATGTAGTTGCCGACCAAGGGTCCGCAGATGCACGGCGCCAGGTCATGGGGCGGCCGTTCCACCGGGAAGGTCGGCGGATCCAATCGTATGGGAGGAAGCGGTTGGCCGGGAGGTGGATCCGTGTTGACGCCGCCGGCGGCCCCGCCGGGACCGGTCGAAGGCGCCTGTTGGGCCACCAGTGTTGCAATTCCGAAGATCGCCGCCGAGACGGCAAGGTACGAACGCATCCGCGCTGGGAAGTCTCTCATTTTCATGACGAGACCCCGGAGCACCCCTCTCTCCACAATCGAGAGGGTCGGGTGGGCAAGCAGCGCCCATCATTTTTGGAGAGCGCTGTCGGAGTGATTGTCGCCGGAACTAACGAGTCGGCTCATCCTCCTCTTTACCAATGATATCGACAGGAAGTTGACCACGGGTGACCAAGTCGTGGAGGTCACGTCGGATACTGCGACGGTCGACCCCAAATTCCTGAGCCAGTTGGGTGATGTTGGGTCGGGAAGTCACGGAGCGCAGGCGGTTGACCAGGGCGTGTTGTCGGGCGAGGCGCTCCGTGAAGAGGCGTTCGCGTTCTCCGGTTTCGATCAGTTCGGCTCGTTCCAGGGAACGGAGGGCGGCCACTGCCTCACCCAGGCCGCAATCCTCCAAGGCCGTCTTCGCCGTCCGCTCGAGAAGATCCAGGTCCACCGGCTTCTCGATGACATAGTGGGCGGCTCCGGGTCCGCTCAAAGCACGGATCTGATCGGCGATCGCCAGCGTCCCGCTGACGATGATGACCGGAACGTGGGCGGCGAGGCGTTTGATGTCCGGCAAAAGGCTCAAGCCCTGGTCGCCGCTCTCCAGGATGTGGTCGAGGAGGATGAGTGCCGGAGTCCGGCGTTCCAGGTGTTTGAGGGCCTCATCCCCGTTTCGGGCGACATCGAAAGTGCAATTGGAGAGACCTTGCTGGTACAGCCGGGCCTGGACGGGATCATCCTCGATGATCAGGACATGGGCGCGAACCTGTTGGATGTTCATGGAGTGGTTGGTTTGGGATCAGCGGGTGAAGGCGGTGATGATGGCGGCAGGGTTTCCGTGGATTTCTCGGAAGACGGCGACCCGGCTCCGGGGGCCGAGATCGGAAGGTAAAGCAGGAATTCGGTCCCGAGGCCGGGCTCCGTACGGACCCCCAGCCCGAGTCCTTCCTCCGTGACGATGCGCCAGACCGTGGCCAGCCCCAGACCCGTTCCCCGTTGGTTTCCCAGGTTCTTGGTGGTGAAGAACGGCTCGAAGATCCGTGGAAGGATGTCGGAGGAGATTCCAGGACCCGAGTCTCCGATCTTCAACGCGATCCAGGGGCCAGGACGGGTCGGGGCTATGGTGAAGGACGGGACCGTCTCGACGGTGTCTGCACTCAGCGTCAAGCGGCCCCTTCCCCCCATCGCCTCCGACGCGTTCACCAGGAGATTCAGGAGAATCTGTTCCAAGCGGCCGCGGGAGATGCCTTGGAGCACCAGTTCCTGGGGAACCCGCGCCTCCAGTTCGATTCCGCCCAGGAACTGGCGTCGCAGCAGGTTGAGCGTCTCGTCCACGATCTCGGCAATGCGATTTGGCGCCCCTCCGGGACGCAGTTCCCGGCTGTAGCCCAGGATGCTTCGGACCACGGACCTGCCTTGGTCCACGGCCTGGGCGATGTTGGTCAGGTGTTCACGCGCCGGGGCGGTGGCCGGAAGGGACCGTTCCACCAATTGCCGGGACATCTGGATCACCGAAAGAAGGTTGTTGAAGTCGTGGGCCACGCCGGCGGCGAGAGTACCCAGAGCCCGCATCTTGTCGGCATGGGCGATACGCTCCCGGGCCTGTTCCAAGGCTTCCGCCTGGGCCGCGGCGGCCTTTTGGGCCTCGAGATACCGCCGATAGACCAGATGCTGATGGGTGATCACTGCCGCCGTGACGGCCAGGACCAGGAAGGACCCCAGGGCCAGCTTGAACGGTCGCATCCAAGAGCCGGGATCCTTGGGGGTACGCGGTGGTGCCGAGGGATCCGCATCGGTCCAGTCCAGATCGAGCAGCGCCAATCCCTCCCGCATGGCGGGAACATGCCACAGCTCGATCACCCTCTGCTGCGGACCCGAGGCACCGGCGATCCAGCCCGCATTGGCGATCCAGGTTCCGTCGGGACTCCACGCCACGGTCTCGATCTGCAGCGGCGTCCGGCCCCGCAGTTCAACCACCAAGGCGTTGGAGACGTTGTCCTGGATCTCCAGCTTTCCCGTCTCCGTCACCCGGGCCTGCAGCCGGGTGCCCGCCAGCCGTCCGATCACCGGCGGCTCGAACATCCGTTCCGTTCCCGCGGACAGCCGGGGTGGTCGTTGGGGCTCGCCCAGGTTCCACACCAAATTCCGCGCGTCGATCTGCGCGATGAGGCGGGTACCATCCACGCTGAAGTTGAACCGCAGGGGGCCGCGCTGGAGTCCGGCCGGGAAGATCAGCACCCGATAGGGAACCGCCGGCTCCTCCCGTCGCGCTGGATATTGAAGCAGGCAATCCAGCCAGGCCTGTCGGAGGACGTGGTCCGACCGGATGAGTCGGGCCTGGCCCAACCGCTCCCGTGCCGACTGGAACCAACCCGGTTCCCCACGTTCCCGCAGTGCCCGTGCCTCCTCGATTGATTGATGCCACCGGGACTGCGCCAGCTCCCCACGGATCTCTTCCAACCGTCGGCCTCCCTGCAGGGAAATGAGCCCCAGAATCAGGACCAGGAGGATCAGCACTCCGTGTAGCCAACGCGTACGCGCCATGGCACGCCGAACCGCCTCGTTGGTTGCGGATATCTCCATGGTCCAAACGCCTAAACTCCCGAGAGAATCCGCAAATGAACGAGTGGGCAAGTGGCGCCCACCCAATCTTTTCCGGGTT
>JAIXUV010000095.1 GCA_027483345.1 Verrucomicrobiales bacterium | reverse complement strand
TCCGACCTCATCGCCGCCGCCGTCGCCGGACGCCGGCCGTCGCCGCTCCCGGTCTACGGTTGCGGGGTCTCGGATCGTTTCACGGCGACACGACGCCTCACCACCCTCGGATCTCTTTCCAGCTCCCCACGATGAACAACCACCTCCAGGAAACACTGCGCCGCAGCCAGCGTTTCGCGCTCCTCGTCCTTGGCGCCCACCTGCCGATCGCAATCCTCGTCGCCTGGTTCCGAGGACAAGGGATCCCGTTCACGGTGGCCCTTTGTGCCGCCATCCTCGCGGGTCCCGTCGGCACCTTCCTGCTCCGACCAGGATCCCCGGTCGTCTCCCACGCCATCGCCGCGGCCTCGATGTGCTTCAGCGGACTGCTGATCCACCTCGCAGGCGGCATGATCGAGGCCCATTTCCACGTCTTCGTGGCCCTCGCAGCCCTCACCGCCTTCGGCAACCCCTGGGTGACCGTCACGGCCGCCGCCACCATCGCGGTGCACCACATCGCCTTCTTCTTCCTGCTCCCACGCAGCGTCTTCAACTACGACGCCTCGTTCGGCATCGTCCTGCTCCACGCCGCCTTCGTCGTGCTCGAGACCGTGCTGTGCGTTCCCATCGCCCTGCGTTTCGGCAGGACCCTGCGGACCGAGGGGGTCATCCGCGAACGCCTCGACGCCACCTCCGAGGCGCTCGTCGCCGGCACGGGCCAACTCTCCGTGACAGGCCAACGCATCTCCGAGGGCGCCAGCAACCAGGCCGCGTCCCTCGAGGAGACCAGCGCGTCCCTCGAGGAGATCTCCAGCATGATCCGCCGCACGACCGACCACGTGGAAGAGGTACGCCTCCTGACCGGCAAGACCCGGCAGGATGCCGACGAGGGCTCCCGCGAACTCGGCACGATGAAGGCGGCGATGGCCGAGCTCGAATCCAGCGGCGCCCGGATCGCCTCCATCACCAAGGCCATCGACGAGATCGCCTTCCAGACCAACATCCTCGCCTTGAACGCCGCGGTCGAAGCCGCACGGGCCGGCGAGGCCGGCGCCGGTTTCGCCGTGGTCGCCGACGAGGTCCGGAACCTCGCCCAACGCAGCGCCCAGGCCGCCCGCGAGACCTCCACCACGGTCTCCCAGAACCTCGAGCGCGCGAAGTCCACCACCGTCCTCGTCTCTCGTGTAACCGAGCGTCTCGCCGGAATCCTGGAGAACGCCAAGGTGCTCGACGAACGGATCTCGGAGATCGCCAGGGCAGCCAAGGAGGAGGCCACGGGCATCTCCCAGATCGCCGGGGCCGTGACCCAGATCGAGAACATCACCCAGGGCAACGCCGCCTCCGCCGAGGAGAGCGCCGCGGCCCTGCAGCAGATACAGCGGGAAGCCGAGGTGCTCCGTCAGGCGATCGTCGAGATCCGTGGCTCCACCGGTTCAAAGGCCTCGGATTCCGTCGCGTCGACACCGGCCTGACCCCCGGGCAGAAAGCCCGTCACCACACGCGGGCCCACACCACCTTCAGATAGCGGCTCTCCGGACAGTTGGACATCACCGGGTGGTCCTCCCCGGGGCCGGTGTGGTCGAGGATCTGCAGCTTCCTGCGCGTCCGTGCCGCCATGCGCACCACGATGTCCTCGAACTCCTCCACCGAGATCATCCCGGAACAGGAACAGGTGACCAGCAGACCCCCCGGGCGGGTCAACATCATGCCGAGACCGTTGAGGTCCTCGTAGCGCTGGCGTCCCTCCGCGGCGTCCTCGTCGTCCCGGCTGTGGATCAGCTTGGGCGGGTCGAGCACCACCACGTCCCACTGCAGCCCGTTGTCGCGCATCTGACGCGCATAGCTGAAGGCGTCGCAATGGGTCCAGTTGACCCGGACCTGGTTGAGGTTCCCGTTGCGCTTGGACATCGCGATCGCCGCCTCGTCGAGATCCACGCCGGTGGCCTCGGCCGCCCCGCCGAGGAGCATTGCGGAGATCGAGAAGCCGCCCGAATAGCAGCAGAGGTCGAGGACGCGCTGACCCTTGGTGTACCGCGAGAGCTTCAGACGGTTGTCACGCTGGTCGCAGAAGAACCCGGTCTTGTGCCCCTCGGCGAAGTCCACCTCGTAGCGGATGCCGTGCTCCTTGATCTTCACGGCCCGAACCGGGTCGGACTTCGCCAGGTTCGCGGAGATCCCCTCGTTCTTCGATACGGCGTCGTCGATCTCGAACACCACCCGCTTGGTGCCCAGCAGCTCATGCATCCGCGCGATCCAAGGGCCGATCCGTTGGAAGATCCCGAGGCTGTGGACCTGGATGCTGAGCACGTCCGCGAACTTGTCCACGACGAGCCCCCCGAGTCCGTCGGCATCCGAATGGACCACGCGGAAGGCGTCGGTCACCGCGGGCAGTCCCAGGAATTCGGTCCGGTGACGGACGGCGCGCTCCACCAACTCCCCCAGGAGGGTCTCGGGAACGAACTGCTCCCCGGTGTGGAAGAGACGGAGCGGCACCCGGGATCGCGGGTTCCAGAGTCCGTTGCCGGCCGGCGCGCCGGTCTTGTCGTACACGTTCACCCAGTCGCCCGGCTTGGCCCCGGCCGAGGCGTCGCGGATCATCGCCGGGAACACCGACGGATGCGCCGTGTGGTACTTGAGCCACACCCAAGGCGTCTGCCAGCGCGAGGTGTCCAAGGCCGGCCCGGGCGCGGCGGACGGAGGCGGGCCGTCGGAGCGGCGCGGACGGAACGGCGGGCCGGAAGGACCCGAGGGCCGGTACGGACGTTGGGGCGGGCGGTCGAACGCTGACATGTCGGCCTAGGGATACGGGTTTCCGGGCCCGCCGCCAAGACATGGCACCGACGGAAGCCGCCGGTACGGGGAGGGAGTCCTGGTCCAAGCCACGAAACCGAAGGCGGCCGCTCGCCGCTCGCGTTCCGGCCCGCGAAGGTTAGCCTCCGCACGCGATGGCGACGACGGTTCAACGGAAGACGCGGGTTCTGGTCGGCATGAGCGGCGGGGTGGACTCCTCCGCCACGGCCGCGCTTCTGCTCGAACAGGGCCATGACGTCGTCGGGGTGACCCTCAAGCTCTGGCCCCAGGACTGCGTGAACCGCGCCGAGGACAAGTGCTGCGGACCGCAGGCGGTCATGGACGCCCGCAGCGTCTCGGCCAAGCTCGGCATCCCGTACTACCTCGTCGACGAGTCGGCGGAGTTCCAGCAGCAGGTCATCCGCTATTTCGCCGACGAGTACCGCGCCGGCCGCACCCCGAATCCGTGCGTGATGTGCAACCAGCACCTCAAGTTCGGCACCCTCATCGACCGCGCCAAACGCCTCGGCTGCGACCGGATCGCCACCGGCCACTTCGCCCGGGTCGAGACCACGCCCGAGGGACGCACCCTGCTCCGACGCGGACGCGACCTCCGCAAGGACCAGAGCTACTTCCTCTTCTCGCTCCGGCAGCACCAACTGGAACGCGTCCTCTTCCCGCTCGGCGAGAAGACCAAGGCCGACACCCGGGACGTCGCCCGGGAATGCGGCCTACGCACCGCCGACAAGGAGGAGTCGATGGAGATCTGCTTCGTGCCGGACAACGACTACGGGAAGTTCCTCGAGCAGTCGAAGCTGGTCGAACGGCACGCCGGCGACATCGTGGACACGGACGGAAAGGTCCTCGGCCGGCACGACGGCATCGAGTTCTACACCATCGGACAGCGACGCGGCCTCGGCATCTCGTCGCCGCGTCCCCTCTACGTGCTGGAGCTCGACCCGGCGACGAACCGCGTCGTCGTCGGCGAAGAGGATCGGCTTTCCCGGACCGAGTTCACGGTCGATTCCTGCAACTGGATCCCGTGGGACCTGCCGCCCGGCGACTTCGAATGCACGGCGAAGATCCGCTACAACCATCCCGGTGCCGCCGCGACGGTGTCGCCCCGGCACGACGGCACGGCGACGGTCCGGATGCATGAGCCGGCCCGCGCGGTAACGCCGGGACAGGCCTGCGTGTTCTACCAGGACGACCTCGTCCTGGGCGGCGGTTGGATCCGGCGTTGAAGCGGAGCTACGCGGAGCCAGTCGAGACCGGCAGGTCCGACGGCGCTCCCCACTCGCTCCAAGATCCGTCGTAGACCGAGACGTCCCGGCATCCGGCGTGCACCGCGGCCAGGGCCCCGATGCACGCGGTGACCCCGGAGCCGCAGCTGAAGACCAGACGGGAGTCCTCCGGGACCATCGGAATGAGGATGCCCCTCAGGACCGCCGGAGACAGGTAACGTCCGGACGCAAGGAATCGGGTGAACGGGATGTTCCGCGAGCCCGGCATGTGGCCTGGACGCAAACCAGGCCTCGGTTCCGGTTCAACGCCTTGGAAGCGGCCCTCGGATCGCACGTCCACCACGACACACCGCGGATCCGAAAGGGCCTCGACTACCTCTGGAAAACCGCAGAACCAACCGGTCTCGGGCTGGGCCTTGAACGTCCCTCCGCCGCGGTGGCCAGGCGCGTTGGGTTCCACCTGGAATCCGGCTTCGATCCATGCAGGTAGCCCGCCGTCCAAGACCGACACCCTGCGGTGGCCCATGGCGCGCAACATCCACCACGCCCGTGGACTGGAGTACACCCCGCGCGAGTCGTAGAGCACGATCCGGCTCCGCCCGTGAACGCCCAGACGCCCCATCTCCCGCTCGAAATCCCCCGGGGAAGGCATCATGTGGGGCAACCCGCTCCGATGGTCGGACAGGGCGCCGTCCAGGTCGAATCGGCCGGCCCCGCGGATCCGGACAGGACCTGGCCCACCCACGGAGGCGTCCAGGACGACAACATCCGGCTCCGCCTCGTGGACGCGCAGCCATTCCACCGAGACAAGGGACGTTGAAGGTTCCACGGCGCAAACTTCCCGGCGACCCGCTTCCCTCCACACTGGGCAACCCGCGCCCACTGGACGGGATGGGCGGAGGGAGAAGTCAGCGGGTGGGAATGGAGCGGACGCGATAGAAGACGCGGTCCGTGGACGGCAAGGGTACGCGCAGTTCCCGGGTCTTCAGCGGTTCCGAGACCGCGGTCCAAACGGACGCGGCGGGTGAATCCGCCCATTCGACCACATGCAGTTGGGCGGCACGGATGTCGCCGGTGAGGTCGTCCACAAGGTTTGCGTCCGAGGCATCCCACCTCAGGACGAGGTTGGCCCCCTCACGGGACACCGAGCGGATCTTGGGTTTGGGATGGTACCCGACCACGCCGCGGAGCGGGAAGTTGAGGATGCCGAGGGGCGTCCACGGTTCCGGTCCCCACACGGCGAAGACGAAGTCGCCGCTGCCCCAACTGGTCCGGAAACGCACGAACCGCGTGCCGTCGTCCTCGATCAGGTAGCCATAGGCCAACATGCCGTGGATGTCCGGATTGACCCGGGACTGGCCTCCCAGGGTCCGCGAGAGCTCCGAGGTCGGCTGCAGGTACAGCAACACCGGGTAGCCCGCGTCGATCTCGGACTTGAGGTCCTCGAAGGTGAAGCCGCGTACCCCCGTCACCACCGGGTTGAAATCCGCCAACTGGCAGAACGCCTCGCCGTCGTAGCCACGGAACCGGGTCCAGTCGATCAGGCCCGAGGGCATGTCGGAACGCTTGGGGATCGACGGCTCGAATCCCGGACGCGCGTCGCGCCGGGCTCCGGAACCGTTCCAGAAGACGAAGGAGTACCCGTCGATGTTGCCACGGCATTCGCCGTTGAGGTCGGTCCACTTCTTCTGGTTCAACCCGATGAAGTCGCCGATGCAGTCGGCCGTGTGTTCGGCGCGACCCGCGGTGACGTAGGGATCCTCCGCGACGCTCTCGTAGGCGACGTAGTAGTCGTCGACATGACCGGGCCGGTTGGAGGGGCGTCCGTCGACTCCGGCGGCGGAGGCCCACAGCGAGCGGATCCCGGAGTGGCCCGCGCTGCGACGGCTGTCCAGCGGCGCAACCCCACCCGACGTGGGCCCGGTGTAGAAGTCAGCAAAACCGTTGCGGTCCCAGAAGCCGAACAGGTTCCCGGTCGCCGTGCCGAAGCAGCCGTAGTCCCATTCGTAGTCGGGGACGTCGGCGATGTGGACGCTTTCCAAGGCGGCGCTGCCGGAGAAGGCCAACCCGACCGCGAGCAGGACGGAGGGAAGTAAGGGTCGACGGGTCATCCTCATGGACGGACACCACCCTCCGCAACCGGACGCCGCTGTCCAGCGAAGGATGCAACCGGCCGGTGGAATCCGGCGAAGGCGGCTTGCGCCGGTGGCGGCAGCCGCCTTCACTCCCGCCCTCCCGGCCCATCCGGGAATCCACCGTGAAGTCCCGCTCGCCGGCGAAGACCGGCTACTACGTGCTCGAAGGGATCAACTCCTTCGCCACGGCCTACTATTTCAACTACCTGATGTTCCTGCTCCAGCGGGACCACGGGTTCACCAACCTGCACACGCTTGGGATCGGGGCGATCCATGGGTTCCTGTACGTCGGCGCCTCCTGGTTCGCGGGCCGGTTCGGGCAACGCCACGGGTACTTCACCAGTCTGCGCATCGGCTTCGGCGGCATGGCGGCGGGAATCGCCCTGGGCTGGCTCGTTCCGTCGGCCATCGCCCAGGTCGCGGCGATGCTGGTGTGGACGGTGACCATGTGTTTCACCTGGCCCATGCTCGAGGCCCTGGTCGCGGAGCATGAGCCCCACGACCGACTGCCGCAGCGGATCGGACTCTACAACGTCACCTGGGCCGGAGCCGGCACCGCCGGATACTTCCTCGGCGGCTCGATCTTCGAACGCCTCGGAGCCTCCAGCCTGTATTGGCTGCCCATCCTCCTGCACCTCTTGCTGTTCGCCGCCACCTTCGTGCTCGAACGACGCCATGACCGTTGGCTGGCCACCGCGCCTCCCGCCGAGACCTGGCATCCGGATCCCGAGGTGCAGTCCCGCAAGCCGAGGTTCTTCCAGCAGTTGGCCTGGATCGGAAACCCGTTCGCCTACATGGCGATGAACACGCTGCTCGCGGTGGTGCCCGGCATCGCCGCCAACGCCGGTCTTTCCATCGAACAGGCAGGCCAGCTCATGGCCGTCTGGTACGGCGTCCGTACCGCCACCTTCCTGCTGCTGTGGCATTGGCACGGATGGCACTACCGCTTCGGCTGGTTCCTCGGCGCCATGGTCCTGCTGATCGTCGGCTTCATCGCCATCATGACCACCCGGCAGCTCTGGATCCTGGTCCTGGGCCAGGTCGCGTTCGGATGGGCCACCGGGCTGCTGTACTACTCCTCCCTGTTCTATGCCCTCGACGGCAGCGAGACCAAAGGCGAGCACGGCGGGATCCACGAGGCGTTCATCGGACTGGGCATCGGCGCCGGTCCCGCGGTCAGCACCGCCGCGTTGTGGTTCAGCGGCAGCACCTTCGCCCCCGCCGTGGCGGTTTCCGGGGCCCTGCTCATCGGTCTGGCCGGATCCGTGGCGGTGTGGAAACGGGGTCGGGCCGGATCCTCGCCTTCGGTCGAAGCCTGAATCGCTTCCCTTCGTCGAACGCCCGGCCCGGACGGCGGTCCATCCGAACGATTCCGCAATTTGGGACGTAACAATCCGGGCCCAACCGGGTTTCCATCCCTGCCACACCATGAGATTCCCTCAGCGCCTCCTCCGCAGCCAAGGCTTCACGCTCATCGAACTGCTCGTGGTGATCGCCATCATCGGCATCCTCACCAGCATGCTGCTGCCGTCGCTTGCCGCCGCCAAGGGCTCCGCCAAGCGCATCGCCTGCCTGAACCAGGAGAAGCAGATCGCCCTCGCGCTGCACATGTACGCGGGCGAGTCCCAGGGACACTTCCCTCCCCGCGTCCAGACCAACCGCTGGTGCACCACGCTGCGGCCATACTACCAGGACCTGAAGCTGCTCAAGTGCCCGACCGATTCCGGCGCCAAGGGCACCACCAACGTCGCCGACGTGGGCGACCGTGTGGCCGAGACCGCTCCCCGCACCTACGTCATCAACGGCTTCAACGACTTCTACCGCCACATCGTCGGCAACGCCCAGATGGCCGACTTCCGTCGGCGCGGCAACGGCGAGATCATCATCCGCGAAGGCGACATCGTCGAACCCTCTGCCACCATCGCCTTCGGCGAACGGGATTCCTCGGCGCAGCTCCAATACCACATGGACTACGACGCCCTCGACGACCTCAACGGCCTGAACCAGAGCCTGCACGGCAACTCCACCAAGACCGGCCGCGGCGGCGGGTCGAACTACGCGATGGTCGATGGCCACGTCGAGTTCCTCCGCTACGGCAGGTCCTTCAACCCCATCAACCAGTGGGCCGTCACTCCCGCAGAGCGGAACCTGGCCGTCACCACCCCCTGAGGCCACCCCATGAACCGTCGCACCGCCATCCTGCTCGGCGTCACCGCCGCCCTCGGTCTCGCCTACATGGCCTTCTTCACCGACTGGATCTCCCCTGAGCCGATCCAGATCGCCTCACAGGTCCGTCCCGTCATCCAGCAGCCACGCTTCGGCCGCAGGAGCTCGAAGACGGTCCCGGGAAACCCGTTCACCACGGATGCCCGCGGCAATGTCCTGACGCCGGCCAACGGCGAACCTCCCGCCGCCGAGACCCGCAGGCCTTTGCCTCCCTCCGGTCCTCCCGATGCACCCGCGAACTCCGGTTTGGCGGAGCCCGCCAACGGGGTCGCCCATGTGACCTTCAGCCTCGACGACCGCTATGCGCTGACCTCCCTCCGGGTGATGGAACTGGGCGCGGACGGCAGCCGTGGACGCATCATCTGGGACCTGAAGGGAAAGAGCCGCCCCCTCAACGGCCTGATCTACGGCCGCAATCCGACCGGCATGGTTCCGACCACCCCCGACGCACTCGCGGTCTCCCTTGAGCCCGGGACGCTCTACCGTCTGGAGGTCGCCGCCGGCCGACGGAAGGGTACCAACGTGTTCCAGACCGTGGTCCGCCCGCCGCCGACCGAATAGGCGTCCCGGTCTGCGCAGCTTCCCGGTTCCCGGTTCCCGATCCTGAAGCCGGTCGCCTGACTTCCACCTGTCCAGGTCCGTTGGCGCCCTTCCGGCTTCTCAACCCGTCTCCACTCCGGACGCCGGCCCGATGGCGCAGGGTCATGCCACGTCGATGCCGTGGGCCGCCGACCGAACCGTCCCCGACGCGGGTTTCCTCCGGAGCACCTTCAGGACCTCCAACGCCACCAAGGGGATGCAACCCAGCCCCATCAGCACGAGGCATTCCCCAAAGGGCATGGGCGGGGTGTGCAGGATACGCCCGAACGCCGCGTGGTTCTGTCCGAGGACCTGGAGGGCGACCGAGACCAGGACCACGGCGACCAGGGGAAAGTTGAAGCGGGGCACCATCCGCCATGCGGGACGCGTGGAGCTGCGCGCCCCGAAGGATCGGAAGAGTTCGGAGAAGACCAGCACCGCGAACGCGGATCCCCGCGCCGCCTCGACCGTACCCGATCGCAGGGACACCAGGTAGACCCCGAAGGCGACTGCAGCGGTCAACGTCCCCGTCAGGGCCATCGAACCCATCAGGGCCCGATCCGCAAACCCGCGGACGACCGGTCTTGGACCGCCCTTCATCACGTCGGGATCGGTTGAACCCGCCGCCAGACACAGCCCAGGCAATCCGTCGGTCACCAGGTTGATCCAAAGCAGGTGGATCGGAAGCAGCGGCGTCGGCAGTCCGAGGACGACGCAAAGGGTCATGAACAGCAGTTCCCCAACGCTCCCCGAAACCAGGAACTGCAGCGTGTTGCGGATGTTGTCGTGTATCCCCCTCCCCTCCTCCACCGCCTCCACGATCGTCGCGAAGCTGTCGTCGGTCAGGATCATGTCCGCGGACTGGCAGGTCACCTGCGCTCCACTGCCCCCCATGGCGATCCCGATGTCCGCCGCAGCCACCGCGGGTGCGTCGTTCACGCCGTCTCCGGTCATCGCCACCACCGCGCCCGTGGCCCGCCACGCCCGGATCACCCGCAACTTGTGGCTGGCGTTGACCCGCGCATAGACCGAGATGCCCGAGACCCGCTGGCGAAGGTCCCCATCGTTAAGGTCGTCCACCTCGGAGCCGGTGATCACCCCTTCGCCACCCGACAGGAGGCCGATCTCCCGTCCGATGGCCGTCGCTGTCGCCGGATGGTCTCCCGTGATCATGACGACCCGTATCCCCGCCCCCCGGCAGCGGGCGACCGCCTCACGGACTCCCGGTCTCGGCGGATCCAGGAGCCCGGCAAGTCCGACGAACACCAGATCCCGTTCGTAGCCGGCCGCGAACTCCTCCGGCGTCACGGCCGACCCGAGCCGCCGTTCCGCGGACCCGAGGACCCGTAGGGCCTGGTCCGCAAACAGGCCGATCCGCGCGTGCAGGAATGTCCGGTCCGCCTTGGTGATCGGCCGCTCGCCATCCCGGGTGAGGATTCGCGTGCAGCGCTCGAGCAGGAGTCCCGGGGCTCCCTGGACCACCACCCAGAGCCCACCATCCCGTCCACGACGGACGACCGAGCCCCGCCGGCGCTCCGAATCGAAGGGAAAGGCGCGCAGCCGGGGAAAATCCTTCTCCAGGACAACCCGGTCTGCACCCGACTTCATGCCGGCCACCAGCAGCGCTCCCTCCGTGGGATCACCACGGACCGTCCACCGTCCTCCCACCTCCTGCAGATGGGCCTCGCCACCGGCCACCAACAGGGCGGCGTAGGCACGCAACGGACCGTCGCCGGCCAGGTCCGCGCGCCTTCCCCGACACCGGACCTCCCCGACCGGTTCCGAACCCTCCCCAGACACCTCGTAATCCTCGCCCGCCACGTGGAGGCATCGCACCGTCATCGCTCCCACGGTCAACGTGCCTGTCTTGTCCGTGCAGAGGACCGATGCCGAACCGAGCGTCTCCACCGACGCCAACCGTCGCACCAGGGCGCGGCGACGGGACATCCTCAGGACTCCCAAGGACAAGGCGACCGTGACCATCGCCGGCAGGCCCTCGGGAACGGCTGCGACGGCCAAGCTCACCGCGGAGAGCAGGAGTTCCACGGGCGGCCGACCCCGGAGCAGCCCCAGTCCGAAGAGCAGCACGACATTGGCGAGCGCAACCCAGAGCAGTCCCCGCCCGAACGACTCGAGGTTCCTCTGAAGCGGCGTCGACCGCGCCGCTCCCGCCTCGTCGACCAGCCGTGAGATGCCGCCCAACTCGGTCGCCATCCCCGTGGACACCACGACGGCGCGCGCCGTTCCCGTCGCGACGCCGGTCCCACGGAAGACCATGTTCCGGCGGTCGCCAAGCGGCACCGACTCCTGGTCCATCGCCGGCACCCGCTTCTCCACCGCATCCGATTCGCCCGTCAGCACGGACTCCACACAGCTCAGCGAGGTCGCGGTCAAGAGACGGGCATCCGCGGCCACCATGTCGCCGGAGACCAGCACCATGACGTCCCCCACCACGACCCCGGCCGCCGCCACGGTGACCATTCGCCCGTCCCGCACCACCGTGGCGGTGGACTTCGTCCTCTCCTCCAGCGCCTCCATCGCCCGTCCCGCCCGGAACTCCTGGTGGAATCCGATGACGACGTTGATGGCGACGATCGCCAGGATGGCGACCGCATCCGCGTGCTGTCCCAGAAGCGCCGAGAGCCCGCTGGCGGCGACGAGCATCCAGGTGAAGTGGCTGCGAAACTGGGAGAGAAGGACTTTCCACGGCCGGATCCGGGGAACGGCGGCCAGGGCGTTGGGACCGTCACGTTCCAGGCGCTCCGCCGCATCCCGAACCTGAAGCCCCCCCGCAGAGGATCGGAGGTCAGCAAGCACCCGATCCGGATCGAGTCGATGCCACGACTTCGGCGAAACGGGAACCGGGCCCGGATTCATGGGATCATCCGCCTTCATTCGATACGCATGGCCCCGACAGCCTGCATCCGCGCTGTCCGGGAGGGGATGGGGTGTTTCCCACCGGTCCGGGAAACACCCCATTCAGGGATCGGACTTCCCGTCGGAGTCTCTTCTCCACCCACATGCCACCCTTCAACCAAACCTCAGGCGGGCAATCCGTGGACACGTCCCAGGTCGCCGATGCCCGGTCATGGCCGACCCGCCGGCAGGTCCACCAACGTACGGGCCAGCTGGCCAACCTGGATGGGCGTGCCCCTTGGGAAATCCGCCATTCCGACTACCTCAGGGCCCGGCGGGAACTGACCGGCGAAACCGATTTCCAACGGCAGGAGTCCCTGTTGGACCACGCGGACGAAGTCCTTCCCTGACGGCAACAAAGCCGGTCGTCGGACTTCGTAGCGCAGGGATGCTTTCGCGGGGAGGTCCCACCCCGTCGACGGCCAACGGGAAGGCCGCCGCCGGTCCGCGGTCCATGGTTGCTCGGTGCGTTCGCTTCAAGCGCACAGCTGTCCCTCCGCGCCGGACACCAGGTCGTCGGCAACAGCGCGTTCACCGCGGGCGGCGTCCTGAAAAACGGTATCCTCAAGAGGGACGGCCATGGCGACGACGTCGCCTATCTGATTTGGATCAACAGTTCTCCGGCCCACTACGCCATCTACGGCGTGAGCGGCGGCGGTGTGACGCCACCTCCGGCCCCGGTGCTGGCCGCGCCGTCGGTGGCCGGCGGAAACGTCTCCTTCCGCTTTCCCACCACGGCCGGCACGAACTACCGCGTTGAGTTCCAAGGGACCCTCCGTCAGGCCCTCGCCGGAACCGGTTCCGACCTCACCTTCTCCGAACCCGTCGCCTCCGGCGGCTTCTTCCGCGTCGTCGTCCAGAACTGACCTGCCGATTCCTGATTCCTCATTCCTGATTCATGACTCCAGGGAGTTCCGACTCCTTAGCCCTCAAGGCTCCCGGCTCTTCGCTCCCGGCTCTTCTGGGCCGGTTGCCGGTTGTCCCGCTCCGGGGCACAAAACTTCCCGGCTCCCGGCTTGTCGTCGAATTCGCCCGGCGTAGGCTCCGTCCCAGTTCCACCTCACCTCGAAGCACGCACCCATCATGTCCACCGAATCCAACACTCCACAGGTGCCCGGCTCCAGCCGGCGCGATTTCCTCAAGCGCACCGCGGCCGCCGGCGGCATCGCCGGCATCCTGGCCAATCAGGTCGCCGAGGCGAAGACCCTGACCAAGCTCGCCGCGCCCTACGCCGGCCGCGTCATCGGCGCGAATGACCGCATCGTCCTGGGCTTCGTCGGCGTCGGCGGCCAGGGCTCCGGCGCCCACGTCGGCCTGAACCTCGAGCACTACAAGGAGAACAACGTCGCCCTCGCCGCGATCTGCGACGTCTCCAAGCACCGCGTCGACTCCAACGTCGCCAAGGTCCAGGAGAAGACCGGCACCAAGCCCGAGGGCTACGCCGACTTCCGCCGCGTGCTCGAGCGCAAGGACATCGACGTGATCTTCTGCGCCACGGTCGACCACTGGCACGCCAAGGTCAGCTGCGAGGCCATGGATTCCGGCAAGCACGTGTACGTCGAGAAGCCGATGACCCGGTACCTCGCCGAGGCGTTCCAGATCCACGACGCCTGCAAGCGCACCGGGAAGCTGCTCCAGGTCGGATCCCAGGGCTGCTCGGACCGCAAGTGGCACAAGGCCGCCGAATGGATCCGCGCCGGCAAGATCGGTCCGATCGTCATGAGCCAGGGCAGCTACATGCGCAACAACCCGCACGGCGAGTGGAACTACACCATCGCCCCGTGGGCCAAGCCCGACGACATCAACTGGAAGATGTGGATGGGCGAGCAGATCAAGACCCGCGAGGGCTTCAATCCCGACCACTACTTCCGCTGGCGCAAGTACTACCCGTACTGCTCGGGCCTTCTGGGCGACCTGTTCCCCCACAAGCTCCATCCGTACATGCTCGCCACCGGCAACCCCGAGTTCCCGGTCCGCGTCGCCGCCGTCGGCAGCAAGGCCTTCAAGACCGACCTCAACCAGGAGGGTCGCAAGCCCGAACAGGCCACGAAGTACGTGCGCGACGTGGAGGAGATCATCCAGCTGATCGCCGAGTTCCCGAGCGGCTACGTGATGCACATCACCTCCAGCACGGTGAACGAGGTCGGTTCCTCCGAGATGATCCGCGGCCACAAGGCCACCCTCACCATGGGCGGCAACAAGGTGCAGCTGAACCCCGAGCGTCCGTTCGCCGAGGACATCGAGCCGCAGACCAGCGAGGCGTTCCCCGGCGAGAGCGTCGCGGCCCACCACAAGAACTTCTACGAGTCCATCCGCGCCAACAAGCAGCCCAACGCCGGCATCGACCTCGCCACCAAGGTCCAGACCGTCATCTCGCTCGCCGAGATGTCCGACCGCCTCGGCGTCATGTGCTACTTCGACGCGAAGACCCGCAAGGTCACCGACAAGAGCGGACGCGACCTCAAGCCGCTCACCTACGGCTGGGACAAGAACTCCTGATCCGGAGTCCCCTCCACCCGGGCCGCGGCGTTCCTTGCCGCGGCCTTTTCGTTTCAGGATCCCTGCGGACGAACGAACCGGGGAACCCACGGAGACCGCAGCCCCGGTTCCGGTCCCCTTCCGTGGAATCCGTGTCCCGCCTCCGCGTGCCGATTCCCGGACGCCGACGGATCAGGGCTCCCGAAGAACCTCGCCGAACACACAGACCTCGTTCTTGTTGGCGCAGAGGTGCAGCAGGTGGAACCGCGCGGCCAGCGGCGGCATCTCCCGCTTGAGCCGGTCCAGGGCCGCGTACTCGCCGTCGCCCTTGAACTTGATGGTCACCACGAATCGCCGGCAGCGCCGTGCGCGGACCCAGTCCAAAACCAGGTCGATGCTCCGCTCCGGCGCCGCGATGACGTCGCACAGAAGCCAGTCGACCGCCGTCTCGGGCACGAAGCGGAAGGCGTCGCCTTGGACGAACCCGACCCGTGGATGGCGCATCAGGTCGTCGCGCAGCGGCGACCGGTCCACCGCGGTCACCCGCGCGCCGCGCATCGCCGGCACATAGGTCCAGGAGCCCGGCGACGCGCCAAGGTCCACGCAGGTCTCGCCGGCGGCGATCCGGAGGCCCAACCGCGCCTCGGATTCGACGAGCTTGGCGAAGGCGCGGCTCGGGGCCTCCTTGTCCACCGCCACCGGCACCTCTCCCCGCTGGAACGGCCAGACCAAGCCCAGCAACCCGGAAGGCCCCGGCGCCGGGACGATCGAGACGAAGCCCGAGTCCGGTGAGGTCAGCAGCAGTTGGACGAATGATTCGTCCGGCGCGAACGGCGAGGTGTCGGTCTCCTCCTTCGATGTCGACGCCGGCGTCCCAGCCTCGGTTCTCCGCCCGGACAGTCCGCGGAGCAACGAACGGCGGCGTTTCCGCAACTGCTCCACCACCGCCTCGCGGATCAACTCGCACCGGTGCGCACCGGCGTCCGATCCGACGAGCCCATAGCGGGCGACGATGTGGAGCCTCCATGGCCCGTCCAACGGAAGCTCGCCAATCAATCGCGTCGTCAACGTTTCCGCCGCACCACGGATCGACGTCACCGGGAAGGGCGTCGCATCCGGAAGACACTGACGGGCGAACACGACCGGCCCACGGAATCCCTCGGGCATTCCCTTGGCCACGAGCAGACCTTCCCCGATCGGCTCCAGGTGGGCCGAGGCACAAGCACGGAGCAGTTCCTCGCCGAGGAACCGCTCCATGCCCGGGGCGCTGAGGAAGAGATGCATCGCAAGGTTCGGATCCGAGGCGATCCCGATGGGAACGCGCGACCGCCCGTCGCGTCGGGGATTTCAACCCGACACGACGGACGCACCGGTCGGCCGTTCCCGGGCAGGCGGCCCGGGTCTACTTCGTCCGCAGGTACGCGTGGATGTCCGCGAGGTCCTGGGGCTGAACGCCAAGCTGGTCGGCGCTCATCATGAGGGAACGCCCAAGCCCGCCACGGGAGGCGATGCGGTTGCGCGGGACCGTCTGGATCACGCCCGCCGCGCTCTGGATGACGACGGGATCGCCGTCGCTGATGACGATGCCGTGGATCTCCACCTCGTCCTTCAGCTTCAACGCGGTTCCGTTGAAACCGTGGGCGATGTCCGCCGAAGGGTTGATCACGGAGTTGAAGAACACCTCCGCGGTCTGACGCCGGGTCCAGCCCGAGAGGTTCGGGGCGTACTCGACCCCGTCGTCCCCGGCCCGATGGCAGCTGGTGCAGAACGTCGAGAATCGGTCCTTGCCGCGCTGGACGTCGCCGGCGAGGCGGGCGACCTCGGCCACGGTGTACTTCGCCGGTTCCGCGGCGGGGATAGTCGCGGAGATCAATTCGACGGACTCCGGGTCGTAGAGCTTCCGGGACTTCAGTTCCGGTCCGAGGCCGTGGGCCTTCCAGACGTTGTCCATGCGGTTGATCAGCCACCACATGGCGTCGGCCTTCACCGCGCCGTCGGCCGTGGCCGCGATCTCCACCATGGCCTTCGCCGCGCCGGCGGACTCGTTGTAGCCGATGGCGGTGAGCGCGTCGCGGCGGTCGCGCAGGCCGAGCGAGGTGGAAAGGGCGCGCTTCTTGAAGTCGTCCACCGACTGCGGCGGATGCAGGCGCCACGCGATCGAGGCGAAGCCCGGTCCCCACTTCAGCGGATCCGGGTCGTTGAGCACCGGCTTCACCAGGTCGTACACCGCGGACTCCTTGCCCGCGGCCGCGGCACCCCAGGCCTCGAGCAGGGTTCGGTCCGATCCGTCGATGGTCCGGGCCACCGCGAGCAGCACCTCACGGCTCTGTTCCAGAGGCAGGTCGCGCATCGCCAACACGGCTTCGCGACGCACTCCGGGGGAAGGATCCGAAGCGAGCTTCAAGGCCGCCGCACGCAGGAACTCCGGCGTGCCCGGCAGCTTCTCAGGCTTGCGGCCTCCGTCCACGGTTCCCTGCTCCGCCACGCGACGCAGCGCCCGGAACGCCACGATGCGGGTCTGTGCGTCCGGCGAATCCAGCAGCGCCGCCGTCTCACGGGCACCCTTGCCGCCGTCCCGCGCCAACAGCCACACCGCACGCGCCCGGACATACGGATTCTCGTCCTTAAGCAGCTTCGACAGGGACTTCGTCGCCTTGGCCCCCTGCTGCGCCAACGCCGCCTGCGCGGCGCCCCGCACGTTGACCGCCGGGCTCCGCAGGCCGGCGATGGCACCGTCGATGCCGGCGTAGTCGACCTTCGGGACCTTCGGCTTGAAGCCCTTCGGGGCGATCCGATAGATCGAACCCGAGGTGGTTTCGTCCCAGTCCGCATGGCCACCGACCCGCGCGTCGAACCAGTCGGTCACATAGACCGCACCGTCCGGTCCCACCGAGACGTCGCTCGGGCGGAACATCGTCTTCATGTCCTTCTTCTCGTTGCGGCCGCCCTGGAAGTCGGTCCCGGCGAACTGCCCTTCCGGATTGGTGGTGAGGAAGTCGAACCGCTCGAGCCGGAACCCGGCGCCCTCCGGCTGCGGCAGGTAGCCGAACACGACGTTGCGGCCCGGCTCACAGCTCAGCAGCAGGCCGCGGTACTTCGCACCGAGCGCGCCGTCCTCGTAGAAGGCGATGCCGGTCGGCGATCCGCCGCCGTACACGTCGCCCGGAGGCATCGTGCCCGGATCCTCCTGCCGCCACTCCGCCACCGGCACCGACTGGCCCGGACGCCGGTCCGCGTTCCACGAACGCTTGCCGTCGAAGGAGGAGAATCCCGCGTTCCCGTACTCCAGCAGGAACGCCGTGCGACACGCCGGGGGATCGTCGTTGTCGTTCTGGAACACGTCGCCGAACGAACTCACCGTCTGCTCGTAGCTGTTCCGGAAGTTGTGGCCGATGATCCGGACCCGGGTCCCGTCGGGATTCATCCGCGCCGCGAATCCACCCACCCACACATGGCCGTCGTCGCTCGACTGGCCCGCGATCTCCGTCGGACGCCATCCCAGGTCGCCCTTGCCGCCGCCGTAGGTCGGATCGTAGGAGCTGCCCACGCGGAACGTCTTTCCGGACCGGTCCGTGAACAGGGCCCCGCAGTTGCCCGCGTTCCAGTACCACTGGCCGTCGGGCCCCACGGAGACGCTGTGGACGGTGTGGTCGTGCACCCGGCCGTTGAAGCCCGTCAGCAAGACCTCCTTCTTGTCCACCGCCGGGTCGAACTTCCGGTCCCGGTTCACGTCGGTGTACACGATGATGTCCGGCGCCATCGACACCACCACGCGGTTGTCGATCACCGCGATGCCCATCGGGGCCCGCAATCCGGGCTCCTGCACGAAGACGTCGGTGCGGTCCGCCCGGCCGTCGCCGTCGGTGTCCTCGAGGATCACGATGCGGTCGCCGGCGGGTTGCCGGTTGTAGTGGCCGCGGTAGTTGACGCCCTCGGCGACCCAGATCCGGCCGTCTTGGTCGAAGTCGAGGTTGGTCGGGTTCCTGAGCTGCGGGGTCGAGGCCCAAAGGGTGACCTCCAGGTTGGGATCGGAGAGGTGGAAGAGGTCCTGCGGAACGGAGTTTTCCGCGGCTCCCAGGCGGCAGGCGAGGGCCAACGCGAGCGCGATTCGATAGGCGGGCTTCATGGAGTCTCCGCGCAGCATGGGCGGTCTCCCGCGAAGATTCCAGAAAGGAGACGCGACACGCGATCCGTCCGTCGAAGGCGGAAGGCGAATCCACGCGGACACGGAATCCGGAATCAGGTCAGGTCCCGGCGAACTGGGGATGCGCGGCCAACCCGGCGGCCGACTCCGGGGAGAGCGGCGCCTGGCGGTAGGCGGGAAGCAGAAGCGGCTCGGCGCTGGTCGAACGCGACGCGCGCAACAGCCAGGCGGCGTCCAGGGGCCGGCCCACCAGCTCGGAGACGTTCGCCGCGAGGGTCGTCTCCTCCTTCTCCCCGGTGGCCTCGCCGGCCCCGACCCAGAACCCGGCCCGCAGCAGCGTCACGCGGAGCAGCGTCGCCCTGGAATACGTGGCCAGCGCGCAGGGCCGGGCCGGATCCAGGCGCGCATGGATCGCGCGGAAGAGCGGGAGCGTCCACATAGCCGCGTTCCTCGCCGGGGAATAGGCGTCGTAGAAGACCGCATCCGGCGCTGGCAGCACCGCGGGCCCGGTCACGAACGACGGGAAGTCCGACACGTGCACCTCCCAGACGACCTGGAGTTCCCCGTGCCGGAACCGCACGGAGCCCCGCTCGGCCAGCGCCTCGTACTCGGCTTCGAATCCGACCGGGTAGCCCAGTTCGACGGCATGTTCCCGCGCGAAACGCAACGGCGCGAGGGTGTGGTCGAAGCTCACCACACGCAGTTCGCCCCCGACGGACGCGAGATGGCGCAACGCGGTGACCACGTTGGCCGCGCTGCCCAGCCCGACGTCCCAAAGAACGAAGCCACGCCCCGCCGCGGCCGCCGCGGTGACCCGTTCGACGAGGCGCAGCTGGCGGATGTACAACGCCTCGGCCTCGGCCACCGGGCCGATGACGGGATGGAACGTCTCGCCTTCCGCGACCGAGCGGATGCTCCGGGTGCCGTTGGCGAGCCCGACCAGTTCGTAGGCCGGGCCGGAGGGAGAGGAGGCGCTCATGCCGGACCGTCCGCCTCCGTCGTCTCCGCGCCACCCGCCACACGGCCGGTGTCGGTGCAGATCCCGCGCCGCGATGCCGCAACGAACCCGATCAACTCGAGGCAGGCCGGGCTGTCGAAGAGGGCGCGCGCCGACTCGACGAGTTCACCCCGGCGGCCCGGGCTGCGGAACAGGTGGTGGTAGAGCCGTCGGAGCGTGAGGCGCTCGGCGGAGCCGAAACCGGCTCGCCGCAACCCGACGACGTTGAGCCCGCACATCCCGTTGTCGCCGCGGGCGACCGCGAATGGCGGCAGGTCCTTCGAGATCGCCGAGCCGCCCTGCATCATCGCCAGCCGGCCGATCCGGCAGAACTGGTGGACCAGGCAGTTGCCGGAGATGAACGCGCGGTCGGCGAGGGTGACATGGCCCGCGAGCAGGGCGCCGTTCGCGAGGATGTTGTGGTCCCCGATGTGGCAGTTGTGGCCGACATGCGAGCCGGCCATGAGGAAGTTCCCGCTGCCGACCACGGTGTCCTCGTCCAGGCGGTTCGAACGGTGGACGGTCACATGCTCGCGGAAGACGTTGTCGTCGCCGATCCGCAGCCGCGTCGGCTGGCCGGCGTACTTGAAGTCCTGCGGCGCGTCGCCGATCACCGCCCCGGCGTGGATCCGGTTCCGCGCACCGAGCACGGTGCGGCCGGTGACATGGGCGCCAGGGCCGACCACGCAGCCGGGACCGAGGACGACCTCGGCGTCGATGACGGCATGGGGGCCGACGGAGCAGCCGTCGCCGAGGACCGCCGTGGCGGCGACCACGGCCGTGGGATGGATGTGGAGGGGCATCGCGGGATCGCCAACGAAGCGGGACGGACCGGTCAGAGCAGCACGCCGACGACGCAGGCGGTCAGGTAGCAGGCCATGAGGCCGCCGAACATGGCCTTGAGACCGATCTGGGCGAGGTCGTTGCGTCGGGAGGGCACCAGCGCGCCGATGCCGCCGATCTGGATGGCGACACTGCCGAAGTTGGCGAAGCCGCAGAGCGCGTAGGTGGCGAGGACGTAGCTGCGTTCGGAAAGCTGGGCCTTCTGGTTCGCCAACGAGATGTAGCCGATGAACTCCGTCAGGACCACGCGCTCCCCAAGGATCTGCCCGACCGCGAGGCAGTCCTTCACCGGAACCCCCATCGCGAAGGCGAACGGGGCGTTGGCGTAGCCCAGGATCGTCTGGAGCGGCTTCTCGGTCTGCCAGCCGACATGGCCGACACCCCAGGAGATGAGCCAGTTGGCGGCGGCGACGAAGGAGGTAAAGGCGAGCAGCATCGCGGCGACGTTGATGGCCAGCTTCATGCCGTCGCCGGCGCCGACGCACAGGGCGTCGATGCCGTTGATCGTCTCGCGCTCGATCTTCGCCGTGGTGCCGCCGGCGGTCTCGCTGACCTCGGTCTCCGGGATCAGCACCTTCGAGATCATCAACGCCGCCGGGGCGCTCATGACGCTGGCGGTGAGCAGGTGGCCGGCGTCGATCTTCAGGACGCCCGAATAGACCGCCATGACACCGCCGGCGATGGTGGCAAAACCGCCAACCATCATGCACATCAGCTCGGAACGGGTCATCCGGGCGAGGTAGGGCTTGATGACGAGCGGGGCCTCGGTCTGTCCCATGAAGATGTTGGCGGCGGCGGCGAGGGTCTCGGATCCGCTGGTTCCCATGAGCCGGCGCATGCACCAAGCCATGGCTTGGACGACCCGCTGAAGGATGCCGTAGTGGTATAGGAACGAGGAAACCGAGCTTATCAGCACGATGGTTCCGGTAACGACGATCGCGAGCAGGAAGCCGTTGCCCTCGCCGAAGCCCTTGACCAGCACTTCCTCTTTGGCGAGGGGACCGAACACCAGCTGGTTGCCCTCGTTGGCGAAGCCGATGAAGCGGTTCACCGCCGCTTGGCAGGAGTTGAAGATCCGTGCACCGACTCCGGTGCGGAGGATGAACCAACCGAAGAAGAACTGGAGGCCGACTCCCCAGAAGACGGTGCGCCAAGGGAACCGGCGACGGTGCTCGGAAAGGACCCACGCGACGCCGATGATGGCGAGGATTCCGAGGAAACTGACCAAATTGAGCATCTGGGACCGGACGTTGTCCGCTCGGCCCGGCTGCGACAAGCCGCCATTGCGGCAGACATGTCACGCAACACCCTTCGCCCCCGGAATCACCTCTCCACGGCTCGCGGGCGTTCTGTGCCCAGTTGCCGGGGTCGCGCGGGGTTCCCCAAGGTGGCCGGATGCTCGCGCAGATCCTCTCCGCCACCGTCCAGGGCATCGACGCCTCACCCATCGAGGTCGAGGTCGACTCGGGCTATGGCAACCAGAACATCGTCATCGTCGGGCTGCCCGACGCGGCGGTGAAGGAGTCGCGGGACCGTGTCTTCACCGCGCTCGTCAACAGCAGCTTCCGATGTCCGTTGGGACGCACCACCGTGAACCTCGCGCCGGCCGACACGCGGAAGGAGGGCCCCAGCTTCGACCTCCCCATCGCTCTGGGCATCCTCGCTTCCAGCGAGCAGATGGAGTCGTCCCTGCTCGACCGCTACCTGATCGTGGGAGAACTCGCCCTCACCGGGGCCGTGCGGCCAGTCAAGGGCGCCCTCGCCATCGCCGTGTGCGCCAAGGCCGGCGGCTGCAAGGGCGTACTGGTACCCGCCGACAACGCCGCCGAGGCCGCCGTGGTGGAAGGGCTCGAGGTGATCCCCGTGCGCAACCTGCGCGAGGCCGCGCTGTTCCTCGAGGGAACCGAGGCCATCGAGCCGGTCCGCGTCGACACCGCCGCGCTGTTCCGACTGGCGCCCGACGAGGATCTCGACCTGGCCGACGTCAAGGGTCAGGAGTCCGTAAAACGCGCCCTCGAGATCGCGGCGGCCGGCGGCCACAACATCCTGCTCATCGGCCCGCCCGGCACCGGCAAGTCGATGCTCGCCAAGCGCCTTCCTTCCATCCTGCCACCCCTCACCCTCCCGGAAGCGCTGGAGACCACCCAGATCCACAGCATCGTCGGCCTCCTCGCCGCCGGTCAGGCCTTGGTCACACGACGGCCCTTCCGCTCACCCCACCACACCGCCAGCGACGCCGGCCTTCTCGGCGGCAACGTCCATCCGACCCCCGGGGAGATCTCCATCGCCCATCACGGCGTCCTGTTCCTCGACGAACTGCCCGAGTTCAAGCGCAGCGTCCTGGAAACCATGCGGCAGCCGCTGGAGGAAGGGCGCGTCACCATCAGCCGCGCCGCCGGCACCATGACCTTCCCATCCCAGTTCATGCTCGTCGCCGCCATGAACCCGACTCCGGACGGCAAGATGCCCCACGAATCCCGGTCCTCGCCCCGGGAGATCCAGGCCTACCTCGGCCGCGTCTCCGGTCCGCTGCTCGACCGCATCGACCTGCATGTGGAAGTGCCCGCGGTGAAGTTCGCCGACATGAGCCGCGCCGCGCCGGGCGAGCCCAGCCGCACGGTGCGGGAACGGGTGATCGCCGCCCGGGAAATCCAGCTGCGGCGTTTCCGGGGCCGCCGGCTCCTCGCCAATGCCCGCATGGGACCTCGTGAACTCAAGGAGTTCGTCGAGCTCGACGAGGCGACCCACACGCTGCTCAAGCACGCCATGACCGACCTGAACCTCTCGGCCCGCGCCTACGACCGCATCCTCAAGGTCGCCCGGACCATCGCCGACCTCGAAGGCCGGGAAGGCGTCGTCCAGGAACACGTGTTCGAAGCCATCCAATACCGGACCCTCGACCGGCAGATCTGGGGGTGAGCGGCATTCGAGATTCCGGTTTCCTGGTTCCCGATTCTCCGGAACCGACCTCACGCAACTGCGCAAAGCCGCCAAGGGAATCGGGGCTCTCGACCGGCTCGCTCCCGGCTCCAGCCTCCCTGATTCCTGCCCCCGCCTTTCGCCGGTCGACTTGGAGAACGATTCGGGATCCGGAATCCCGGAAAATCAGGAATCAGGAATCGGCGAATCTCGAATGGAATCACCGTTTCTGATCCGGGAAGACCTTCCTCGATTCCACTGTCTCCAGTTGCCCGCGGGTCACGCCGAGCTGGTTCTGGAGCTGGAATTCCCGCCAGAGCTGGTCGCCGGCGATCTCGCCGCGGAACAACGCCCGGTAGCGCGTCAGCACCGCCTCCACCTCGGACGCCCCCTCGTTCACGAACTCGATCCGGAAGGCCCGGACGCCCAGTTCCAGGAAGCGTCCGAGGTACTCCGCACCGGTCTGGGCGCGGGCGTTGAACACGGTGTTGCGGCATCCGCTGTCGGCCTTCAGCGGATGCTCCATGCCGACCCGGTCCCGCAACGACACCCGGTGCGTCTCGCAGGGACGGCCGCAGTCGGTGAAGTCCTTCCCCTTGGACAGGAACGCGCAGAACACGCAGTGCTCCATGTGGAACATCGGCATGTGCTGGTGCAGCGTCAGCTCGAACCACGCCGGCGGCGCCGCCCGCAACAGGCTGGCGACCTGCTCCACGTTCAGGTCGTAGCTGATGTTCACCCGCTCCAGCCCGTGGCGGACGACGAAATGCTCCGCCGTAAGCGGATTGGCCACGTTCAGGGAGAAGTCCCCGCGACGACGCTGTCCGCCGAAGAACCGCAGGTGTTCGACATTCCGGACCAGGTAGCCGTCGGCGCCGCTCTCGAGCACCTGGCGCAGGATCCAGTCTTCGCCCGGCTTCGAGATGCGCGGCGGGGCCACGAAGATCTCCGGACGCCGACCGTCCACGCCGACCTGACATCCGTGGGCACTGTGGAAGGCGGCCACCGCCTCGCGGTAGCGCTTCGGGTCCTCGAAGTCGCAGTAGACCGAGGTGATGCCGCAGCGCAGGGCGGCCTCCAGCTGCGCCAGGTTGCGCACCAGCACGATCATCTCGGGTGCGCCGGCGGTGGCATTCCCCGGAAGCGAGGTCTCGACCGCGGTGGAGATCGTGCCCCCGTTCAGGGTCCAACGGCGGGGCGACGCCCGAAGGGCTTCCAAACGTCCGGCCAGATCGCGGCGCAGTCGGTTCAGTTCGCTGACCGGCAGGATGACCTCCCCTTCGAGCCGGTTGTCGAGGCGGCCGAGTCGGAAGGG
>JAIXUV010000124.1 GCA_027483345.1 Verrucomicrobiales bacterium | reverse complement strand
GCGGCCTCACTTCGCCGGCTCGTCGAAGCGCGGTTCCGTCAGGGTCGGCGTGCCGCCGATCCAGCGGGCGATCCAGGTCTGCACCTCCCAGTTCCAGTGCAGCGAGTTCTGCGGCGAGAGGATCCAGTGGTTCTCGTCCGGATACACCACAAGCCGCGCCGGCAGGCCCATCGCTTGGTACACGCCGTACAGCGCCGTCCCGTTCACGTACGGCACCCGGTAGTCCTTCTCGCCATGCAGGATCAGCATCGGCGTCCGGAAGTTCCGCGCGTACGCCATCGGGTTGTTCCGCTGCATCCCCTCCGGGTTCTCCCACGGCGTGCCCCCGAGCACCTTCGAGAACCCGAACGCGGTCACGTCGGCCCCGTACTGGGTGACGAAGTCGTTCACGCCCGCGTGGTCCACGATGCACGCGAACCGGTCGGTGTGCCCCGCGACCCACGCCGCCATGTAGCCGCCGTAGCTCGCACCCGCTGCGGCCATCTGCTTCGGGTCGATGTTCGGGAACCGCTTCAGCAGGACGTCCGTCGACGCGAGGATGTCGGCCAGCGGCTTCACGCCCCACTCGCCGAGGATGCTCTGGCAGTACTTCTCGCCGAACCCGGTCGACCCGTGCCGGTTCACCCACGTGACCACATGTCCCATCGCCGCGAAGACCTGCGCGTTCCAACGGGGGCTCCACGCGTCGCGGCACATCGTGTGCGGACCGCCGTGCATGAGCTGCACGAGGCCGTACGGCTTCGCCGGATCGAATCCCGGCGGCAGGAACACCCAGCCCTGCACCGTGTCGCCGCCGGCTCCGGCGAACTCGTAGGACTCCTGCCGGCCGAATCCGATCCCGGCCATCAGTTCATCGTTGAAGCGGGTGAGCCGCCGGGACGCACCGGTCGCCGGATCCAGGACGAACAGCTCGTCCGGCCGCGTCGAGGTGCTGTTGAGGTAGGCCACCGTGCCGCCACGCACCGACAGGGCGGTGCTCGTGCCGTCCCGCGTCACGGCCTTCAGCGGGCCGCCCGCCGCGTCCATGCGGAACACCGGCACCACGCCGCGGTCCTCGCCGACGACCCACAGCTCCCGTCCGTCCGGCGCGAACACCGCCTCGGCGATCCCGAGGTCCTGGTCCTCGGTCAGGGACGAGTTCCTCCCGGTCTCGAGGTCGTGCCGCCACAGCTTGGCGAACTCGCCGTTGTAGTAGTTGGACTGCGTGCGGGTGAAGACCACCGAGCGGCCGTCCGGCGCGAACATCGGGTTGCCGTCGTCGCCGGTGTTGTCCGGGGTCAGGTTCCGCGGCGGCGCGGAGCCGTCGACCGCCACGAGGTACACGTCGTGGTTCGGGTACTCGCGGTACGGCGGCGGCGTGCTGTCCAGGGTCACGGCCAGCCACTTCCCGTCGGGCGAGACCCGGTAGTGGGCCTCGCCGCTGAGCTGGAACTGGTTGGTCCAACCCGGCGTGAGGTCGCGGACCGAACGGTCCTGGAGGCCGACGCGCACCAGGCGTCCGGCGAGGCCGTCGGTGATCCAGTGGTCCCAGTACCGGTAGGCGCGGGATTCCGTGGACTTGGCGCTGATCTTCGACTCCTTCCGCCGCTTCAGCTCCTTGCGCATCGCGTCGAGGTCCGGCTTCGAGAGCGTGCCCGCCAGACCGGGGACCACGGTGGTCGCCACCACGAGGCCGGAGCCGTCGGGAAGCCATTGGGGATTGGAGACGCCCATCGGCAGCTCGAGGAGCTTCTCCGCCTCGCCGCCGGCCACCGGGATGACATGGAGCGACGGCACCTCGTCGCCGTCCCGCTTGGAGACGAACGCGATGCGGGCGCCGTCGGGGCTCCAGGCCGGGGAGCCGTCGCTGCCCTTCGCCTGGGTCAGCCGACGGGTCGTGCCGTCGGCGACGTCCGTGAGCCACAGGCTCGAGGTGCTCTGGTTCTTCTCCACGGACCACTCCTGCACGGCGTAGGCGACGGACTTCCCGTCGGGCGACACCGCGGGCGCGGCGAGGCGCTTCACCTTCCACAGGTCGGCGGGGGTGATGGGACGCGGGTCGGCGGCGGCGGCGGAGACGGCCGCGAGGGCCAGGAGGAGGATCCGTGGACGCCAGGTTCTCGTCACCCGGGCATCACAGCCGCGGAAACCGGCCGAGTCAAAGCGGCAGCCCGCCTGTAACCCGGTCCGCATCCCGCGGTCTCCTCGCCGACTCCCCCGCATGAAACTTCCCCGACTCCTGGCCGGCGGCCTGGCCGGCATCCTCATGTCCGCCGTCCTCCAAGCCCAACGTCCCACCCCGCCGCCGTCCGTCACCTCGCCCGAGGTCGGCGCCGACCGCCGCATCACCTTCCGCGTCCTCGCCCCGAAGGCGCAGTCGGTGAAGCTCGCCGGCAGCGACCTGCCCGGCCTCGGCCAAGGCCAGGACATGAAGGCCGGCACCAACGGCGTGTGGGAGATCGCCTTCGGACCGGTGGCCCCCGGCAGCTACCGCTACAACTTCAACGTCGACGGCCTGTCGGTCGTCGATCCGCGGAACCCGAAGACCAGCGAGTCCAACGAGAACACCTGGAGCCTCGTCCACGTGCCGGGCGCCGACTGGCAGGACACGAAGGACGTCCCGCACGGCGCGGTGGCCCAGGTCACGTACTGGTCCTCCACGCTCAAGCGGTTCCGCCGTTGCCACGTCTACACGCCGCCCGGCTACGAGGCGGGCGCGGAGCGGTTTCCCGTCTTCTACCTGCTCCACGGCGCGTTCGACTCCGACAACTCCTGGGGCACGGTCGGCCGCGCCGGCTTCATCCTCGACAACCTCATCGCCGCGGGGAAGGCGAAGCCGATGGTGGTGGTGATGCCCGCCGGCCACACCGGTCCGTTCTCCATGGGCCGCGGTTCCATGAGCGGCGAGTTCGAGCCCGACTTCCTCCAGGACCTGCTCCCGCTGGTCGAGAAGCGCTACCGGGTCCACACCGACCGCGCCCACCACGCCATCGCCGGCCTCTCCATGGGCGGGGCCCACACGCTGAACATCGGCGTGCCGCACCTCGACCGCTTCGCCTACCTCGGCGTGTTCAGCTCCGGCATCTTCGGCATCGTCCAACGCCCCGGCGCCCCGGCACCCCAGGGAGCCTCCTTCGAGGAGACGCACAAGGCCGTGCTCGACGACGCCAAGCTCAAGGAGGGGCTCAAGCTGTTCTGGTTCGCCACGGGCAAGGACGACTTCCTCGTCGAGACCTCGCGCAAGACGGTGGAGATGCTCCGCGCCCACCGCTTCGACGTGGTCTACGAGGAGACCGAGGGCGCCCACACCTGGGACAAGTGGCGCGACTACCTCAACGAATTCGCGCCGAAGCTGTTCCGCTGAACGCGGTCCCGACGCGCTCCCTCACTCGTGGCGGAGCGCGTCGATCGGATTCAGCCGGGCGGCACGCCGGGCCGGCGCGAAGCCGAACGCCACGCCGACCCCGGCGGAGAACAGGAAGGCCAACAGGTTGATCCCGGCGTTGAAGTGGAACGGAACCTGGATGACACGCGCCAGCCCGACGCAGAGACCCAGCGCGAGGACGATCCCGATCAGGCCGCCGAGACAGGAGAGGGTGACCGCCTCGACCAGGAACTGGAGCAGGACCTCCCGTGCCGTGGCGCCGATGGCGAGGCGGATCCCGATCTCACGCGTCCGTTCCGCGACGGACACCAGCATGATGTTCATGATGCCGATCCCGCCGACCACCAGCGACACCCCGGCCACTGCCGCCAACAGGAGGGTCATCAGCTGCGTCGTCGCGCCGAGCGTCTCCGCGATCTGACGGGTGTCGAAGAGGTTGAAGTCGTTGTCCTGATCCGGCCGGAGATGGCGGCGGGCACGCAGGATCCGGGTGATCTCGGCGATCAGCGTCAGGTTGTCGGTCCCGTCGCGGGCCGAGATCGAGATCTGGTTGATGTCGTGTCTCGAGGAGCGGCCGACCAGCCGCCTCTGGAGGGCGGACAGCGGCAGGATCAGGGTGTCGTCCTGGTCGCCCATCCCCGCCTGGCCCTTCGCGGCGAGGAGGCCGACGACCTCGCAGGAGGCGCGACCGATCCGGATCCGGGAACCGACTGGATCCAAGTCGCCGAACAGCTCGCGGCGGACCGTCTCCCCGATCACGCAGACCGCGCCGCCGTCGCGCTGGTCCGCCGCATTGAGGAAGCGCCCTTCGGCCAGCTTCCACCGGTTGATCCCGAAGTAGTCCGGAGTGGTGCCGACCACCGTCGAGACCCGGGCGTTGTGCTGGTGGATGGTGCCCAACGAAACGGTCCTGACCGGGGCCACCAAGGCGATGCCCGACACCTGTTCCCCCAGCGTCGCGGCGTCGTCCTCGGTGAAGGACGGCACACCGGCGGACGAGGCCCGGTTCCCGAACCCGGCCCCGGGCCGCAGGGTCAGCAGGTTGCTGCCGAGACTCGCGATCTGCGCCTTCACGGCGAGGGTGGCTCCCTCCCCGAGGGTGACCATGGTGACGATGGCCGCGACCGCGATGAAGATCCCCAGGACGGTGAGGAAGGCGCGGGTCCGGTTGCGGGCGATCTCCTGCAGGGCGAGGGCGAAGGCGTTCCAGTACACGGGGCGGGGTCTTCAGGCGCGTTTGAGGTCGGATTCGATGCGGCCGTCCCGGATCGTCACCCGTCGTCCGGCGAAGGCCGCGACCTGCTCGTCGTGGGTGACCATGAGCACGGTGATGCCGCGGTGCCCGTTGAGGTGGACCAGCAGTTCCATGATCCCCGCGGTCGTGGTCGAGTCGAGGTTCCCGGTCGGCTCGTCCGCGAAGAGCGTCACCGGCTCGGTCACGATCGCGCGGGCGATGGCCACACGCTGCTGTTGCCCGCCGGAAAGCTCCCCGGGAAGGCTGTCCAGCCTGTCCGCGAGGCCCACCGACTCGAGCGCGGCGGCGGCCCTCGACCGACGCTCAGCGCGGGAGAAGCCGCGGTAGATCAGCGGCAGGGCGACGTTGTCGAGCGAGCTCGTCCTCCCGAGCAGGTTGAACCCCTGGAACACGAAGCCCAGCGCGTGCCTCCGGAGCATCGAACGCTGGTCGTTGTCCAGTCCCTCGACCGCGATGCCCTCGTAGCGGTAGGTGCCCGCGGTGGGCGTGTCGAGGCAGCCCAGGAGGTTCATCAGCGTGGACTTCCCGGATCCGCTCGGGCCCATGATGGCGACGAATTCCCCGCGTCCGACGACGAGGTCGACTCCCCGGAGGGCCCGGAAGACTGAACCTCCGCTCCCGTAGTCCTTCGCCAGGCCATGGACTTCGATCAGGGGCGCGGTCGGCGGCGGTGCCGGGGACGCGTTCATGGTGTGCCGCCGTTCACGCGGAGGATGACCTCCAGCCCCTCGACCAACCCCGGCGCGGAAACCTCCGTGAACCGCCCGTCGCTCAGGCCCGCCTTGACCTCCACCGATGCCGGCCCGTTCTCCCGGAGGACCCAGATGCGCGGCGAAGCGGGTACGGCCGCCGGAGCCTCGGCCGCGGGACGGCTGCGGTTCCGGGTCGGCATCGGGATGAGGCTCTGGACGAAGGACCGCTTCGCGGCCGGGTTGGTGGCGGCGGAGACGGGTTCCGGGTTGAAGCGCAACGCGGAGGCCGGGACCAGCAGGACCCCAAGGCTCTCCGCGACCCGGATCTCCGCCGTCGCCGTCATCCCGGGCCGGAGACTCAGGTCGTCGTTGGCGACCTCCAGTTCCGCGAGGTAGGTCACGACGTTGTCCTTCACCTCCGAACCGTAGGAGACCCTGGAGAGCCGCGCGGAGAACGTGCGCTCCGGCCAGGCGTCGACGGTGAAAGACGAGGGCTGCCCCTGGGCCACGCGGGCGATGTCCGCCTCGGCGACGGCCACCTGGAGCCTCATGCGCTCCAACCGCTCGGCGATGACGAACAGCTCGGGTGCGGTGAAGCTGGCCGCGACCACCTGGCCCGGCTCGATGCTGCGGGAGAGGACGATCCCGTCGATCGGGGACCGGATGACGGCCCGGGCCAGGTCGCCCTCGTTGACCAGAACCTGCGCCGCGGCCTCGCCCACCTGCGCCTCGGCCCCCAAGGCGTCGGCCGCAGCCCGGGCCGACGACGCCACGGCCGCCTCCAGGACCGAAGGGGAGGAGATCCCGGTCGAAGAGAGTTCCCGTTCCCGCGCCAACACGGCGGCGGCCTCCGACACGGTGGCCGCCGCCTGGACCGCCCTCGCCTTGGCCGAACGCACCAACGCCCGGCCGATCTCCGTCTGCTGGGCGAGCTTCGCCGTGTCGAGCTTGGCCAGGGGCTGTCCCCGAACCACACGGTCGTTGAGGTCCGAATAGACCTCGAGCGTCGTCCCCGAAAGCTCGCTTCCGACGGTGACCCGCGTCGTCGGTTCCAGGATTCCGGTGGCGGTGACGACTAGGCGGATGTCTCCCCGCCGGATCGGTTCGGTGACGTACGGAGCCGGCCGACGTGCGACCTCCCGCAGATGACGCCACCACAATCCCGCGCCGAGCAGCAGCAGCGCAACCCCACCCGCCAGGGCGGGGCGCAGGAGAGTACGCCAGCCGCCTCCCCCGGACCGGACCGCGACGGCGAGTTCGGACGGGGTCATCGCCAGCGATCCCGTCCCGGGATTCCGATGCGGCGGGGGCGTCACAGGGACGGTGGGTACCGGGCCGGTCGGCGGGGAAGGGTCAGAAGTCATGGGTCACCCGGGGAGGAAACGCGGCCCGGAGGGCGTTGAGCACCGCCAGCACGTCGATGATCTCCTGGGCCACGGCCCCGCCGACCGGACCGAGGTGTCCTGTCGCCGCGAATCCCATTCCGATGACGCTCAACGCCATCCCACCCACCGCGCTCTGGAGGGCGATGGACCGCATGCGGCGGCTGATGTGGAGGAACTCGTCCACCTTCGCCAGGGAATCGTCCATGATCACGACCCCGGCCGCAGCCGCCGCGACATCGGTGTCGTGGCCCAGGGCGATTCCGACCGTCGCCGCCAGCATGGCCGGCGCGTCGTTGATGCCGTCGCCGACATAGAGCGTCTTGGCGCGGGCGGTCTCGAGTCGGACGATCTCAAGCTTCTGCTCCGGACTCCGCTCGGCATGGATCTCGTCGATGCCGACCTCTCGGGCGAGGTACCGGACCTCGGACTCTCGGTCGCCGGAGACGATCATCACCCGGGCGAACTGGTGCCTGGGTCCAAGGTGGCCCACCAGGGATCGGCTTTCGGCCCTGGGTGCGTCGTGGAACCGGTAAAGCGCCGCGTGACGTCCATCCACGACGACGGCGCATTCCAGCCCGCCGTCCGAGGACGGAATGTCCGGGGCGACCTCCACCTGATGCCGGGCCAGGGCGGCGCGGCTGGTGATCCTCACCTCGTGCCCCGACACGGTGCCGAGCAGGCCCTCCCCGGGGCGTTCGGCGATCCCGACGGCCTGGGGCGCCTGGAGGGACGCCTCCGCCGCGGCCCGCAGGATCGCACCGGCGAGCGGGTGCTTCGAATACCGCTCGAGGCCCGCTGCGAGACCCAGCACCTCCTCCTTCACGAACCCGGTCGCAACGGACTGCCCGGTCAGCACCGGTTCGCCGTGGGTCAACGTGCCCGTCTTGTCGAAGATCGCGGTACGGCAGGCGACGGCCTGTTCCAGCGCCGCCGGATCCTTGACGATGATCGCCCGCTGGGCGCAGCGGGAGACCGAGCCGATGACGGCGATGGGGATCGCCAGCAACAGGGGACAAGGCGTGGCGATGACCAGCACCGAGAGGAACAGGACCGGATCGCCGCCGATCAGCCATGCCGCGACCGCCACCGTCAGCGCCACCGGCGTGTAGAACGCACCGAGTCGGTCACCGAGGCGCCGGATCCCGGGACGCTTCGCCTCGGTGTCCTTCATCACCTCCAGGATCCGGGAATACCGCGAGTCCGCCACCGGGCGCGAGGTGCGGACCGTCAGGGCGGACTCGCCGTTCACCGCGCCGGAAAGCACCTCCGACCCCGAGGTCTTGGTGATCTGGAAGGGCTCACCCGTGAGGTAGGATTCGTCCATGGTGCCATGGCCCGTGACCACGATCCCGTCGACCGGACAGATCTCGTGCGGATAGATCTCCAGGAGGTCTCCCACCTGGACGTCACGCTGGGGCACGTCGACGATGGCACCGTCCCCCTTGCGATGGGCGACGGAGGGCATCCGTCCGGCAAGGGCGAGCAGGGCGGAGGACGCCTTCCTCAGCGCGAAGCCCTCGAGGGCGGCGCCGCCGGCCAGCATGAGGACGATGATCGAACCGGCGAGGTACTCGCCCAAGGCGATCGAGGTCAGCACGGAGATCCCGCCGAGCAGGTCGGCGCCGACACCGCCGCCGGAGAGCTTCCGGAGCATGTCGAGAAGCGAGGGGATGCCTCCCGCCAGGGCGACGAAGAGCGGGAGGTCGTAGACGCCGGGACCGAACCCGAGCCCATGGCGGAGCACCAGCGAGAGGAGGATGGCCGCGCCGACGACGGTGGTGACGACCACCGGTCGGCGAAGGCGCAGCAGGTCGATGCAGCGTCCAGGGAAACCCCGGATGCCTCCGGGTCCACGGGCCTGGGTCTGGGACGGACTCTGGATGGGGCTCATGGATGGCGAAACCGCGGGCCGACGACGCCGGACGGCCCGGCGCCGCCGGATGGAAGACGGCCCGCCATCTTCAGGCCGGGACGACACGCCGGGACATGGGGCCTTCTCCCCATCCTCCAACCGGGAGGGCGACGCTGGGTGTCCCGGCCGTGGCGGGTCGGGATTCACCCCATGGGCGGAACGGGCGGCGACGGACAGCCTCGAACTTGGACCGGCACCACCGGTTCGAAGGGGGGTCCCCAGGCCGCGCCGCCATGGCGGGGCCGAAGGGGAACCCGCCAACGAAAGGCGCATCATGTTACACAACTCCCAGGAACTCTACGGACACAAGCTGGCCGCAACCGACGGCGAGATCGGTGAGGTCAAGGACTTCTACTTCGACGACCAGTCGTGGCTGATCCGATACGTCGTCGCCGAGACCGGCACCTGGCTCAGCGACCGTCAGGTCCTGCTTTCGCCGCGGGCGTTCGGACGGCTCGACGCCGCGGCGAAGGTCCTACACGTGAACCTGTCCCGGAAGCGGATCGAGGACAGCCCGTCCATCACGACACACCGCCCCGTCTCCCGTCAGCACGAAGAGGACTATCACAACTACTACGGCTTTCCCTTCTACTGGGAGACCCAACCCACACCGGAACAGGGCCCTCCCGGCACCACGGCCAAGCACCACGGCCACAACCAGCGTGACGACGCGCATCTCCGCAGCACCAAGGCGCTCATCGGATACAAGATCGAGGCGTCCGACGGGGCGATCGGTTCGGTCAGCGGGTTCATGGTGGACATCCGGACGTGGGTCATCCGGAACGTCGTGGTCGAGACGGGGCGGTGGTACTCTGGCAAGGAGATCCACATCGCTCCCGGCCAGATCGACCGTGTCTGCTACGATGAATCCAAGCTCTTCGTGAAGCTCACGCTCGCTGACATCAAGCGGACGCCTGAGAACCAGACTGCGGCAGCCAAATAGGCGAATTGCGAGTGCCGTAAGGCGCTGAAATCCCCTTCCCGGCGGGCCGTCCCGGCCAATCCGACGTCACGCCGTGGAAGGCGGAATACCCATGTGCCCCACCCCGGGGCCACCTCGACCGGGGGTTCGGGTTTCACCGTATGTGTCCCCGGCCCCGTACGGCCCACGATCGACAGCGTTCACGACCTGGAAATCCCCGCATGATCCCCATCGATCCCAAACACGAAGTGGCGGCCGCCGCCGCGACGTCGGAACCGGCCTCCTGGACCCCGCGCAAGCAGGACACCGGGAAGACGGATGGATGGACCTTCCGGACCGCGCCGGTCATTCCGCCCACCCACCCGACGGCACCGCCGATGGATGGGGAACCAGGATGGCTCCAGCCGGGCAGCCCCATGGGCTCCGCTTCCGGGACGCCGCAATCGCCGATCGACATCCGGCCCGCACCCTTTCCGTTCCCCGACCGAAACCCCCATCCGTAAGCCCGATGCTACGCACCCTTGCAATCGTCCTGGTCATCCTATGGCTGCTCGGCCTGGTCAGCACCTACACCATGGGCGGCTTCATCCACATCCTCTTGGTCGTGGCCGTGGTGATGGTGCTGGTGGAGTTCATCTCCAGCCGGAAACGCGGCTAGTCCCCAAGCCCCACGCCTGGCCCCGGTCGGGTCCACCCACTCCGAATCCCATCTCCCATGAACCATGCCCTCTCCTCGGCGCTCTTCGCCGGAGGAATCCTGCTCATCACGTTCGGCGTCGCCGCGATGGACTCCTTCAACTCGGACGTCTCCCGCTTCTTCACCGGAGCACCGACCGACAAGGCGGTCTGGATGCTGGCCGGTGGCGTCGCCCTGCTGGTCGGCGGTTCGGTGGCCACCTGGCGTCGGAGGAGCGGCGGTTGAACCCGGAGGAACCGAAGTCGCGCGGTGGCCGGCAGGCTCCCTGTCCACTTCCAACCGGGCATCCCCCACGCCGCCGGTGACCCGACCCAGCTCCATCCGCCGGATCGCGTTCCTCGGCGACTACCTCCCGAGGAAGTGCGGGCTGGCGACCTTCACCACCGACCTGCGCTGCGCCGTGGCGAGGGAACATCCCGGGGTGCAATGCCCGGTGGTTCCCGTGAACGACCAGGCCGGCGGCTACGACTACCCGCCCGAGGTCCGCTTCGAGATCGCGGAACAGGACCTCCCCTCGTACCTGCGCGCGGCGGACTTCCTCAACATCACCGACGTCGACGTCGTGTGCGTGCAGCATGAGTTCGGCATCTACGGCGGGCCGGCGGGCAGCCATCTCCTGGCCCTGCTGCGGGAGCTGCAGATGCCGATCGTCACCACGCTGCACACGGTCCTGAAGGATCCGAACCCGGACCAGAGGCGGGTGATGCGGGAGCTGATCCGACTGTCGACACGCCTGGTGGTGATGACCGAGAAGGGCGCCGAGTTCCTGCGGGACGTGTACGGCGCGCCGACGGCAATGGTCGACCTGATCGCCCACGGGATCCCGGACACCCCCTTCGCCGACCCGAACTTCTTCAAGGACGAGTTCGGGGTGGTCGGGCGCCAGGTGCTGCTGACCTTCGGCCTGCTGTCACCCAACAAGGGCATCGAGTTCGCCCTCAGGGCGCTGCCCGAGATCGTCCGCGAGTTCCCCGGCGTGGTGTACATCGTCCTCGGCCAGACCCACCCGAACCTGCTCCGCAACGAAGGCGAGGCCTACCGGCTGGACCTCGCGCGGCTGGCCAAGGACCTCGGGGTGCAGCGGCACGTGGTGTTCTTCAACCGGTTCGTCGAACTGGAGGAGCTGATGCGCTTCATCGGCGCGGCGGACATCTACCTCACCCCCTACCTCACGGAAGCCCAGATCACCTCGGGCACGCTGGCCTACGCCTTCGGCGCCGGGAACGCGGTCGTCTCGACGCCCTACTGGCATGCGATGGAGCTGCTGGCGGGCGACCGTGGACGCCTCGTGCCGTTCCGCGACGCGTCGGCCATCGCGTCGGCGGTCCGCGACCTCCTGCGGGAGGAGGCCACCCGGCACTCCATGCGGAAGAACGCCTACCTGCTCGGACGTGATATGGTCTGGAGCCGGGCCGCCCAGCGCTACATGCGTTCCTTCGAGCAGGCGCGGCAGGACCACAGCTTCGTCGGCCGCCGCTTCTCCCCGATCCGCACCCTCGACGAGACGCCGGGACAGCTTCCGGAGCTGAAGCTGGACCACCTGTTCCGGATGGGCGACTCGACCGGGATCTTCCAGCACGCAAGCTTCACGGTGCCGAACTTCTCGGAGGGATACTGCACGGACGACAACTCCCGCGCCCTCGTCCTCGCCCTGATGCTGAGGAGGCTTGGCCACCGCTCGGACCCGTTGGACGCGCATCTCGCGACCTACATGGCCTTCCTCAACCACGCCTTCGACCGGCGGCGGGAACGGTTCCGGAACTTCATGGGCTTCGGACGCAACTGGCTCGAGGACGTGGGCTCGGAGGACTGCCACGGCCATGCCCTGTGGGCGCTCGGGCTCTGCGTCTCGGAGGCCGGGCACGACAGCTTCCAGATGCTCGCCGGGGAGCTGTTCGAACGGGCGCTGCCCGTGGCCGCCGGGTTCACGTCGCCCCGGGCCTGGGCGTCCACGCTCATCGGCATCGACGAATACCTGCGACGCCTCGAGGGCGACCGCAGGGCGGGC
>JAIXUV010000169.1 GCA_027483345.1 Verrucomicrobiales bacterium | reverse complement strand
CGGAGATGGTTGACCAGCACCAGCGCGTCGAACTCGGAGTCTTCGACGATCAGGGCCCGCAGACGCGGGCGTTCCAACGGGGAGGCGGGTGACACGACGGATGCGATTTCCCGCCCGTCTCGGATCGGGGTCAAGTCTTCCGTGACCCGGGGAGGACCACCGACGAGGCGAGAACGCTCAGGCCTTGCGGCCGCGGCGGAAGACCCAGAGGAGAACACCGAAGCCCAAGGTCCCCAAGACGAGGGGAGTGGGTTCCGGAACGGCGCTCACCCGGACCCAGAAATTGCCCTGGGGGCCGATGTCCGGATTCGCGCTGAAGATGTTCAGCGCCCAAGAATTGTTGTCGTTGGGATCCATCTGCACCCAGAAGTCGGGGTAGCTGCCGATCGTCGTTCCGCCACCCCTCAGCCCCAGTGCGGCTCCCAAGGTCGGGTAGTTCGCGACGATCAGGCCGGCACCGAACTCCCTGGTCTGGGGAATGTTGCTGAACTCGATCGTCCAGGTGAACCGGTCGGGCACCAGCACCAGCGGCAGGGAAAGGGTGTTGGTGACGAATCCGGACAACACCGGGAACGAGGCGCTTTCCCACAGCAACGAGTTGGGCCGCTGAGAGGTGACGACGTCCGGGTACTGCCGGGCCCCGTCGTTCGCGTAGAGCCGAAGGCGCCACTGCGCCGGCGTCGTGACTCCTGCGGGCAGGATGGCGTTGTACAGGAAGCTGAATTCGGACAGATGCCGGCTCGTGCCCGCCAAGACGATGTCGTCGCCGTACTCCCGGGTGAAGAGGGAATAGTTCGTCGAGCCCAAGGTGTTCTCGTAGACGAGTTCCGCCCGGGCCTGGGTCGGGTGGATCGCCGCCAGAAGGGTTCCCAAGACGACGCCCACGAACAGAAGGCGACGGAAGGGCCAGAGCAGCGAGGACAAGGTCTGCATGTTCAAAGAGGATGGAAGGTTGCGGTCGCGGAGGCCATCGGCAAATGGAACCCAAGGCCGGAAACCATGGGATTTTCAACTGCGGGAGCCGACGGCGACGATGGAGTTCGAATCGGGAATTTCCCGGGATCGGCGCAACCAGGGCCGAATCGGAAAGGAAAACTGAAGGAAGTGGTGCCCCGGCTAGGACTTGAACCTAGAACCAACTGATTAAGAGTCAGCTGCTCTGCCATTGAGCTACCGAGGCGCCAAAATCGGCGGGTTGTATGGAGGAGGCCGGACGCCTTGTCAATACGTCGGTCGCGGACGTATTGAGAAAATCGGGCACCCAGCCCCGCAGCGGATCCGACGGATCCATGTTCCGATTCCGGTCCGTCCGGACGGTCCGCTCCAGGAAATCGATGGGATCTGCAACCGGCCATTCCGGGTTCCATGGCCACAGGTCCACCGCTTCGGACACGGGTCGTTCCGGACCGATCCGCCTCCGCCCTCCGGACCCGCGGCTCGGCGATTGACGCCCCCGTCGGTCATGAGAGGATGCCGACAGAGGAGAACGAGTGTGACGACCCTTCATCGATGCCTTCTGGTGACCGCCTGCGGATTGGCGCTGACGCGCGCCGCAGCGCAGTCCTTTTCGGCGCAGGTGACGGCCGACAACCACTACCAGCTGTACATCGGCGACACCGCCGGGACGCAGCTGACCCTTATCGGGCAGAACGAATCCGGCTCGACCGGCAATCCGGGCGCCTACAACTGGAGCGAGCCGGAGTCCTGGAACTTCCAGCTGTCCCTCGGACAGCGGATCTATGTCGTGGCCTGGGACGCCGGGGGGCAGGGCGGATGGCTGGGGCAGTTCGGCTCCGTGGCCGGGACCCTGTTCTCCAACCCCTCGAGCTGGCGCTACACCACGTCTTCGGCGGCCAATCCCGGCGATTCGCAGCCGAACCTGCTGCCCACGCTGCTCCTCGACATCGCCTCGGCCTCCTCCGGCGGTTCCTGGATGGCGAACTCCTCGTCTTCCGGAGCCAACGGCACCGGACCCTGGGGAACCATCCCTGGCATCGGATCCTCCGCGGAGTGGTTGAACGTCCCCTCGAATTTCGGACCGGTGACGATTTTCAGGTCCGAGTTCGTCGGGGTTCCGGAAGCGCCCGGCGTCTCCGCCGCGATCGCCGCCGCCGTCGTCGGTGCCGCGGTGGCCTTCCGCCGCCACCGTCGTCGGGGCTGAACCCGGCCGCGGCCGGGCCCACGCCGGTTCCGGGGTCCACGCCCCCGAACTTCCCCCTTTGAAATCCGCGGGACGACGGACAACCTCCCGCCCCTGTTTCGCATGAAGCGCACGCACCATTGCAACGAACTGCGCCCGTCGGACGCGGGTCGCACCGTCACCCTGACCGGGTGGGTCCACTCCCGTCGCGACCTCGGCGGCGTCCTGTTCATCGACCTCCGCGACCGTGAGGGCCGCACCCAGACGGTGTTCGATCCCTCGGACCTCGACCCCGCCGTCTTCGAGGCCGCAGCCCATCTCCACGCCGAGTCCGTGATCGAGGTCTCCGGCGTGGTCCGGGTCCGCCCGGACGGCACCCGCAACGCCAAGATCGCCTCGGGCGACGTCGAGGTGCTCGCGAAGTCCCTCGTCATCCTCAACCACGCGCGGATCCTGCCGTTCCAGGTCGACGACCCCGAAGTCGCCAACAAGGTGAACGAGGAGCTGCGCCTGCAGTTCCGCTACCTGGACCTGCGTCGGCCCGAGATGATGCGGAACCTGCGGCTGCGTTCGAAGGTGGCCATCGCCACCCGCAGCTACATGGATGAGCAGGGCTTCCTCGAGGTCGAGACGCCCACCCTCTTCAAGTCCACGCCCGAGGGCGCCCGCGAGTTCCTGGTGCCCAACCGCCGCGATCCCGGGACCTTCTACGCCCTTCCCCAGTCGCCGCAGCAGTTCAAGCAGATCCTCATGGTCAGCGGCGTGGAACGCTACTTCCAGCTCGCCCGCTGCTACCGCGACGAGGACCTCCGCGCCGACCGCCAGCCCGAGTTCACCCAGGTGGACATCGAGATGTCGTTCATCGACCGCGAGGACATCTACGCGCTGATCGAAGGCCTGCTGAAGAAGGTGTGGAAGACCGCGCTGAACGTGGACATCCCCACGCCGTTCAAGCGGATCAGCTTCGACGAGGCGCTCAACCGTTGGGGCATCGACAAGCCCGACACCCGCTTCGGCATGGAGCTGGTGGACTTCTCCGAGGAGTTCAAGGGCTCGAAGTTCGGCGTGTTCGGCAACGCGATCGCCAACGGCGGGGTCGTGAAGGCCATCAACGCCAAGGGACTCGCCGGCGCGACCCAGGGCCAGATCGAGACGATGACCGACTACGCCAAGAGCTTCGGCGCGAAGGGGCTCGCCTTCATCAAGGTCGAGAAGAACGCCGCCGGCGTGGTCGAGTGGAAGTCGCCGATCGTGAAGTTCTTCAACGACGCCGAGAAGGCAGCGCTCACCGCGAAGCTCGGCATTGAGGAAGGCGACCTGATCCTCTTCGCTGCCGACCAGTGGCTCAACGCGTGCGAGATCCTCGGCAAGATCCGCCTCTACTGCGCCGAGGTGCTCAAGGGTCAGGGCAAGCTCACCATCGACCCGACGCGCTTCGACTTCATGTGGGTGGTCGAGTTCCCGCTGCTCGGTTTCGACCGCGAGATGAACCGCTGGTACTCCAGCCACCATCCGTTCACGGCCCCCGTCGCCGAGGACATCCCGCTGCTCAAGACCGACCCGAAGAAGGTCCGCGGCCAGCATTACGACATCGTGGTCAACGGCGTGGAACTCGGCGGTGGATCGATCCGGATCCACCAGCCGGATGTGCAGAAGACGATCTTCGAGGAACTGCTCCAGATCCCGCCCGACGAGACCCGGAGCCGCTTCGGCTACATGCTCGACGCGTTCCAGTACGGGGCGCCTCCGCACGGCGGCATCGCCCTCGGCTTCGACCGCCTCTGCGCGATCCTGTGCGGCACGACGAGCATCCGCGACGTGATCGCGTTCCCCAAGACCGCGAAGGGTGTCTGCCTCATGACCGAGAGCCCGAGCCACGTCACCCCGCGCCAGCTGCGCGACCTGCACATCGAGGTGAAGGCGGCCGTGAAGCCGCCCGTCGCACCGGCGGCCTCCTGACCGGTTCCGG
>JAIXUV010000092.1 GCA_027483345.1 Verrucomicrobiales bacterium | reverse complement strand
CGCTTCCAGAAGCTCCTCTTCTTCGTCCCCATTCCCTTCGACATCCGATGGGTGCTCATCACCTACGGACTCGCGGGCGTGGCCGCGACCTGCCTGCGCCGCGCCGGGGTGAGGCAACTGCTGAGGAAACGGGAGATCATCGAAGTGCCCCGCCCACCCGCTTCGTCGGCCAACTCCTGACGACCCGCCCCAGCGTGGTCCATTGCTGCCCCAACTTGGGCCGCATCGGAGTCGAAGGGCATGGGGTCGATTCGGAGATTGGCATGTCGCCTGCCACCCGGGGCGGCCGTGAACACGACGTTGATCCTGATCTTCATCGCCCGACTGCTGGCACCCGAAACCAAGCCGGTTCCGAATCCGGGCGATCCCGGAGAGCACTCTTCGATTCCCGGGGCGGTCATTTCCAAGATCATCAATCCGCAGCAGCCGAGCCACGAATCCAGCTCGTCGCATTCGAAGGAGTAGCCCCCAGTCCCGTTCGCCAAGTAGAGCTTCCGGTGGTCAGGACGTCGGTCTCGGGGTCAGGTCCATGGTTCCGGCAGCTGGGAAGGGAGAATTGTTGCGACGTTTTCCTTGCCCGCGCCGGGTGGTTTTCAGCCTGATGGGGACGCATACCATGGCCGAGCCCACCAAACAGGATGTGATCGTTGGCGTGGACCTGGGCGGGACCAAGATCCTCGCCGGCGTCTTCACCCCCCAACTGCGCCTGCTGCAGACCTCGAAGCTGAGCACCAAGTCGGTCCGCGGCTTCGAGTCGGTGGTCGAGCGGGTCGCCCGCTGTGTGCGGGATGCGGCCGACGAGGCGGACCTTTCCCCGAAGCAGATCAAGGCGGTCGGCATCGGCGCCCCGGGGGCCGTGGATCCGGCCAAGGGCGAGGTCATCTTCGCCCCCAACCTCCAGTGGAAGAACGCCCCGCTGCAGAAGGAGCTGGAGAAGCACCTCGGCATCCCGGTGTTCATCGAGAACGACTGCAACGCCTGCACCCTCGGCGTGCATGAGGTCGAGATGAAGGCGAAGCCCCGCAACCTGCTCGGCATCTTCCTCGGCACCGGCATCGGCGGCGGGCTCATCCTCGACGGCCGGCTCTTCTCCGGCTTCAACCACACCGCAGGCGAGATCGGGCACATGGTGCTCGAGGTGGGCGGACCCAAGTGCGGTTGCGGCAACCTCGGATGCTTCGAGGCCCTCGCCAGCCGCACCGCGATCTTCCGGGAGCTCGCCCGACGCGCCAAGGAGGGCGAGAAGACCGTGCTCACCGACTTCCTCCAGGGCGGCGCGACGATCACGGACCTCAAGAGCGGCGACCTCCGCAAGGCCCTCCGACGCGGCGACAAGCTCACGGAGAAGGTCGTCGAGAGCGCCGCCGAATACACCGGCATCGCCATCGCCAACCTCGCCAACATCCTTGGGCCCGAGGTGATTGTGCTCGGCGGCGGCGTGCTCGACGCGCTCGAGGACGAGATGATGTCCATCATCGTCGAGACCGCCCGCGACTACGCCATGCCGGGCGCGCTCAAGGACGTCGAGATCGTCGCCAGCAAGCTCGGAGACGAGGCCGGCATCACCGGCGCCGCCGTCCTCGCCCGCCAGCAGCTGAAGGGTTGAGGGGATTCCCTGAAAGACCGGCGCTTCCGCTGCGGAGGTCAGGAGGATGGAGAACCCGGATGATTCCCTCGCCACGCGGGCCAGCCTGCTCGAGCGCCTGCGCGACTGGGACGACCAGGCCGGTTGGCGCGAGTTCTTCGACCGCTACTGGCGCCTGATCTACAACGTCGCCCGGAAGGCGGGCCTGCAGAACGCCGAGGCCCAGGACATCGTCCAGGAAACCCTGCTCTCCGTGGCCCGCAAGCTTCCCGGCTTCCGCTACGACCCTTCCCTCGGATCCTTCAAGGGCTGGCTCCTGCTGATCGTCCGGTCCCGCATCACGGACTTCCGTCGCCGGCGGACGGTGCGTCCCCCCCTCGACGCCACGCCGGAAAACGGCGACGGGCGGGACACGGCCTTCATCGAACGGCTTCCCGCGGAAGACGCCGCCGGGATGGAGGCCGTCTGGCAGGAGGAATGGGAACGGAACCTCCTCGAGGGCGCCCTCGCGAAGGTGAAGGCCACCGTGGCCGCGCGGCAGTTCCTCGTGTTCCAGATGACCACGGCACAGGGACTGCCGGTTTCCACCGTCGCCCGGACACTCGGGATCAACGCGGCGCAGGTCTACCTCGCCCGACACCGGGTCGCCCGGGCGATCCGGAACGAGGTGGATCGGCTGCGCCGCCTCCAGGAGAAGGGGCCCTGAAGGACATGGACCCGGAAGCCCAATCCGGAGGGTCGCCCCGTCGTCCGCCCCCCTTGGTTCCGGACCACCAGTTGCTGCGCCCGGTCGGCCGCGGCGCCTATGGAGAAGTGTGGTTGGCGAGGAACGTGATGGGAACGTTGCGGGCCGTGAAGGTGGTGCGGCGGGACGCCTTCGAGGAGGGCCGTCCCTACGAACGGGAGTTCCAGGGAGTCCGCCACTACGAGCCCGTCTCGCGGGGATCCGAGGCGTTGGTGCACATCCTCCACGTCGGACGCGACGACGACGCCGGGCTCTTCTACTACGTGATGGAACTGGCGGACGACGAGGATCCGACCGCCACGGTCCTGCTACGTCGTGCATCCGGTGCGGACGCCCCGGAAACCTACGTGCCAAGGACGCTCCGCACGGAACTCCGTCGTCTGGGGAGGCTCCCGCTGGGGGACGTGCTGGACCTGGCGACATCGCTGGCTTCCGGACTCGGGCACCTCCATCGCCATGGGCTGGTGCACCGCGACATCAAGCCGGCGAACATCATCCGCGTGCACGGTGCGGCGAAGCTCGCCGACCCCGGCCTGGCCGGCCTCGCCGGCGAGTCGAGGACCTTCGTCGGGACCGAGGGGTTCGTGCCCCCGGAAGGGCCGGGCAGCGTCCGCGCCGACATCTACGCCCTGGGCAAGGTCCTCTACGAAGCCAGCACCGGCCTGGACCGGAACCGGTTTCCGGAGATCCCGTCGGATTGGATCGGCGATCCGACCGCGGCCGACCGCATTGAGTTCCACGAGGTCGTACTGAGGGCCTGCGAAGGGGATCCCGCGCGGCGGTACACGGATGCCGCCGCGCTGGCCGCGGACGTCGCGCTGTTGCGCAGCGGCCGGTCGGTCCGCGCCCTGCGACGGCTTGAGCGCCGCGCCGCCGCGGTGCGTCTTGTGGCGGTCGTGGCGGCGGTTCTCTTGTCGGTGGTCGGCACGGCCTGGTGGGCCGCCCGACGCGACGTGACGCGTGAGCGGGAACTGAGGGTCCGGATCGCCGCAGCGGAACGGGACGCCCGCCTGCGCCTGCAGCAATCGTGGGTCGCCCGGGCCCGGGCCGAACGGCTTGCCGGCGGCTTCGGCGCCCGGACACGGGCCGTGG
>JAIXUV010000163.1 GCA_027483345.1 Verrucomicrobiales bacterium | reverse complement strand
GTCAGTGGTCAGTGGTCAGTGGTCAGTGGTCAGTGGTCAGTGGTCAGTGGTCAGTGGTCAGTGGTCAGTGGTCAGTGGTCAGTGGTCAGTGGTCCATTCTGGGCGATAAGGCTGGAGTCAAGCCTAGGGCTCCGAAACGACCGACAACTGGCAACGGACAACTGGCAACCGACCCCAACAACAGCCCGCCCGTCCTCAAACCACGAACTGTTCCTTCGCAATCTCCACCCTTCCACCCTTGGTCACGGCCTCGTTGGCCTTCACCGCCATCACCACGGCCCGGAAGCCGGCCTCGGCGGACGCCTCGGGTTGGGTGCCGTCGTTGACGTGTTCCACGAACTTCTCGAGGGCGTAGCGGACCGGTGAGTCTGACTCGGAGGCGGCCTCAGCGGGCTTCTTGCCCTGGGCGAGGATCTTCGTTGCGTTGGCCACCAGGGCGATGCCGGAGTCGGTGAGGAAGTCGTCCTTCCGCGCGTACACCTCCCAGCCAAGCAGCTCGGCGTCGGTTTCCTTGAACATCCAGGCGCGGTTGTCGCGGATCAGCACCGCGGCGCTCGAGCCGAAGAAGATGTCATGCTCGCCTTCGAAGGAGTTCGCCAACGTGGCGCTCCAGGTGTGCCGGACGCCGCCGGCGAACTCGACCACCAGCTGCACGGTGTCGGCGACCTCACGGCCGTCCTGCCACTGCAGGATCCCGCCGAACCCGGTCATCGAGACCGGCAGGCTGTCGAGGTACCACGAGGCGGTGTCGAGGCTGTGGATGCCGACCTCGCCGGCGAGGCCCAACGAGGTCTCCCGGAACAGGCGCCAGTTCAGGGCCTTCTCCCGCTCCGGGTTCGGCGAGGCGCGCCGCCAGGAGTTCTTCTTGTTCCACTGCCCACGGCTCATCGCCGCCTTCCCCGTCGCGCCGGTGCGGATGAACTTCAGCACATGGTGGTTCTGCGGGTTCTCGCGCGACTGGAGTCCCGACTGGAAGATCTGCCCCTTCGGCAACGCCGCCGCCGCCTTCGCGATCTCGCGGGCGTCCTCGATGGTGTGCGCGATCGGCGCCTCGAGGTACACGTGCTTCCCGGCCTTCATCGCCGCCAAGGCGATCTCCTTGTGCTGGTGCGTCGGGGTGGCGATGACCACCGCCTTCACGTCGGCGTCCGCCAGCAGCTCCTCCGCCGTCGCATAGGCCTTGGCCTTCGGGGCCGTCTCCGCCGCACGCTTCACCGACTGCTTGTAGGTGTCGGCGATCGCCACCACCGGGGCGTTCGGCAGCTTGGCGAGGTGGGTGATGATCTCGCGGCCGTGTGAGCCCAATCCGATGATGCCGATGTTCACCGGCGGTCCGAGGGGCTTCTCCTTGTAGTTCGGGTCCGCCTTCGGCTGCGGCAGGTTCTTGTCCTCGCCCGCCGCCTTGGCCGCCTCCTGCGCGGTGATCGGCACGGCCCCCAGCATGGCCATCACTCCGGCCATCGAGGCGCCCTTGAAGAAGTCGCGGCGGTTGAAGTCGGGATGGGAGGAGTCGTGCGGCGTCATGTGCGTGGTGTCGGGACAGCGTATCGCCGGTCCCGACGCTGCCAAGCCGGGTTTGATTCGGTGGAATCGGATCCGCGACGGCCGGGCTCCCACATCCCGGTGTCCACTGGCCGGTTGCCAGCGTCCCCGAGGACCGTACCGTGGGCTCGGTATGCTGCGCCCTGCCCACCTCCCCGCCCTGCTCCTCGTCGCCGCCACCGCCACCGCGCTCCAGGCTGCCGACTGGCCCCAGTGGCGCGGACCGGACCGCACCGGCATCGCCCCCGGCAAGGTCGCGGACGCCTTCCCCCAGGAAGGTCCCCGCACCGTCTGGAAGGCCAAGGTCGGACAGGGCTACGCCTCGATGGCCGTCGCCGATGGACGCCTCTACACCGTGGGCAACCTGAACAAGGGCGACGTCTCCACCCTCTGGTGCCTCGACGTGGCCACCGGCAAGCCGGTTTGGTCGAAGGAGTTTCCCAGCGAGCTGAAGCCGACGATGTACGACGGCGGCCCGAACGCCGCGCCGACCGTCGCCGACGGAAAGGTCTACGCCATCATCAAGCCCGGCCGCGCCATCTGCCTCGACGCCAAGACCGGCGACGTCGTCTGGGACAAGCAGTTGGTCGAGGAACTCGGTGCGGACACGAATCCCTGGGGCGTCACCTCGGCCCCGCACGTGCAGGACGGCCGGGTGCTGCTCAACGTGGGTACCCATGGCACCGCCCTCGACGCCGCTACCGGCAAGGTCCTCTGGACCACCGGCAAGGTCGGCCACAGCTTCAGCGCGCCCGTGCTCACCAAGGTCGGCGGCGAGGAGGCGGTCATGGTCTTCGCCACGAACCACCTCGCGGCGGTCCGTCTCAAGGACGGCTCGGAGCTTTTCCAGCACCCGTTCGGCAAGGGCTACTACTGCCACGTCGCCGATCCCATCGTCCACGACGGCGCGGTGTTCATCTCGTCCAACGACGCCGGCGGCGAGCAGCTCCGGATTGCCGGCGGCAAGCCCGAGTCCGTGTGGAAGGGCGACAGCCTCGGCTGCTTCACCGCCACCCCGGTCCTGATCGGCGGCCACCTCTACGGCGTCAACGGAAGCACCTTCAAGGCGGCCATGCTCGAGCTGCGCTGCGTCGACTGGAAGACCGGCCAGCTGAAGTGGTCCGAGAAGGGCTTCGGCCAGGGAACGCTCGTCGGCACCGCCGACGGCAAGCTGCTGGTGCTCTCCGAGACCGGCGAGCTCAGCTTGGTGAAGGCCAATCCGGAGAAGTTCGAGCTGCTCGGCCGCTCCCAGATCCTCGGTGGGAAATGCTGGACCGCCCCCGTGGTCGCCAACGGCCGCCTCTACGCCCGCAACTCCGCCGGCGACATCGTCTCCGTGGACGTCGCGCCGTCGGCGGTGAATTGAACGAACCGGCGCCGGTGGCGCTGGGTTCGTGGTCCGTGGTCCGTTGATTGTTGTCCGATGTTTGGGTCTCCGGGGCGGGAACTTCTCGTCGCTGTTCCCAGGTTCTTTGGACCCTTCAGGGTGCGAAGGACGGCGCCTCTTGGGCCCAGCAGCCACTCCCACTGACAACGGACGACTGACAACGGACGACGGACCCTTGACCACGGACACCCCCTACCTCCGGGCCGGCCGGACCGCCAACACCCAGTCCCGGTCGCCGGCCGCATTTCGGCCCGGCGGCGAGGTGGTGAAGCCGGTGTCCGCGGAGATCCCGAGCCGGGCGACCGAACGCCCGTCCGTCGGGTCGATCCAGTCAGCCTCGCGCATCGCAGGGAACCTGGACACGGAGACCGTCCCGCCTTCGGGCACGTAGGCGAGCAGGGTTCCGTCCGGTGCCGCGGCGGCGGTGACGTAGTCGTCGCCGCCGGGTTGATCGCCTCCGTTGTAGGTGCCGAAGCCGTTGGTGAGCACCCGATGGTCGAAGTCGGGACGCAACGTCCACCAGCGGTGCGACTCGAGCACCCGCCGCAGAACGCCCATGTCGCGCACCGCCGGCGTGTCGAGCCGTTCCTGCCAGCCGTCGCGGAAGCCCCAGATGTGCCCGTTGCCCATCGCCTGGCCGCATGCGCCCGACAGCACCGCCCACCAGGCCTGACGCCGGATCTTCTGCGCCGTGGCACCGTGTTCACCCTCGTAGGTGGATTCGATCAGGAAGAACGGCATCCGCGGCTCCCGTTCGGCATCGCGACGCGCCGAGTGGTACACATGGAACTGCCGCCGCCACGCCCCGACATGCTCGGCCGCGTAGGTGTAGGTCGCATTGAGGTCGAGCCATCGTGCGTCGCCGATCTCGTCGAGCGACGAATGCGTCGAGGACCAATGGGCGGTCTGGAGCGGGTTCGGCGCCGTTTCGTCGATCCCCTCGGCGACGGCATTCACGAACGGCCGCCACTTCCCCGGATCCCGGTCGCCGCCCTGGATCCACAGGAGGTTGGCGTGCCCGCGGAAGCGGCGTCCGAGAAAGCGTCCCAGGTCGCGGCAGCGGTCCACCCCGTTGGACGCCATGAGGTCGCGGTGTCCGCCGTCACAGCACCCGAGCCAGACCGGATTGAAGGCCACAAGCATCCCGCGCTTCGCGGCCTGCGCCACCACCCAGGCGGCGTGGTCGAAGTAGCGGGAGTCTGGCGTCGAGAAGTCGCCGGGTGTGCGGAACGGGCCGTGGCCGTAGGCGTTCGTGCCCGAAGTGATGGCGGCCTCGGGCAACAGTTGGACCTGCACCGCGTTGAACCCCGCCGCGCGCCGGTGGTCGAGATAGCTCTCGACCTCCTCCCGTCGCAACCGCGCGACCAGGCCCCAAGGCGTGTCGGCGTGGTAGAGGAAGGGGCGGCCGGCAGCGTCGACGAGGTGGGTGCGGTCGTTCGAGATGCGGACCGGAAAGCGCGGAGCCCGGAAGCCGCCCGACGCCGGGGCTTGGGAAGACCGGCATCCGGTCACCAGGAGGGCGGCGATCCAGACGACGAGGACGAAACCGGACCTGGGAGACATGCCCGGGACATTGGAGCGTGCGGAACCGCTGACAAGGGAGTTGCGCGGCGTCCTGCCTGAAGTGGTGACTCCCGTGCTTCACGACAGCCCTGCCACGCTCGCAGCTGAACGGGTCACAGGACGCAAACTTGAGATCAGCAACTCATTGAGCGGGTTCCGTTGCAGGACTCCCTCTCCGTGCCCTCCGTGTCTCCGTGGCCTACTCCCCACCCATTTCCCCATTCGCCCCGCGGCCGTGGAGGCCTACTGTCCGCCGCCGTGGCCGAGTCGCCTTTCAAGCTCCGTTCCGATTACCCGCCCGCCGGCGACCAGCCCGCCGCGATCGCCAAGCTCGTCGCCGGAGTCCAGGCCGGCCAGCCCCACCAGGTGCTGCTCGGCGTCACCGGCTCGGGCAAGACGTTCACCATGGCCAACGTCATCGCCGCCACCGGACGTCCCGCGCTGGTCCTCTCGCACAACAAGACCCTCGCCGCCCAGCTCTACGCCGAGTTCAAGTCCTTCTTCCCCGACAACGCCGTCGAGTACTTCGTCAGCTACTTCGACTTCTACCAGCCCGAGGCCTACATCCCGCGCACCGACACCTTCATCGAGAAGGACAGCAGCGTGAACGAGGAGATCGAACGCCTCCGGCTCTCCACCATGAACTCCCTGCTCTCGCGCCGGGACGTCATCGTGGTCGCCTCGGTCTCCTGCATCTACGGCATCGGCGACCGCAACGACTACGAGAGCATGGTCATCCCCCTGCGGATCGGGCAGTCCATCAGCCGCGAACAGCTCCTGTCCCGGCTGGTCGACCTCCAGTACGCCCGCAACGACTTCGACCTCACCCGCGGCAAGTTCCGCGTGCGTGGCGATGTCATCGAACTGCACCCGGCCTACACCGAGGACGCCCTGCGCATCGAGTTCTTCGGCGAGGAGCTGGAGCGGTTCACCCGGTTCGATCCGCTGACCGGCGACACCCTGGAATCGCTCGCCGCGGTGAACATCTTCCCGAGCAAGCAGTTCGCCACGCCGCAGGAGAAGATCAACAACGCCATCTTCTCCATCCGCGAGGAGCTCGGTCTGCGCATCGCCGAGTTCGAGATGCAGGGGAAGCTGCTGGAGGCCCAACGCATCAAGATGCGGTGCGAGTTCGACCTCGAGCAGCTCCAGGAACTCGGCTTCTGCTCGGGCATCGAGAACTACTCGCGCCACATCACCGGCCGCCCGAAGGGTTCGCGTCCGGGCACGCTGCTCGACTTTTTTCCGCGCGACTACCTCATGCTCGTGGACGAGTCGCACGCCACGCTGCCGCAGGTCGGCGGCATGTACGCCGGCGACATGGCCCGCAAGACGGTGCTCGTCGAACACGGCTTCCGCCTGCCCAGCGCGCTGGACAACCGCCCGCTCAACTTCGAGGAGTTCCGCTCGCTCATGGGCCAGGCCGTCCACGTCAGCGCGACGCCCGGTCCCACCGAGATGAACTGGGCCGGGCCGGCGAACGTCGCCGAGCAGATCGTCCGCCCCACCGGCCTCGTCGATCCCGTCGTGGAGATCAAGCCGCTGAAGGGCCAGATCGACGACCTGCTGCACGAGGCCCGCGCCACCGTAGCCAAGGGCGAACGGGTCCTGGTCACCACCCTCACCAAGCGCACCGCCGAGGAGCTGACCGACTACCTGCGCGACCTCGGCGTCAACGTCCGCTACCTGCACAGCGAGATCGACGCCATCGAACGGGTCGAGATCCTGCGCGCGCTGCGCAAGGGCGATTGCGACGTGCTCGTCGGCATCAACCTCCTGCGCGAGGGACTCGACCTGCCCGAGGTCTCCCTGGTGGCCATCCTCGACGCCGACAAGGAGGGCTACCTGCGCAGCGCGACCAGCCTCATCCAGACGGCAGGACGCGGCGCGCGCCACATCAACGGCCGGGTGATCCTCTATGCCGACGTCCGGACCCAGAGTATCCAGAAGTTCCTCGCCGTGTCCGAGTACCGGCGTCAGCGCCAGCTCGCGCACAACAAGGCCAACAACATCACTCCCCGCAGCGTGAAGCGCGGTCTCGAGGAGGGGCTGAGCAGCGTCGGATCGGGACGCAACGCGGCCGCGGCGGCGTTGAACGACAGCGTCGGCCAGATCGACATCACCGAGACCATCCGCGAGCTGGAAGGCGAGATGATCGAGGCGTCGAACAACCTGGAATTCGAGAAGGCGGCGCTGCTGCGCGACCAGGTCCGCGAGCTGAAGGGCCGCCTGGGCGGCGCGGAGATGAAAAGCCCCGGCGCCGGGGCGCGGGCGCGGTTCGACGACTCCGAGTCGAAGCGCAAGGCCGGCTACCGTCCGAAGCGGCGGCGGTGAGGCGGTCTTGCCACGGAGACGCGGAGCGCTCGGAGGGTTGACACGGATTTCACGGAGGACAACGGGACTGCGGCGGTGTGGCCACGTCACCGTTGGCAAGGGCCCGTAGCCACGCCGGCCACGGCGTGGTCCCCGATCGGTTCCCGACTCTCAAGGTCAGGACGACCTCCGAAACCAAAGATGAATGGCATCGTCCGAGGCGGCTCTTGCCGGGTTCGACGGGCCGGCTAGCCTGCCGTGAGTTCCCAACCGATGAAGACCAGGTTCCTTCTCCTTTGCCTTTGTCTTCTCCCGACGCTGATCCGAGCGCAGGGCGTGGTGAACGTGAACAACCGGGGGTTGAATCCGCCGCGGCTGGTACTGGGTCCCGATGGGAGTCCTTTGGTTGGCACCAACTATGTTGCCCAGATCGTCTATGGCGCCACCCCGGACACCGTGACCAACGAGTTGGGCGCGGTGATGCCGTTCCGGGTCCCCGGGACGAGCAGCCCGGGGACTTGGAATCCGGGCCCGCAATCCTATCGGATTTTGAATGGATTCACGACCGGCCAAACGGTGTGGATGCAGGTTTTCGTTTGGCGGATTGGAGGCTTTACCAACTGGGAACATCTGCGGACGGAAGTGCCATATTTGATCATTCCAGGCACTGGCTATGTATCGACGCACGGTCGTCCCGACGGGCCCGAAACAGCCGGCGGCTATTCGTACCGATTTCGTTATGTCGTGGGTGACGGATCCGATTCCGATCCTACCAGTACTGGCCTCAGGATCTCCGAGTTCGAAGGCTTCAATGTGTATCCGATCTATCCGCCGTTGAGGCCGCAGATCCTCAACGTTGAGGAGAATGGTTTCCTGAAGATCTCAAATAGCGTCGCGGACGTCCTTTACCCTTGGACGCTCCGGTTTGCAGTTCTGGAACGGGGACAGACGGAGACGTTGGTTCGTCCAAATCCCGGCTCTTTGGGACGTGTCATTTACGGAGAGTGGGCGAGATGCCTTCGCTCGTCCTCGTCGCTCTGTTTCGACGGATGGCGGCCTCAATTGGTGGCCGTGGAGGTCACCCCCTCCCCGCGCCGCCCGTTCCTCGACTTTGCCCTGACGAATTCCCGGCCCTCCTTGACCCTGCGCGGGTTGCCGCCGCGGAGCTATCGGATCGAGGGCTCGACCAACCTGAACGGTTGGACGCGGCTCGGGGAGCTGTCGGCTGGCGAGGACGGCAATGCGCCGGTGCCCGACGCCTGGCTGGCCACCAACGCCACCCAGTTCGTCCGTTTCGTCCCGCTGCCCCAGTAGGCCCCAAGAATTCTGGAGGAATCCGTGAAATCCGTGTCCCTCTGCCGAACGCCGCCGGATGCGGGCATCAGGATTTTCCTGAATCCCCGGCGCTTGCGTCGCTCGGATCGGGAGCGTTTTCTTGCCATGGACCCCGGCGAGGCCTCCATGGCGGAGCTGTCGTGGGATCCCGAGTCGCGATGTCCCCAGGTGTTCCAAACGAAGCGAGTCCGGAATTCGGCGCCGTCCCGGCGCCGACGCTCCTGCCGCTGGAGGCGCTTCCGAGCGAGGCGGCGCTCCTGGATCGCGCAGGCCGTGTGGTGGAGGTCAACAACGCCTGGAGAAGCCTCTTCCGCGGGGCTCTGCCGGAATTCGAGGCGTTCCTTCCTGGACGCGTCTTCCTCGAGGATTGCGGACTTTGCTCACGTCACCTGGGGACGCCGCCGCCTCCGGCCCATTGCGTCGAGGAGATGCTCGCCGTCCTCGGCGGCACGCTTCCACTGACCACGGGCGATCTGCCGTTCCGGGTCGGGACCGATCCGCGGCACTTCCGCGTGCTGGCCCGGTCCCTGGGCGCGGGCGGGACGTTGCTCCAACTCGTGGACATCTCGGAGCAGCGCCTTGCCGAGATGGCGTTGCGGGAGTCCGTCCACGAGCTGTCCGACTTCAAGTCGGCCCTCGACTGCCACGCGATCGTCGCCGTCACCAACGCCTCGGGTCGGATCACCTACGTCAACGACCTGTTCTGCAGCATCTCCGGATACACCCGCGAGGAACTGCTCGGGCAGGACCATCGCCTGTTGAACTCCGGGCGGCATCCGTCGTCCTTCTTCCGTGAGATGTGGAAGACCATCGGGCGTGGGGAGGTCTGGCGAGGGGACATCTGCAACCTCGCCAAGGCGGGCCACCTGTACTGGGTGGCCACCACCATCGTCCCGCTTCTCGGCCAGGACGGGAAGCCGACCCAATACGTCGCCATCCGCACCGACATCACCGAACGCCGCGCGGCCGAGGTCCGCATCGCCGAGCAGGCGGCGCTGATCGACGAGGCGCGCGACGCGATCCTCGTGCGGGGTCTCGACCAGAAGGTGGTGTTCTGGAGCAAGGGCGCGGAACGGATGTACGGATGGACCGCGGCCGAGGCCGTGGGGCATTCGGGCGACCAGTTGCTCCAGGCGGATCTGGAACGTTTCCACGCGGCGGACGCGGCGGTGCGGTCCCAAGGCGAATGGAGCGGCGAGATCCCGGTGGCCTCGAAGTCCGGCCAGCGGCTGATGGTGGACAGCCGTTGGACGCTGCTGCGGGACGGGGACGGGCGTCCGAAGTCGATCCTGGCGATCGACACCGACGTGACGGAGCGGAAGAAGTTGGAGCAGCAGTTCCTGAGGGCGCAGCGGATGGAGAGCATCGGGACGCTGGCGGGAGGCATCGCGCACGACCTGAACAACGTGCTCGCGCCGATCCTGATGTCGATCGAGCTGCTGCGCCTGGAGCTGGAGCGTCAAGAGAAGGACGAGATCCTGGACACGATCGAGTCCAGCGCCCGACGCGGCGCGGAGATGGTGGGGCAGGTGCTTTCCTTCGCGCGCGGCGTCGAGGGCCGCCGGCTTTCGGTGCAGGTGAAGCACCTCGTCCGGGACGTGGCCAAGATCGCCTCGGAGACCTTCCCGCGGAACATCGAGATCCGGGCGGAAGTGCCGTCGAACCTGCCGCCGGTCCTCGGGGATCCGACGCAGATCCACCAGGTGCTGCTGAACCTGAGCGTGAACGCACGGGACGCGATGCCGCGGGGCGGGACGCTGACCTTCTCGGCGCAGAACGTGGTCTTGGACGACCAGTACGCGGGGCTGAGTCCGGAGGCGAAGCCGGGCCGGCACGTGTTGATCCAGGTCGAGGACACCGGCACCGGCATCCCGCCAGAGATCCTGGAGAAGGTCTTCGATCCGTTCTTCACCACCAAGGAGCCCGGGAAGGGGACCGGTCTCGGGCTTTCCACCTCGCTGGCCATCGTCCGCAGCCACGGCGGATTCATCCGGGCCTACAGCGAGCCGGGCACCGGGAGCCGGTTCCGGGTCTACCTGCCGGCGACGGAATCCACCACGGAACCGGCCCCGGTGGCGGACGTGGTGCTTCCCCGCGGCGACGGCGAGGTGGTGCTGGTGGTCGACGACGAGGCGTCGGTGCGGCACATCACGCGTCAGACGCTGGAGGCGTTCGGCTACCGGGTCATCCTGGCCGGGGACGGTGCCGAGGCCCTGGCGGTTTACGCTTCCCGGAGGACGGAGATCGCGCTCGTCCTGACCGACATGATGATGCCGGTGATGGATGGGCCGGCGACCATCCGGGTCCTGACCAAGATGGATCCGTCCGTGCGGATCATTGCGGCCAGCGGCCTGACCGCGAACGGGTCGGTGACGCGGGTGGCCAACTCCGGGGTCCGGCATTTCCTACCGAAGCCCTACACGGCGGAGACGCTGTTGCGCACGGTGCGGGAGGTTCTCGACGCCCCGGTGGTGTCGTGATCCGGGATGGTGTGGGTTCCGTCGCGCTTGCGTTCGCGGCTTGTTCACCGGAAGTTTGCCGCGCTTAACCGCTTCACGAACATGCCCGTCAAAGTCCGCATCCCCACGCCCCTCCGCAAGCTCACCAACGACCTGGAACTCGTCGAGGTCGGGCCCGGCACCGTCGCCGGCGCCATCGCCGAGCTCCAGCGCCAGTTCCCCGGGATCGCCGAACGCCTGATCGACGAGAAGGGCGAGATCCGCCGCTTCGTGAACGTGTACGTGAACGAGGAGGACATCCGTTTCCTCGACAACCAGGCCACGCCGCTCAAGGACGGCGACGAGATCAGCATCATCCCGGCGATCGCCGGAGGTTGAGTTCGCGTCCCGTCGTCCGCCGAATCCCGTCCCACGAATCCCATGGCCGCCAAATCCACGAAGAACCCCTCCGCACCGAAGCCCGCGAAGGCGAAGGCGAAGGTGAAGGCCCCAGCCAAGTCCACCGCCCGGTTCTGGCTCACCTATCCGCCCCAACGGATCAAGGCGCCGGTGATCTGGCAGCTCGGCCACCAGTTCCAGCTGATCACCAGCATCCGCCAGGCGAGCGTCACCGACGTCGTCGGAATCGTCTGCCTCGAAGTCGAGGGCGACGCCGCCGAGATCTCCGCCGGCGTGAAATGGCTTAAGAAGCAGGGCGTGAGCGTCGAGCCCGTCGAGCTCAGCGCGGTGGAATCCTGAGCGGTCCAGGTCGGTTCCGTGGAGGCGCCCTCAGGGATCCTTGGGGGCGTTTCCATTTCGATGGGTCACCGACTTCCAAGGAGGTTTCCTGCGATTCGGCTTGTTTGGGAAGGGTCTTTCGGGCTCTTGGCAACGTGTCGTCCTCTATTCGCCCAATCCTCCTTGCCGCCGCCCTCCTCCCGCTGGTTTCCGCGTCCGCCAGCGTCTTCGTCGGATTCGAAGCCCTTCCGCTGGCCCCGGCGTTGAACGCGAGCGGATCGCTGTTCGAGGCCAACGGCAACAGCCAGGTCCTCGGGGGCGTGACCTGGGACAACCGGATCCGGGTGACCGGCCGCGAGAACCGCACCGGCGGCGACCTCTCGAATCCGCTGAGCGGCATCCCGCATGGCGGGGACTTCTTCATCACCAACGAGGCCTATCCGGACGCCGGCAACGGCATCACGTTGCAGACGACGCAGTTGCTGGAAGGCGCGTGGTTCAGCCAGGTGGAGTACTACGGGTTCGGCAATCCCGCGATGACGATCTCCATCCAGGCGCTCGGCGGGATCGAGGTGTTGGGCTCGGCCTCGCTGACGCTCCCGGCGAACCCCGGCCCCGCGGCGCTCCCGATGCAGTTCCTCAACACCAGTGCGTTCTCCGCGTTCACCGGGATCACCGGATACCGGATCAACCAGGATCCACTCGACGCCGGAAGCCGCTACTGGAGCGCCGACGACTTCCAGTTCGCCGCGGTTCCCGAACCGCAGTCGGTGGGAATCGCCGCGGTTGCCCTGGCCGCCGTCGCCGTGATGGCCCGCCGCCGTCGTTCCTGAGCCGACAGCCCTTCGGAAGGGACCGGCACGCCATGCCGCGGAGAAGTTTCAGAGGCAGGGAGTCCCGGCTTCAGCCGGTCGGGGTCTCCGCCGTTTCCGCATGGATGAATCTCCGATGCGTCCTGGGACGCGGCACTTTCCCCTGAGACGGCAGCCCAGGAGCCGGGCTTGGCTGAACCGGCTTCCGCTGCGGCCTCCGGCACGACCTTCGCGTCACTTCCGCCGTGCCTCGACCCGTTCGTAGTTGAACGGACCCACCCAGCGGGTGTTGAAGCGCCCGTGGAGCGCGTCGCTCGGGAAGGTCGGCCGTTGCTCCGCCCCGTGGAGCTGGTCGTCCATGCCATGCCACGGCAACGGTTCGATGCGGTCGCCCGCGGCGACGTGGTAGTCCGCATCCTTGTCCCAGCCGACCGTCCATAGGAAGTGGCGGCGCTCCGTTCCGGACGCGGTTGGCGGCGCGGAGGACAGGTCGAACTCCACGGTCAGCTCGTCGCCACCGGTCAGCGTCACCACCCCGGAATCCTCCCGCGCCAGCAGTTCGTCGACTGCCCCATAACGTGTGGCCCAGCCGCTGGGCGTCCGCCTCCACAGAGGACGGCTTCGTACGGACTCATGGGCCGGCGTGAGCGGTTCGGAATCGGGCAGTGGCTGGAAGTCGGAGTAGCCCCGCCAATGCAGGTCGGTCCGGACGGGCCGTGCCTCGGTGACCGCGGCCGGCCGGTTCTCCCGGAACAGCGCGATGCGGTCCCAGTGGATCTCGAAGGCGTAGCCGAGTCGGAGCCGCCGCGTCCCGGCGGGCAGCGCGCCGGCGAGGGGGACGAGGATCGTCTTGGTCTTGCCCGCCGGGGCGCCGACGGTGACCGGGACCTTCGTCCAGGTGCCGTCCGCGGCCTCGGCTTCCAGCACGGGGAAGGGGAAGGGGAGTTCGGGATCGTGGCTGCCCGCGATGTTGGCCATGCCGCCGCCGAACCGCAGCCAGCCGGTGAGGGCGAGGGTCAATCCCGCCTCGTCGGGAAGCGGTCCGAAGTCGAGCAGGACGGATTCCGGTTCGGCGAGTCCGCGCAGTTGGGGTCCGCGGAGGGTGGGCGAGTGCCTCGAGCCGTCCGCCTCCGCGAGGAGCGCGGTGACGTCGCGTCCGCCGGACGTCGCCGAGCGCAGCGGGAGGCGTCCCCCGACGAGCCGGATTCCGTGGGTGGGGAAGGGGCGTCCCGGGACCAGCTTGCTGGTGGAATGGGCCTCGAAGCCCGCCGGGACGTCGGTCCAACCCAGCTTCACCTCGTCGAGGTAGAGCACCTCGCGCAGTTCCTCGGTGATCTGCACCACGTGGCGGCCGTCGCGCGGGACGAACTCGCGGAGGCCGCCGAGCGACACCCACTCATGCGGATCCGCCTCGATGTTCCGGCCGGGCATCATGGGCAGTCCGACCGGGGCCGCGCTGAGGATGTCGGTGACGAAGCGGAAGCGCGTGCCGTCCCACGTATAGAGATAGGGGCACGAGCCGGTGGGGTTCTTTGGCTCGATCAGGTCGACCACCTGACGGGGATCGGCGGTGACGCCGAACAACGGCTGGGTGTCGGCCCAGCGGGCGACGACGGTCTCGATGTCCTTGTGGCGTCCGACTCCGATCTCCACGGGCTTGCGCTGGACGGTGCGCAGGGCGCGCCAGCCGCCGGCGTTGAGTTCGAGCCGCAATCCGATGCCGCTGAAGTTGGAGCGGTTTCCGATCGGGCGGAACTTGACCAGACCGTTGGCGTTGGCGCCGTCGTTGCGCAGGAACCTCAGCCCGCCGCCCGACACGTCGAGCACGGCGTCGATGTCGCCGTCTTGGTCGAAGTCCGCGAACGCGGCGTGCTCCACCTTCGAACCGGCGAGCTCCGCAAGTCCGAGTTCCCGGGTCATCTCGCGGAAGCCCCGGCGGCCGCGGTTGCGCCAGACGCGCAGTCCATCTTCGCCCCAGGCGACGAGGTCGAGCCAACCGTCGTTGTCGAAGTCGAGGGCGCGGAGGTGGCGGATGCGGTTCCCGCGCGCCGGGAGCCGGCGCGGCTCCTTCAGCCCGGCATGGTACACGGAGAGGAAGGCCGGCGTGGCCAGGACCACGTCCGTGCGGAGGTCGTTGTTGAAGTCGCCGGTGGCCAACGCCGTGGAGACCGGCCAGTCGGCGGGCTGGTTGGTGGCGACCAGGCCGTCGCGCCGACGGTTGGTCAGCACCCGCGGCGGGGCGCCGGCACGGGTCATCAGCACGTCGGGAAGGTCGTCGTTGTTCCAGTCGTCCACGGTCACGCCGGTGACACCGGTGACGCCCCAGCCGTCGTCCGCGGTGTCACGGCGCTCGCGCAGGATCGCCGTGCCGAGGTTGGTGAAGGCCCGCATCCGGCCGCCTGGCGCCAGCGCCAGCAGCCCGAGCTTGCCGGTGACGTCGAGGTCCGCGAGGACGGCCGACTCGGCCTTGAGCCCCCGGATGCCGCCGAGCGCGGTGCCGTCCGTGATGAACCCGTTGGTGGCGAACTTCAGCACCTGCGAACCCTCCGTGCCCACGAGGATCGCGTCGTCGTAGCGGTCGTTGTTCAGGTCGCCCACCGCGATGTCGCGCACGGTGCCGACCGTGGACGGCACGGATTCGCCGCGGGCGGCGAAGACGGCGTTGGAGTTCCAGAGCAGCCGGATCCCGCCCCGGGAATCGACCAACAGCAGGTCGTTCCATCCGCGGCGGTTGAGGTCGAAGAGCCCGAACGGTCCGCGGAGCGCGGCGGCCTCGGTTCCGAAGGCGCGGGCGGTGTCGTCGGCGAACCGCATCGGCACCGGGTCGGCCTCGGGCTGTTCGAGCGCGAAGGGCGCGAGGATCTCGGTGTGCTTGCACTTCTCGAACAGCGAGGGGTTGTCGGCGGCCTGCATGCGACCGGCGGTCGCCTTCTGGTGCAGCGCCAGCTCGGCCGCGGCGTCCTCGCGGGCGCCCTGGCGGAGGTACATCTGCGCCAGCTGGTAGTGCGCGGACGGATGGTCCTTGTCGAACTCGAGCACCTCGACGAACTGCTCGGCGGCGTCGGCCGGCCGGTTCCAGCCGGCGTAGGCGAGGCCGAGCTGGAAGGACACCGGGTTCTGGGTGCGGTCGGCCTGCTTGGCCTCGGTAAGGAACTGGACGGCGTTGGAATAGGCGCCGAGCCGCAGGTGCGCGCAGCCGGCGAGGTAGTTGGCGGCGCCGTTGCCGGGCTCCATCTGCAGGACCGCGCCGGCATGGACCAACGCCTGCGCGGGCTGGTTGGCGAGCAGGAAGGTGTTCGCGAGGTTGAGGTGGACGTCCGGGTTCGCCGGGTTCATGGCCAACGCGGCCTGGAAGGCGCCGACCGCGCGGGGCAGCTCGCCGGCGGCATGGAAGCCGCGCCCGGCGTTCATGTGCGCCGCGAACTCGCCGTCGTCGTTCGAGTGCCGGTGCATCCACCACGCCGTCGCGGCGATGGCGCCGATGAACACGGCGACGGCGACGACCAGTCCTGGGGCAAGCCAACGTTTCGGGGATCCGCTCATGGCAACGGATCCATCCTACCGCAATTCCGGGAAAAGGAACGCCGAAGCCGACCGGGTCGACGGCCGCCCCGGCCCGCAGTTGTCATCGGATCCCTTCCGGTCGACCCTCCGGCCGCCCATGAAGCACCCGCCGCTCGTCGAGACCCATCTCGTCGGACCGGAGACGGTCGAATCCGTCCTCCGGGTGGCGGAGTGTCCCGCGATGGAGCCGCACCGCATCGCGCACGTCGGTGTCGCGGATGCCTCGGATCCCTACGCCATGGTGCGGACCGACCTTCCGGGCGGCTACTTCCTGGCGTGCTTCGGCGGAGAGGGCCGGATCCTGCTCGACGGCCGTTGGCAACGCTGTCGCGCCGGCCAGGCCTGCCTCGCCCCGGCCCATGTCCTGCACGCATTCCATGCGGTTCCGGGCCGACGATGGCAGTTCGCCTGGGTACGTTACGACGAAGGGGCTGGGCTGGGCCCGTTGGGGGCCGCGAGCGCTCCGGTGCTGGCCGCGTTCCACAGCGCGGCCTTCCGGTGCGCGGTCGAGGGGCTCATCGCCGAGCAGTCGGGATCGGCGTCGCCCGCCGCGCTCCACCATTGGTTGGAACTGGTTCAGGGCTACGTCGCCCGTTTCGCCCAGCCATGGCATGTGGAGGACCGGTTGACCCGCCTTTGGGAGGCGGTGGCCGCGGAACCGGGTCATCCATGGACCCTCACCGAGCTCGCCCGCCGGGCCCATTGCAGCGGCGAACACCTGCGCCGGCTGTGCCGCCGCCAGCTCGGCCGGTCTCCGATGCAGCATGTCACCCACCTCCGGATCCGGCACGGGGCCGACCTGCTGACGGAGACCGACCACAAGCTGGAGGTCATCGCCGACCTGGTCGGCTATGCCAATCCGTTCGTCTTCTCCAACACCTTCAAACGCTGGACCGGCTGGCGGCCCAGTGACTACCGGGCGAAACAACGTCGCCCTGGGAAAAAAAACGCGGGCCCGGATACCAAGGGATAGCACTATCCAGACCCGCGGTCCGGCCACTCGGACGGACAAAATCTTGAAGCTACCCACGGAATGGATCGGCGTGGATGAGGGGTTCTTGAGGCGGTTTCGTGCCCTAGGGTGAAGTCAGGAACCGGATCTAGGCCGAAACGATCCAGATGAAGTGAAGACCGACCTCACGCAGAATCGCAAAGACGCCAACAGGGCGAAGGATTCCGGTTCGAAGCTGCGGTCGTCATTCGGTGTACGGTTCAGCGACGGGAATCCAACGGTCTCTTCTCTCCCGCCGGCGGTTCTGCGGTTTTGCGTGCCAATCCCTTTTGCATCATCCGGCCCAGGCCGATGGGAACCCCGAAACCGGGAGTGGGATTGATTCCGGGACCCGGAAAAACGAGCTTCCCGGTGTCCGGTAACCGGGCCGACGGCCAGTTGAACCCGGAACGTGTGAGCACTGACCACCAACTCCTTCGGGCCTATGTGGATGGGCGTGACGAGGCGGCGTTTGCCGAACTGGTCCAGCGGCATGCCGGCGTCGTGTACGCCTCGGCCATGCGCCAGACCTGTGATCCGTCCAAGGCCGAGGACGTCGTCCAGGCGGTGTTCATCCTCCTTTCCCGCAAGGGTGCGTCGCTGTCCGAGTCGGTGCCGCTCGGCGCCTGGCTCTTCCGTGCGGCCAGTTATGCCGCCAAGGACCTCATGAAGGCCGAGCGCCGACGCGTGCAGCGGGACCAGATCGCCTATTCCATGAACCCCATCGACAAGACGCCCCCCGCCGACCGCGGCGACGAGGATCTCTGGGAACGGATCTCGCCGGTGCTGGACGACTGCTTGTCGCGGATGCCGGAGTCCGACCGCCGCGCGATCCTTCTCCGCTTCTTCGAGGAGAAGTCGCTCGCCGAGGTCGGTTCCGCCCTCGGGATCGCCGAGGATGCGGCCCGGAAGCGCGTCTCCCGCGCCATCACCCGTCTCAGGGAACTCCTGTCGCGTCGCGGCGCGGAGATCGGCGAAGCCGACCTCGTGCCTGTGCTCGGTCGGGCCGCCGCATTCGCCCCGGCTGGCCTCGCCGCCGCCACGGTCGCCGCGGTCCTCGGTTCGACCCCGAAGGCTTCCGCCGCCGCGCTCAGCGTCACCGTCGGTCGCCAACTCGCCTGGGCCCAATGGCGCTGGTGGGTCGCCGCCGGCTCCGCCGCCGTCGTCGGCGGCACCACCGCCCACCTCGCCACCCGCGACTCCGCCCCCGCCGCCGTCGTCCGGCCCGCCGCGGATTCCGACGACTATTCCGTGGCCGGATTCCCGAAGGCGGCCCAGGTGCACGACTTCATCCAGGAACTCCAGGCGAGGACGTCGGTCCGCGACGCCGCCGGCGTCGCCCGCCTCATCGGGTTCCCGCTGCGGGTCAACCGTTCCGGACAACCGACCCAGATCGCGGACGCCGCGGAATTCACCGCCGCGTTCGACACGCTCTTTCCCCAGTCCGTCGCCGGCATGGTCCTCAAATGTCCCCGCTCGCGCCTGTTCGCCAGCAGCCAGGGGGTCATGATCGGGACCGGCGAGGTCTGGATCGCCCCGCGTGAGGCCGCGGACGGCAGGACCGTCCCGCGAATCATCGCCATCAACATCGAATGATCCGTCTGTCGGATGCATGACCTTTCCCGTCGGCCATGACGGGAACCGGTCGGGCAGGGTGGAGGACGCTGTGCGTCCGTTCCGCCCCTGCCGTCCCATGCCTCCGTCTCCTGGGTCGCCCGTCGCCAGCCGGGGTGCCTTCACCCTGGTCGAACTGCTCGTGATCGTCGCCATCACCGGAATCCTCGCAGGTCTGCTGCTGCCCGCCCTCGCCGGCGCGCGGCGTCGCGCGGACTCCGCCCGCTGCGGCCAGAACCTGCGGCAGATCGGGCTCGGCATGCGGTTGTACGCCGACATGGATTCCGCGGGCCGCCTGCCCGGCGACGACCGGCCGCCGCCCCGTCCCATCGGCCTCGATCCCGGGCCCGCCTGGATCTTCAACCTCACCAACGCCTTGGGAACCGTGGACCAGATCCGCATCTGTCCCTCCGACACCCTCCGTTCGTGGATCCGGACCAACTTCGCCTGCAGCTACGTGCTCAACGAATACACGTCCACCGACCGCCGCACGCAGCCCGGTTCGGCCCGCATCATCGATCCCGACGGCGGGACGGTCGGCGTCTCGACGACGCAGCGGCGCCTGGACCTGTTGCCCCAGCCGACCCGCACCATCCTGGTCTTCGAGGCCTCGGAACTCGGGCAGCGCATCGGCGATTCGAAGACCCATCCCGACACCTGGTTCCTCGGCTGGAGCAACGTGGTGGCCGACATCGATCCCTACCGCCACGGGCGCACGGCCAACTACCTCTACGCCGACGGCCATGTGGAGGCCATCCCGGCCGCGGCGGTGAGGACCCGGGTCGAACGCGGCGACAACCCGGCCGTGCCACCGGGCCTATGAACCGCCTTCCCCAGGCCGATTCCGGACGCTTTGCCCGGCTCCGCGGCGGACTCCGGCGGATCACGCTGGCCTTCGCCGGCATCGTGGCCGTCGCGCAGGCCGACGAGGTTCGTCCGTGGGACGTCGGGATCCTTTCCGGCCTGGTGAGCCCGTTCTCGGTCCGCGGCTGGGGAGCCGACGCGACCACCAACGGCAGCCCCTATGACCAGGGCCAGGTGGTCAGTTCGCCCTCCATCGTCGCGGGGTGGATCCAGACGGCCGGACTCGTGCCGCGCTATGGGCTCGCCGTCTCCCTCGACGCCGCTGCGTTGCCGGAGGTCACCGCCTTCGCCCAATGGACCAACATCTCCTTGGCGGAGGTCACCGGGATCGCTTCCGCACTGCCCAACACCAACCTGACCCTGCGGGCGGCGAGCGGCGAGGTCCTCGATCGGTTTCGGCTCTGCGCCCAGGTCATCGGGATCGCCTGTGGCGAGTTCCACACGCTGATGCTTCGGCGAGATGGGACGGTGGCCGCCTCGGGATGGAACATCGTCGGCCAGGCCGAGGTTCCGGAATCGGCGACCAACGTGGTCGCCATCGCGGCCGGACTCGACCACAGCCTGGCGCTCCGGGCGGATGGCACCGCGCTGGGTTGGGGCCGCTTCATCTGGCGCAACCAGCCCATCGCAGAACCGCTGGTTCCGCCGCCGGCCGATAACCGGGATTTCGTGGCCGTGGCCGGCGGCGTGGCCCACGCCATGTTCCTGCGCCGCGACGGCCGTGTGCTCATGACTGGCCGTGATGTGGCCTCCCGCTATCCGGTGCCTCCGTCGCTCACCAACGCCGTCTCCATCGCCTCCGGCGCCTACCATTGCATCGCGCTGACCTCGGACCACCGCACCGTCGAATGGGGCTATGAACTCGACGACGAAGGCCTGTCCCAGAAACCTGACCTCGAAGGTTGGCCACGCATCCTCAAACAGCCGGACGTCGTGGCGGTGGCCGCCGGTGGGTTCTTTTCCATGGCGTTGCGCCGGGACGGAACCGTCTCGGTCTGGGGGGAGAACGACGAGGACTTCAACGTCCTGGGGGTTCCCGCCTCGGTGACCAACGTCGTCGCCATCGCAGCCGGCACCTACCACGCCCTGGCGTTGCGGGCCGACGGCACCGTGGTCGCCTGGGGCGCCCCGGGCGTCGCCGACGTCCCGCCCGACCTGCATCGGGTCGTGGCCATCGCCGCGGGCGGCTACCACAACCAGGTGTTGATCCAGAACCAGGAGGTCCTCTCCTGGCCCCGCGTCGAGGGCGGACGCTTCCGCGCCGAGATCAACCTGCCCGTCGGGACCCGCTACCGCCTCGAGTCGGCGGGTCAGGACGGCCGTTGGATCCCCGGCGCCCCCGGCGTCGCCCGTCCCGGCAACCTCACCGTCGACGTCCCGATCACCGGCACCGAATCCCGCCTCTTCCGCGCCGTGCCCCTCGGCCGCTGACCCGTCCGCCGCCCGCGCCGCCTCCAGCCGTCGATCCACCGGCTTTCTCAATTCACTTTTGAACACAAAGTGAATTTCCCGACTCCGTCTTGCCTGATGGCTTGTCATGACAGCTACCTTGCGTCACAAGGTACCCATATTTCGGGCCGCCTGCGAATCGGTAGGCGGCGGTTCGGTGCGGGTTTGGAACCCGGGAGACGTGCCGTGGACGACTTCTTCAACAACTGGGTGGTGCAGGTGCGCAAGGGCGTGCTCGAGCACCGGGTCCTGCGTTCCCTCGCGGAACGCGAGCGCTACGCCTACGAGCTGGTGCGCGAGATGGCCGCCGCTCCCGGCCTGGGTCTCAGCGAGGGAACGTTGTATCCGCTGATGTCCCGTCTGCGGCTGAACGGACTGGTCGCCTCGCGGCTGGAGGAATCCGCGAGCGGTCCCGCGCGCAAGTACTACACGCTGACCCCGGAAGGCCGGCGGACGCTCGCGGCGATGGACCATTTCCTCGGTGAACTGAACCGGCCGGAAGGCCCGAAGCGGGAAGGAGGCAGCCGATGACCCAATGGACCCAACCGGCCCGTGCGCTGGCCCAGAGAATCCTGGAGAACCACCGCCGTCGCTTCGAAGCCGAAGGCGCGGACGCCGCGGAGGTGGTGGCCGACCTGCACGCCCATCTCGACCGGGAGGTGGAACGCCTCGCCCTGCCCGTCGTCACCGAGGAGGACGTCCGACGCATCCTCGCCGCCGTCGATCCGGCCCTGATCGACCGTCTTCCCGCGGAAGGCACGCCGATCTCCTCCGGAGACGCCGTCGATCCTCTGCCGGTGCCGACCTCGGTCCCGCCCGTTGGACCCGCGTCCACTCCGGTTCCGTCCGCGGCTCCCGGCGTTGTGGCGACGCTCTTCCTCGCCTTGCTCGGTGTGCTGTTGCCGCTGGTGACGGTCGTCTTCGAATGGCAGCAACGGCTCTGCGCCTCGGAACTCTTCGAGCCATTCCCGACCGGCTTCCACGTCGCGGCCGTGCTTTGGGTCCCGGCGGCGGTCGCGGTCGCGCTGCTGCGGCTCCACTCCGGCAATCCCGCCGCATCGGTGTGGCTGCGGCGCTCCGTCTGTGTCGCCGCCGGCATCGCCGCCTTCTACGCGGTGCTGCTCCTCCCGTTCCAGCCGTTCGCCGCGATCGGGGTGCTCTACTTCGGGATCGGCCTGCTGCCCATGTCTCCGCTGATCTCCTGGATCGTCCTGTGGCGGATCGGAAGCCGCCTCGCCAAGGCCGCCCAGGCCGGCGGTGCCCCGGTCCGGCGGATCTGGCCATACGGTCTCGCGGCGTTCCTCGCGCTCTGGGGGGCGATGGTGCCCGAGACGCTGACTCAGATCTGGGCGCGCCGCGTCGCCGCCGAAACCGAACCCCGGCCCGGCGCCGCCTTGAAGGCCTTGCGTCTCTTCGGATCGGAGTCCGCGCTGCTCCGCGCCTGCTACGGCTCCGGCGCGCAGGTCCAGAGTTTCCTCGGCTTGCCGACGATCGGCGAGGAGGACGCCCGCTCGGTCTACTTCCGCGTCACCGGCAAGGCCTTCAACGAGGTGCGCCCGCCGCTCAGTCCCATGAAGGGCGCCGGACGCGGACTCTTCCGCGAGTTCGAATGGGATTCCGATCTCGGCGGGGAGACGGTCGGCGGCCTCGCGACGGGGCTTTCGCTGCAGAGTTCGCGGATCGACGCCATGGTCCACGCGGCGGACGGCTGGGGCTACACGGAGTGGACCTTCGAGTTCCGCAACGACCATGTCGGCAGTCCCCGCGAGGCCCGCGCGGTCCTGCAGTTGCCCGCCGGCGGCGTGGTGTCACGCGTGACGCTCTGGGTCCAAGGCGAGGAACGCGAGGCCGCCTTCGCCGGTCGTGCCGAGGTCCGGAAGGCCTATCAGGAAGTGGCGGTGGTCAAGCGCCGTGATCCGATCCTCGTCACCACCGCGGGCCCGGACCGGGTGTTGATGCAGTGCTTCCCCGTGCCCCAGGGCGGAGGCGTCATGCGCGTCCGCATCGGTGTCACCGCCCCGCTCCAGCCGTTGTCGGGCTCCCAGGTCGCCTTCCTCTGGCCCCGCATCGCCGACCGCAATTTTGCCATCCGCGACAGCCTCCGTCACCACGCGTGGCTGGAGGTCCCGGACGGGACCCTCGATCCGGTGGCCGGCTGGGATCGCGACGCCGAGCGGCCCCAGGCCCTCCATGCGTCCGCCTCCCAAACGGAGTTCGAACGCCGGCTTTCCCCGATCCGGCTCGGCCGCGTGGCCGCGAACGGCGGCGGTTGGGTGAAGGAGGATCGTGGCACCGCCCCGGCCTGGCTGCGACGGACCCTCGAGGAGGTTCCGGGCCGCGCGTTCGGTCGCGTCGCCGTGGTGGTCGACGGCGGACTGCGCGGGGCACCGTTGGCCGAGGTGGTCCGGCAAGCCTTCGAAAAGGCCGGTTCCCCAAGCGCTCCCGGACGTTTCTCGCTGTGGTTCGCCCGCGACGGCGCACGCCGTTGGCCCAAGGACGGCACGTTGTCCGACGCGCCGTCCGTCGCCGCCGCGATCGCCGCATGGAAGGAACCCTTCGACGGCGGCCACGATCCGTTCCCCGCCCTCGAGGCCGCCTGGGATTGGGCCGCGGGATCGACCAATGGCCTGGTGCTCTGGATCCATGCGACCCAGCCGCTCTCCTTCACCAGTTCGGCGGGCTTGGTCCAACGCCTCGAACGCGCCGGCCATCGCGGACCCCGCATCCTCGATGTCACCGACCTCGCCGTCCCCGATCGCGTGCTCGAATCGTTGCCCGCTTCCCCGCTTCTCGGACGCCTGCCGCGGATCGATTCCCTCGCGGAGGATCTCCGGGGCGTGCTGCGGGATCTGGACGGCGGCGCCGCCCGGTGGACGTGGAAGATCGACCGGGTCGAGGATCCCGGGAACCCCACCGGTCCGCAGGCGTCGCGACATGTCGCGCGGTTGTGGGCCGCCGGGGAGGTGGACCGCCTGCTCGCCCTGCAACGCAAGCCCGATGCGGTCGCCTTGGCGTCCCAATGGCAACTGGTGACGCCGGTGACCGGCGCGGTGGTGCTCGAGACCAAGGAGCAGTTCGATCAGCACGGACTGGCCGCCATCGACCCGGCCACCGCTCCCGGGGTCGTCCCGGAACCGGAGACCTGGGCCTTGCTGTTGGTCGGTGCGACGGTGGTGCTCTGGCAGGCTGGCCGTAGCCGGAGGAAAGGCTGAATGCCACCGGCGGAACCCAGCCACACGACGTCATCCGCCAGTGCGATCCTGCCCTGGCTGATGCCACTCGCCCTCGCCGGCCTCCTCGCCCCGGTCGTGCTGGAAGCCGGATACCACGGAGCCTTCGGGCAGTCCGACGCGGCCGGAAGGGTCATCGGATTCAACGACCCCATCCTCCTGTCGCACCTTCCCGTGATGGCCCGGGCGATCACGCCGGCCGGACTCATCAACGCGTTCCTCCCGTGGACCTTCGCCGCGATGGTTTTGCAGGGCATCCTGACCCGCCTGCCGTTCCTGCCGCGAAGGGTGATCCTTGTCCACACGGTCGCCTTCCTCCTCCTGCAGGTCGGCGGCCTCCTGCTTCTCTTCATCGAGGGCCACCATCCCACGGGCGAGTGCGTCGTTGAGGGAGAACTCGGTCCGGCGATGACCTTGCTGTTCTGGTCCTTGGCCTGGGTTCCTTCAGCGCTGGCCGCCGTGCCTTGGAGGCGGTTCATCGGTCGTTGCGTGCATTCATGAAGATCCACTGGGAACCCGATCGCCGAGCGCAGAGCCATCCGATCCTCCGGTCCGTTGCCGGGGCCGTCGCCGTCCTGCTGCTGACAGCCGGATGCTCCCGGTCCCCGCGGCTCGAACTGCACAACCGCTCCGCTGCGACCCTGGCCAACCTCGTCGTCTCGGGAAGCGGGTTCGCGGAACCCTTGGGCGATCTGCCGCCCGGCGGTGACCTGAGCGCGACCCTCAGGCCGACGGCGGACACCGCGCTGCGGTTCGCGTTCGACGTCGACGGAAAGCGCGTGGAGACGGCGCCCATCGGCTATGTGGAACCCGCGGGCGGATACCGGATCCGGCTCGAGGTCACACCCGCGTTCGAGGTCCGCATCTTCGACTCGGGAGGTAGCGCCCCACAGCAAGCCTCGCCGCGAAGCAAGGACGCCCAATGAGGCCAACCGTCGAGCTGCGACCGTCGTGGGCCTGTGCGTTGGCCCCGTGGGGATTCCTGATCCTCCTGGCGACCGTGATCCTGCATCTCCGGCTTGGGTTGGGACGTTTCCCGACGCCCATGTGGGACGACTACCTCACCCCGGCCTTCCGGCTGCATCACTCGGTGGTTCACGCCTCGGGAGTGCTTTCGGCGTTGGCGGTGCCGGTGGTGTGGCTTGCGCTGCAGTGGTTCCCCCGATTCCGGGCGCCGACTCCGGTCTTCCTGCGTCAGATCGCGGTGACCGTCCTGGGCTGGGCCGTGTTCTTCGCCTTCGCCGTCGGAGACCCCTGGCGGCTGGTCAGCTGGTACCTCGACTGACCGCGGTGCGCCCGAACGTGTCGACTGAAAGGGGGCACCTCCAGCGGTTGCCAGTCTGTGGGCATCAATGCGGCGTCCCAGACCGAGATCCGCAAGGACTCCACCCTAACTGGATCACACGTAATCCGGGCGTGAAAGGCGGCTCCCGCGGTTATGTTGAGCGCGTGAGCGTGATGAAGTGCGCGAGTCCGCTCGCGCTTTCGTGGTGAGACACGGATTTCACTGAAGGGACAGCCCAACCAGCAGCACAGGCCCCATGTCCAGTAGAGCACCTTGCCAGCACGTCCCGGATCGGCAGCTTGGGGACGTGTCCCTAATGGGACGGATGGCGCAGTGGGGTGATCTGCAGCCTGTTGATCACCGCCCGCCGGTACGGGCTGGATCCGGCCAAGTGGTTGGAAGACGTCCTGCGCCGCATCCCCACCGCGACCACGGGCCAACCTCCACGAACTCCTGCCGGCAAACAGGAAGCCTCTGGTTGCCTGAGCCAGCCGGCTCGCCGTCCCGCAAACCTAACTGGTCATCCTACATGGGAAACCGCGCCCGGAAACCATGGGGCTCGGCGTACGCTTACCGTCGGTCTGCGATGACTATTGCCGCACGGTTGCGCAGCGATACGGCATGACCGACTTCTTCGAGGGATTCTACAGCGGATCAGCTTCGCCGGTGCCCTCGGGGCTCTGCACACCTTTGCCGAGGCCTGCCTGCGGACACCGAGCCGAAGAGCTCAGCAGCGAATCCGAGATCAACTCTACCCATGATTGGCCGCAGATCTGGTGCCCAAACATCCCGGTCGACGCGAGCCCAGAGCCGTCAAGCGACGTCCCAAATCCTTCCAGCTTCTGACAGCTCCTCGCAGCCGCTATCGCGAAATCCCGCACAAAAACCGCTATCGAGCCCAATTGAGAGCCATTCGGGACAGACCCTCTGTTGGAAGCTGGCTGCTGGAGGAATACAAGGCCTCAGTCTTCGCCCACAATCGGAACCGTCCAGCCGGCTTCACGGCCAGCTGGAACAAGTACGGGCTTCAACTAGCCCGCTTAAGGGGTATTTGGACGGAGGGCCCAGCGGACAAACCGCGCCGGTGGCTCCAGGTTGAATTCGTAGTTCAACACCTCGTCCGCGCCTTCCGTGGACGTGGCGGACGGAACGAGGTCCAACGGGACCCAGTGATCCAAGTCCGTCGTCGTTTCGAGCACGACCCGGGCGGAAGCGGCCAGGCGGCTTCGGGGCACATGCAGTCGGAATCGGTTGCCGGCCACGTCCGCCCATGGCTTGGGCCGGTCCAAGGCGTTCCCTGGATCGGCTCCCAGCGCGAACTCGCTGAAGTTGTCGAGCCCGTTGCCATCGGGATCTCCGGTCGCGGCGAGGTTGGTCTCGGCCGTCGCCCCCGGCCACCGGACGGCGAGCCACGCTCCGAACGCGGTGTCATGCAGGGTCACGACCGCGGATCTTGCCGTGCCGATCGCGTAGCTGGAGCCGGGTAGGACATTGAGCACGGCCGTCTCGGCGACTTCATTCATGGCATCCGGCAGCGGGAAGATTTCGAGCATCAGGTCGGACTGACCGGGTTCGAAGGTCACGGTCCGGTTCGCCCCCAAGCCTTCGACGAAGTAGTCACTGAAGTAGGTCGCGGTGCCGGCCAGCCCAAGCTGCACCGTCAGGCGTGACGCTGTGGAACCCAGGCGGCGCAAGACGGACCGTGCGGTGTGCTGGAACGGCGGGACGTCGGCCATCCCGGGCGTCGGTTCAAAACCGTTGCGGACCGCGTTGATCCTGACCACCGGCAAGGCTGTGTCGGCGCCAACCTGGAAGGTCGCGTCGTCGAGCGCGAATCCGCCACCGGAGAGGGAGATGGCCGTCAGCGGGGCACCAGCGGACGCGACCTGGAATTCCTGGAAATCACGGAGCGGGCCGGAACCATCGGCCACCCCGTCGAGCGCGAGGATGTTGGTAAGCCGTGTTCCGGAGACGGTTTCGCGCACCATCGTGACGCGAGGCGGGCCACCCAGTTCCGCCAGGGACAGGGACAGCAGTTGAAACGGGAGGTTGGACCGGTGTCGCAACGTGAGGGTTCCGCCGGCGGCCACGTTCCGCAGGTGCCCGGAGCCGGACGCGGGCGCGTTGGTCTCGGCCGTCGGAATCAGCTCAAAGGCGCCCGAGCGAACCGTGAAACCGGCTTCGTTCCAGACCGTGACGTCCTGGCGGGAGCCGCTTTCGAAACGCAGCACCACTTCGCCGGTGGGCGGCTGGGGAATGACCTCGACCACCTTCACCGTCAGGCTGCGTTCCAAGGACAAGCCGCCGGCGTCGGTGGCGCGCACGCGGAGTATGTGCGAGGTCGCCGCGGCAAATGAGAGCGGAGCCTTCAGGACGACCTGCGAGCCTTGCAGCTGGAAGCGTCCGCCCGAATCGTCGAGCAGAGTCAGGGTGTGGGTGTCCCCGACGTCTGGGTCTGCGACCTGGAGCTGGGCCACCGTGCTGTCCACCGGTGCGTTTTCCGGCACGAGGTCGTCCGGCATGAGGCCGATCGCCGTGGGTGGCTCATTCTCGTTGAGCACCGTGAACAAGACTGTACGCGTGAAGGATTCGCCGTAGGGATCCATCACCCGGATAACCGGCGACAGGGTCGAGGTGGCTTCTCGGTCCACTGTGCGGGCCAGGATGAGGGTGTCGCCCCGGAGCTGAAACCGGCCGTCGGCGTCATTCACCAACTCGAAGCGAAGCACGTCATTGGGATTCGGGTCCTCGGCCTGGAGGATCGAGATCGTCGAGCCGGCCGGAGTGTTCTCCCTGAACTCGGACGGAAGCGCCGAAATGCCGGTCGGCGGGAGGTTGATCGGGCTCTGGAACAGCATGCCCAGCCCGTCATCGAACAACGTCATGCGCGGCTGGCCGGCCTCGACGGTCAGCACGAGAAGTCCCGTTGGCAGCGTCCAGATCCGGAGCGGTTGGCCGTCGAACTGGGCGGTGGCGGTCTGGGCGAGGGTGGAGGACCAGCGCTGCACCTGGGTCACCCCCGCGATTTCCCGGACCGTGAAGAGGATGGCCCCCCGCCACGCGGCATCCCGGATCTCGTTGGGCAGGGAATTGGCCCGGGCCAGCGTCGTGGCGTCATAGAGGATTCCGGACCCCAGCAACACGGCACTGCCGTCGGGACGCACGCGGATGGGGGGCATCGGAATCAACTCACCGTGGTAGGGCGAGTCGCCCGCGGCTCCGAATTTGCCATTCGTGCCAATCTCCTCGAAGTGCAGGTCGTTGGGGCTGGTGTCGTCACGGAAGAAGAACATCCGGCGCAATGCGGGATTCCAGACGTAGGTGCGCGAGTAGTAGTTCCAGTCCCGGTAATCCAGCCGCCGTCCTTCCGGGTCGAAGGTGACATGGGACGCACCCCAAGCGCCGGAGTTCTCGACTGCGAAGACAAATTCACCCGCCGTGGCAAGACCGCGGGCGCCGGCGCCGAGGGTCGCGAAACCCTCCTCAGACCGGGAAACTTCGGGCCGAATTTGCGTCATGACCCCGTTGGCCCTCGCAAAATAGAACCGGTTCAGGCTCGCCGAATACGCGGCAAACTTGGGCGCGGACGCCAGCGGGTAGGATTCCAGTTCCTCCCGGCGGGCCGGCGACCAGCGGAACAGCGCGGCGTGCTGCTGGCTGAACAGATGGAGGACATTTTCGCGGTCCAGGAACGCATCCTCGGGGGAAAACTTCAGGCCGGCCAAACGGGGCGCTTCACCCGGTTCGGCCGGATTGAGCTCGGCGAGCGGCACACGGGTGACCGCCAGTCCGTGCAGGCTGCTGCGGTCGGGGGTGAACACGGCAATTTCGCCGCCGGCGAGGAAGATGCGGGCCGGTTTTGCGGGCAGTTCGCGCCGGCCGGTTTCGATGAGCGTGTTCGAAAACGCGACCAGAGTTCGGTCGCGCAGGATCACCGGCACATCCGCCCCATGGAACACGAGGTCGTCGAACGCTCCGCCGAGACTGCCCTGATAGCTCAGGTCGCCGGTGTTGTAGAGTATCCCGGAGTTGTCCACGAGCCGGTGTTCGTCCGGAAACAGATACACGGCGGTGCCGATGGGATACCCGCCGTGATAGGGGCTGTCGCTGCTGTTTCCAAGGGAACCGTCGGATCTCAGTTCGAGTTGGATGACGTCGGCGGGACTCACCCCGGCGCTCGCAGCAAAGACCCGACCCAACGTCTGGGCGACCGCGATGCCCGGCTGCCAGCTATACCAGCCGGCTGAGGCTTCGGCGATGAGGGCGCCGGTCTGCCGGTTCAGCGACAGGAACCGCGTGCCATTGGGACTGAGATAGAGCCGCTCGCCGTGGGTGAACAGGAACCGGATGTTCTCCGAGGAATTCGCGAGGAAAGTCTCATTCGTGCCGCCCAAGCCGAGGCGGACCGTTCGGCGGCCGAAGCTCAGGTAGAGCCCCTCGGCTTCAGCTCGGAAAGCAGTGGGCGTTTCGGACAAAGGCAGGCTCGCCAGCCAGCTTCCGCTGGCGAGGTTGAACCGTTCGACCCGGTTCGGACCGTCAAAGGCCAGATACACGATGTCACCCAGACGCTGGGACATCCCGAGGTAGTTCCCGCCCAGCGGCGGCGTGGTCACTTGGATGTAGGCCGCCCCCATTACCGAACCGCCGAAGGCATTGAAGGAACCGACGCCGTAGCGATAGCTGGTCCCCGGCTTGGCCGTTGCATCCACATAGGTGTTGGCATTTGCCGGCGTGCGACCCAACTCGCTCCAGACGAATTCGGGAGCCTCGGCCCGCCAGAGGGTGAACCCGTCCTCGTTGGACGACCGGTCATCCCACCGAAGCGTGACCTGTGTTGGTGCCGCTTCGGCCGCGTTGAGATTCGCCGGGTCGGCTGGTGGCAACTGGTTGCTGAGCAAGGTCGTCACCCGCAGCTCCGGCGACAGTTCGGACGGGGAGAATGCGTTGAACGCCGATATCCGGTAGAAATAGCTCCGGCTGGTGGCGAGACCCGGGTCGGTGAAGGAGGTCACATTCGGTCCGGACAGGAAGACGGTGGTCCACGTCGCCGAACTGGCGGCCCGGCGTTCCAATCTGAACCCATCCTCATTGCTGGCGTTGTCGCGCCAGGCCAGCTCGGCCGAGGTTCCGAGCACCCGGGTAATCCGCAGCTCGAACGGCGGACCTAGCGGGCTGCGGGGATCCGGCAGCGTGCGCACCGCGAGCGGCCCGGCCGCCGCGGAACTGCCGACCGAATTGACGGCGCGGACCCGGAATTCCTGCAGGGTCAGATACGGCAGTCCGGTCACGGTCAGGCTCGTCACCTCGGCGGCCACTTCGCCGGCCGGCTGCCAGATGCCGGTGACCTGGTTCAGTTGTTCGACCACGAACTTGTCTTCGTTGTCGGACTCGTCGTGCCAAGTGAGCTCGATCGAGTCGGGACCGATGTCCGCCGCCGCCAGCCCGCTCGGGGCCGCCGGCAGGACGGGTGAGGAAAAGGTCACTGCCAGCGTGCCGTCGAGGAGGTGGAACCGGGGGGCGCCCTCATGCGAGGTGATGGCCACCAGGCTGTCGCCCGAGCGCAGCAGCCGAATCAGCGTACCCGCCAGCTGGCGGGAGGCAACCGGAGCAAAGGTGTCGGTGCGCCACGACTACACCTGGGTGCCGCCGCCGATCTCGCGGACGGTGACAAGCCGTCCTTCCATCCAGACCGCGTCGCCGACGGGGTTGGCGAGACTGTTGCGCAACTGGAGCGTCGAACCGTCAAAGATCTGCCCCGACCCCAGCAGCACCTGGGAACCGTCGCCGTTGGGCCGGATCGGGTGCACGGGCACCAGCAGCTCGCCGTGATAGGGCGAGTCCACCGGCGGCTGCAATTGCCCGTCGGCCGTGATTTCCTCGGACAGCAAGTCGTTCGGGCTGGTGTCGTCGCGGAAGAAATAGAGCCGCCGGTTTGTGGGACTCCACTCGTAGCTGCGGGAGAAATGATTCCAGTCCCGGCTCGAAAGGCGCGTTCCCGCACCGTCGTAAACGTAATGCGTCACCCACGGGCTGGCCGCATCGCAGACCATCAGCCGGTTCCCGACCGACGCCATCCCCAGGATTCGCTGGGGCGAAGCGGCGAACGGCTCCTCCCGTATGCCATCGGCCAGGCGGATCTGCGAAATCTGCCCCGACTCCTGCCCCAGGAACACCCGGTGCAAGTCCGGCGAATAGGCGACATGGGTGGCCGCCCGGGTCAGCGGGATCGTGGCGACGTAGGCCCGCTGGCCAACGGACCACCGGAACAGGCTGAGGTTGTTCTTGCTATGCAGGACGACGGTGCCGTCCCGGTCCATGAAGGTCTGGTCCGGCCTGTAGGCCAGGCCCCTTGGATCAATGGCCGCGCCGGGTTCGGGCGGATTCAGCCGGGCCGTTGGAACGATCTCAACCGTGGTGTCCCCCGCCGTCGAGGTGAAGGCGAAGAGATTGGTCCCGTGGACCGCGAGGGTTTGCGCGGCCGTGGAGGCCAACGTCGTGCGGCCGGTTTCGAGCAGGGCTTGGGAGAAGCCGATGACCTCGTTGTTCCGCAGGACGACCGGAAGCGTGTCCCCGATGAAGGCGAGGTCAGTGACTCCGCCGCCGAAGCTGCCGCTGAATGTGAGGTCGGATGCGTTGTAGATGATCCCTGCGTTGTCGGCCACCTTCAGGCCACCGGGAAAACACCACGTTTTCGAGGCGCCCGGGTAGGCGCCGTGATATGGGCTGTCCACGGAGGTGCCAAACGTGCCGTCCGCGTTGAGGGTCAGCATCTGGATGTCGTCCGGCGACAGGCCCTCGTCGCGCCCGTAGATCTTGCCCAGCGTCGCGGAGATGCTGGCGCCAATGTAGGCGTCGTAGGTGAATTGCGCCGTGCCCCGGATCATCCCGGACGCCTTGTCCACGCTGAGGAAGTTGCCGTAGGGATAGGCCGGAAAGACCAAGTAGAGAAGGTTGTTCCACGCCAGGAGGGACCTCACCGGGGCGGAGGCGTTGGCCAAGTGCGTGGGCGTGCCGCCGGACAACGAGCGCCGGTTGACCTGTCGCCCCAACGCGACGTAAATGCCCGAGTCATCCACCAGGAAAGCCGTCGGTTCGTTGGTCAACGCCAGCGCCGGCAGGAACGACTTCGCGGCGAGGTCATAGCGACGGATCTCGTTGGGCGAAGCCATCAGGACGTAGGTCACTCCGGCGTGGGTCTGGGACGCGACCTGATCGGCCCGCGCGGCGATGGCGCAAACGCAGGCAAACAGGAACGCACGGGCGTGTTGGGCAAGTTTGGCGAACATGGGCAAACGGCGGTTTGAAGGGGACGGTGATTGCTTCAGTTTGGCTCCGGCAACCACATTGTCAGTGGGTCACGGGGCCCCCCTTGCCCTGACAGAAGCAACAAGGGACACGTCTCCTGCCCGCCTTCCGGCAAAGGTAAACACAGACCGCCCGTATGCCTAAGCTATTGAATGCAACAAGAATGTATCGAGTTGTTGTTCTTGCCCTGTTGATCGCGGGGTGTGATTCGAAACCGTCTACCTGGAACATGCGATTGGAGTTGGAACGTGGAAGATGGCGGTAGAATCCAGAAAGGTTTTTGATGCTGCTGAAACGGGAGAGTTGGTTTGCAGGTTCAGAAGGGCCGTGGGAATTGACGGTTTTTGCACCTTTGAATGGCGTCACAAACTGGATCGATGTCAAAGATGTGAAAGTGCTCTCCAAGTATAAGGAAGATCGTTGCCCGTCCGCTGGCGTTACCACTGGGATTAAATCACCCTTTCGCATTCGACGTTACACGACCGTTCGAAGAGAAGCTGCTTATACTATTACCGGGTATTGTGACGGCGGCTTTCCTCCGCCGATGCGATCTTCTTGGCCTTCTGAAGATCAAATGGATTTGGCATTCAAGCAGGCGGAGGCGACTGCAAAGTGATATTTCGGTCAGTCGATTTTTCGGCACGAAATCAGACCTTGATTGGGGACACGTCCTACCGAGCCGTCCGCTCGCGCTATATTGGTGAGACACGGATTTCACTGAAGGGACAGCCCAACCAGCTGCACAGGACCCACGTCCAGTAGAGCACCTTGCCAGCACGTCCCGGATCGGCAGCTTGGGGACGGGCAGCTTAGGAACGTGTCCCTAATGGGCCGGGCCGAGGTTCGATGCGGACGAAGCGGACCGCTAGGGAGCCCGTCCGCCGGTGGACGCCGCGTGGCCATCCGATTCGGACTGGAGCCGACGGAAGCTGTTGGCCACCTGCCGGGCGGTCTCCGAGGCGCTGCGGAAATCGACACCCACGAGGATGTCCGATTCCTGGTACGCGGGACGCCGCTTCTCGAGCAGTTCGGCGATCTTGGCCTGGGGGTCCGGGGTCTGCAGCAGGGGACGATGGCTCTGATGCCGAACCCGTTCGTGGATCACTCCCGGCGAAGCCCACAGGCAGACCACCAGCGCATGGCGGCGCAACGACTCGAGGTTGGCCGGGTTCACCACGAAGCCGCCGCCGGTCGAGATCACCAGTCCGGAACGGGCCTCGAGCTGGGTCGCCAACGAGGACTCCAGCGCCCGGAACGCCGGTTCCCCATCCTGGGCGAAGATGTCCGCGATCCGACGGCCGGTGGCGGACTCGATGACGCGGTCCGTGTCCACGAACTCGAATCCCAGGTTCGACGCGAGGATCTGCCCGACCGTGGACTTCCCCACACCCATGAACCCCACCAGGGCGATGTTGCGGTACTGTCTCTTCGGTGGCACGGCGGGAAGGTAGCGGCGGCCGCGCGGCCGTGGAATGTCGGAATCCGTGCCGGTTCCGGCCACTTCGACAACCGCCCGCTTGTCTCGTCGTCGCCCTTGCGGCGAAGCTGGCCACGCGATGTGGCGAACCCTCCGGAGCATTTCCCTCACCCACTGGATCTTCGTCGCCATGATCGGCGGCGTGGCGTTGGGCTACGCCTTTCCCGGCCCCTCCCAGGAGCTGAAGGTCGTCTCGAACGTCTTCCTGAACATGATCAAGTGCATCCTGGTGCCCTTGGTGTTCAGCACCCTGGTGGTCGGGATCGCCGGCCACAGCGGCGACCTCAAGGCGGTGGGCCGGCTCGGGTTCCGCTCGATCGTGTACTTCGAGATCGTGACCACGGCGGCGCTGGTGATCGGCCTGGTGGCCGTGAACCTCTCCAAGCCCGGCGTCGGGGTCGTCCTTCCGGCCGCCGGTTCCGCCGCGACCACGGTGACGTCCACCAAGGTCACCTTCGCCGGGATCATCGAGCACATCGTGCCGAAGAGCTTCTTCGCGGCCGCCGCGGCCAACGACGTCCTCCAGGTGGTCTTCTTCGCGCTCGTCTTCGGCGTAGCCCTCGCCCAGGTGCCGGAAGGACCGCGTGAACCGATGCTCCGGTTCTGCGAGTCGCTGGCCGAGGTCATGTTCAAGTTCACCGCGCTGGTGATGAACTTCGCCCCGATCGGCATCGGAGCCGCCATGGCCTACACCGTCGGACACAGCGGCCTGAAGGTCCTGATCAACCTCGCCCACCTCATCGGCACCCTCTACGCCGCCCTCGCGGTCTTCTGCGTGCTGGTGCTGCTGCCGGCCGCGCTCTGGGCCCGCGTGCCGGTGATGAAGTTCCTCCGCCTGCTCAAGGAACCGATCCTCCTCGCCTTCACGACGACCTCCTCCGACGCCGCCATGCCCGACGCCATGAAGCGTCTCGTGTCGTTCGGCGTGCCCAAGCGGATCGTCAGCTTCGTGATGCCGCTCGGCTATTCCTTCAACCTCGACGGCTCCACGCTCTACCTCGCCGTGGCCTCGATCTTCATCGCCCAGGCCGCCGGCAAGGACCTCTCGGTCGGACAGCAGGTCACGCTGATGCTGACCCTGATGCTGACCTCGAAGGGCATGGCCGGGATCCCCCGCGCCTCCCAGGTGATCCTCGCCGGAACGCTGGTCAGCTTCGACCTGCCGCTGGAGGGCATCCTGCTGATCATCGGCGTCGACGAGCTGATGGACATGGCGCGCACCACCGTGAACCTGGTCGGCAACTGCCTCGCCACCGCCGTCATGGCCCGTTGGGAAGGCGAGTACCCGCCGCCGTCCCCGTCGCCGTCCTCCGAGGCCTGAGCCGCAGCGG
>JAIXUV010000134.1 GCA_027483345.1 Verrucomicrobiales bacterium | reverse complement strand
GGGGCGGACTTGCCGGCCATGCGGAACGCCACCAGACGCTTCGCCGCTCCCTGCTCCTTCTGCGCCAGCAACGCGGTGCGTCCGACGAATTCGCCTTTGTCGAAGGCCACGAAGAACCCCAGGCCGGCCTCGATCGGGGACGTCTGGAGATCGAGTTCGTGTCCGTACAGCGGGAAGCAGACCTCGGTTCGAAGGGTGTCCCGGGCCCCGAGGCCGCAAGGCTTGATGCCCGCGGCGGCACCGACCTGAAGCGTCCGCTCCCACAGCGCGAGGATGCGTGACGCGTCGGCCACGATCTCGAAGCCGTCCTCGCCTGTGTAGCCGGTGCGCGCGACCCAGACGTCGGCATCGTCGATCCGCCAGCAGGCGATCTGGTTCTTCTTCAATCCGGAGGCGGTGGCCACCGGAGTCCCGCCGACGGGCGCGCCGGGGATGAGGGTGTCGATGAATCCGGAGACGGCAGGTCCCTGGATGGCGATGGCTCCGGTGGTGTCGGAGACGTTCCGCATCGAGACCCCGGCCTTGCCGGCGAACGCCTCCAGGCGGGCCTGGAGCCACGCCCAGTCGTCGGCGATCCGGCTGGCGTTGATGATCAGCAGATACCGTTGCGGGGCTGTCTGGTAGACGTAGAGGTCGTCCACCGTGCCGCCCGCCTCGGTGCACATCTGGGAATACTGGCCCAGGCCCGGGGCGAGCTTCGTGACGTTGTTGGTGAAGGTCCCGTTGAGGAAGGCGGCGGCTTCCGGACCTTCGACCCACACCTCGCCCATGTGGCAGATGTCGAAGACCCCCGCGGCGGTGCGGACCGTCTGGTGTTCATCGACGATGGAGGTGTACTGGACCGGCATCTCCCAACCGCCGAACTCGATCAGCTTTCCTCCGAGCTTCTGGTGGGATTCGAACAACGGCGTGCGCAGCAACGACATGGTCGGAGAGTGCCCCAGCTTCGGAATCCGGGCGAAAGTTTTCCGGAGACCTCGCCAAAACCCTGACGTTGGGTTTGGCGGTTGCCCAGACCGTGGGACCGGACGAAGCTTTGACGCCGCTTTTCCAGACCCATGACCCCCGTCCAAGCCGCCGAACTGCTCGACCGATTCCAACGTGGCGAAACCGACCGCGACTCGGTGCTGAGGGCCTTTCAATCGGCCCCGGTTTCGGAACTCGGCTTCGCCGCGGTCGACCTTCACCGCACCCTCCGCAAGGGGTTTCCGGAGGTGATCTACGGCGCCGGGAAGACGCCCGAGCAGGTGGTCGCCATCGCCGAGAAGTTGGTGGGTGTCGACAACCGCGTCCTGGTCACCCGGGTCGGCCCCGAGCATGCACGGCTTTTCCTGGAACGATTCCCCGCCGGCGTCCACCACGCGGCGGCGCGTTGCCTCACGCTGGAAACCTCCCCGCTGAAGCCGCGCTCCGGCGAGATCGCGGTGGTCGCCGCCGGCACCAGCGACCTGCCGGTGGCCGAGGAGGCCGCCATCACCGCCGAGTTCATGGGGAATCCGGTCCGGCGCATCTACGACGTCGGCGTCGCCGGAATCCACCGGCTCTTCGCGCGGTTGCCCGAGATCCAGGCGGCCCGCGTGGTGATCGTGGTGGCCGGAATGGAGGCCGCCCTGCCCAGCGTCGTCGGCGGATTGGTGGGACGTCCCATCATCGGTGTCCCGACCAGCGTCGGCTACGGTTCCCACTTCGGCGGCCTGACGGCGTTGCTGGGGATGCTGAACTCGTGTGCCAGCGGCCTGACGGTGGTGAACATCGACAACGGCTTCGGTGCGGGCTACGCCGCGAACGCGATCAACGCCCTGTCGGATTCCGGATCGCGCTGAGCCGGAGCCGTCCATCGGGCGAAGACGGAACTCACGAAGAGACGCTGAGGTCGGGCTTCGGGCTTCGGGCTTCAGGAGGCGTGCGAGGTGCGGTAGAGGCCGTGGGATCGGATCGCCTCGTCGATTCCCGGCGGCACCAGATGGTCGATGGGAAGCCCGTCCTTCACACGGGAACGGATCTCGGAGGAGGAGACCTTGAGCGGCCATCCGCGCAGGTGCACAAGGCGCCATGGACCGCCCCGTTCGACGGCGGGTTCCCCGGGGCGTGGGATCACGAGGAACGTCACCGCCGCCGCCAAGGCCGCCGCTTCGCGCCATTCGTCGAGCTTCGCCACGTGGTCGGCGCCGATGAGCCAGAAGAGTTCCGCCTGCGGATGTCTCCGCTGGAACTCGCGCACCGTGTCGATGCTGTAGCTGACGCCGCCGCGGTCGATCTCCAGCGTGTCGACCTCCATCCGGGTGCGCCCGGCCAACGCCTGCCTCAGGAGCGCGGCGCGCCGTTCCGGCGGAGCCGGTTCGAGGCCCGGCTTGAACGGGGACCGGCCCGCCGGGATGAAGACGAGCCGGTCCAACCGCAACTCCTCCATCGCCGCGGTGGCCACCAGGAGATGGCCGAGGTGCACCGGGTCGAATGAGCCTCCATAGAGGCCCAGTCGCCGCAGGTGCGGTCGGACGTTGGACTGGATCGGGCCTTCGGACATCGGAGTCCCGGCATCGTCTGTCCGTGGAACCGTGTCCGCAAGCTCGCCCGGTGGAGGCGGGGCGCCCGGAGACGTGGTGGTGACGCGCTTGGCAGGACCGGCGTCCGGTCCTAGCCTGCGTCCCATGTTCAATGCGTCGGAGGTCCAGCCATCCCTCGTCCGTCGTCCCGTGCCGCCCGAGCGGTTGGACTTCCTGTCCCGCGAGATCCTCGCGCTGAAGAAGTCGATGAACGCGGTGATCCTCGCGCACAACTACCAGGTGCCCGAGATCCAGGACGTGGCGGACTTCGTGGGCGACTCGCTCGGTTTGTCGCAGCAGGCGGCGAAGACCGAGGCGGACGTCATCGTGTTCTGCGGCGTGCACTTCATGGCCGAGACGGCAAAGATCCTGAATCCGTCGAAGAAGGTGATCCTGCCCGACCTCGACGCCGGGTGTTCCCTCGAGGCGAGCTGTCCGGCGCCGAAGCTGAAGGCTTTGCAGGACACGAACCCGAACTTCTACACGATCGCCTACATCAACTGCTCGGCCGAGGTGAAGGCGTTGAGCGACTGCATCGTGACCAGCGGCAACGCGGTGAAGATCGTCGAGCACGCGCCGAAGGACAGGGACCTCCTCTTCGTTCCGGACGAGAATCTGGGCGGCTGGGTGATGGAGCAGACCGGACGTCCGATGACGCTGTGGAAGGGCGACTGCTACGTGCATGTCGAGTGGACGCACCAGGCGATCACGCGGATCCGCCAACAGTTCCCAGGAGCGCCGGTCGTGGCCCATCCCGAGTGCCCGAAGGCGGTCCGCATGTTGGCCGACGAGGTGTGCTCGACCGAGAAGATGGTGCAGTGGTGCCGGAAGACCTCCGCGGTGGACATCATCATCGCCACCGAGGCCGGCATGCTGCACCGGTTGAAGAAGGAGTGCCCGGGCAAGAACTTCATCCCGGCACCGACCGACCGTTGCGCCTGCAACGAATGCCGGTTCATGAAGATGAACACGCTCGAGAAGCTGCACGCCTGCATGCAGCAGGGCGGCCCGGAGGTGGTCCTGTCTCCCGAGATCATCGCCCGGGCGCGTCGGCCGATCGAGCGGATGCTCGAGATCAGCGCCTTGCCCGTGGAGAACGCCGGCTGAGCCCAGGACTGCACCCTTACTTCGTCTTCCATCCGACCCATCGATGAATCGTCTCCGCTTCGCGCTCCCCGCGCTCCTCGTCTCCATCGTTTTCGCCGGCTGCTGCACGCGTCTGCCGGCAGGCAAGCCGGTCGCGGACACGGCCTTGGAGGCCGACCGGGCGTTCGCGCGGTTGGCCGCGGCCGAGGGACCTTCCGTCGCGTACGGCCGCTTCGCGGACGCGCGTTCGCTTCGGATCGAGCCGACCGGCCCCAACATCGAGGGCCGCGAATCCCTGGTGAAGGAGCTTGCCGGTTTGGGACGTGGGGAAATGACATGGACGCCGCGGGCCGGCGAGCAGTCCGGTGGGCTGGGTTGGACCTGGGGCGATTTCCAGGTCGTCACACCGAAGGGGCCAAGGACCGGCCGCTACCTGACCGTATGGAGGAAGACCCGGGACGGATGGAAGGTCGCCGTGGACTTCGGTGCCGCGCCGTAGCCGGAAAGGTTCGATAGGGATCGGCACGCAATGCCGCGAAGCCGCCGGGGCGGGAAGGAGATCCGCCATACGCCGCCGTGACATGAAGCCGGGCTTCGCAACCACGGGTACGAAGGGTGCGAAGTCGGACCTCACCCCGAAGAGGGGTGGTTTGGCGGCAAATGCGCTTGATTGGCCGGCCGTCGCTTTCGATGGTTTGGTTCACCTCCATGAGCAAAGCCCCCTCGAAGAAGGCCGCCGTCCCGGCAGCCAACAACTTCCCCAAGCTCCACAACGCCATGTGGCCCGGCCTCGTCGGCAAGGGCGGTCCTGGTGCCGAGCCGTCCATCGACCTCGACACGATGCTGGACCTCACTGCCAAGGCGGAGGTGAACGGCGTGAAGTTCGACGGCGTGGACCTGTTCCTCTACAACCCGCACGTCGACATCGACATCAGCGACGACGGCATCAAGGCCCTCGCGGACAAGATCCGTTCGCGTGGGTTCGTGGTGGGCTCGGTGGTGGCGCCGGTGTGGTTCGACGGTTCGGCGATGGGCAACGAGGAGCAGCGTGCGAACTGGGTGACCTCCGTGCGCAAGGCCTGCCGTATCGCCAAGCGGCTCCGCGAACTCGGGGTCCGTCCGTACGGCGTCGTCCGCATCGACACCGCGGCGAGCGTGACCGCATGGGACGCCGATCCGAAGGGCAACACGAAGCTCATCGCCAAGACCTTCCGTGAGGGCGGCAAGGTGGCCAAGGAACACGGCGAACGGCTCGCCGCCGAAGGCGAGATCTGCTGGGGCGGCATGCACTCCTGGAAGTACATGATCCAGACGTTGGAAGAGACCGGCATGCCCAAGGTGGTCGGCTTCCAGGCGGACATGGCCCACACGCTCCTCTACACCCTCGGCTACAACGCGCCGGCCGCGCACCGGATCGTGCCGGAGAAGTTCCACTGGGAACCGGAGGCCTTCCACAAGGCGATGAAGAAGATGACCGCGGCGCTGCGGCCCTGGACGATCGACTTCCACGTCGCCCAGAACGACGCGACGGTGAAGGGCTCCGGCGACCACGAGAAGACCGGCAAGCACTGCCTCGCCACCGATCCCAACGGCAAGCTGAACATCGCCCGCGACGCCGGCTACTGGCTGCGGGACGACGCGGGCAAGGTGACCAAGAAGTTCCAGCACATCTGCTGGGACGGCTGCATGTTCCCCAACGACGTCATGGGCAAGCAGGAGACCTGGAACCACATCCTCGCTTCGATGATCCAGGTCCGGGAGAACCACGGCTGGAAGGCCTGAGTCCGGGAGGACTTACCGCAAAGCCGGGTGCCTGCGAGACAGGGACCCGGCTTTGGCGTTTTCGGGGTTTGGGTAGGAAGGGGACTTCCCTCGAAACGACAGTCGCTGTGGATCCGGATGAATCCGTGGAATCCGTGTCCTCTCCCAAAGCGCGAGCGGACTCCCGCACTCCAGGACGCTCCCGCGCATCCAAAGGGGGCTCTCCTACCGACCACTTTGGAATGACCAATCGGTCATCTCGAAGGGAACCGGCCGCCATGCCTGCCACCAGACCGTCGTTTCCGCCTTCTGCGTCGTGCCGCCGACCTTCACCGTCAGCTTGAGGGCGTAGTTCATCCCGGCCACGACCTGCTGCGAGGCCTCGTCGACGGAGACCAAGGTCACGGGCTTGCCCAAGCTTGTGGAGGCGGACTTGACCGCGGCCTCGGCGGCCTTGCGGACGTTTTCGTCCTGGGCCGACACCTTGGACCATCCGCCGGCGATGGCGTTCTCGTTGGGCTGGGACCTCGGGTTGGGCTCGTTCTGGCAACCGGCGACTCCGATGAGGGCGAAGAGCGCGGCGAGTTTGATGGAGGCATTCATTCCTTGAATGGTCGAGACCAGCCGGGCCGGATTCATCGAGGAATTCTTTGAGACCTGGGACGACGGGCAACTCCGGAATGTCGGGGGCGGGTCGGGGAGCGATGGCAGCGGGCTTGCGGCCCTCTGGTGGAAGCGGCTTGAATGGCCGGCCCTATGGAATGCCTCCCCGGTTTCCGCGAATTCTATCCCGAGCCGCTGCCGCACAAGGACGCCTGGTCCTGCGACGCGCGCCAGCACATCTTCGACGCCTGGAGGTCCACCGCGCGTCGCTACGGATTCCGCGAGTTCGACGGTCCGCCGTTGGAGCCGTTGGAGCTGTACACCGCCAAGTCCGGCGCCGAGATCGTCGGCCAGCTCTTCAACTTCGTCGACAAGGGCGAGCGCGCCGTCTCGATGCGGCCCGAGATGACCCCGACCGTGTCGCGCATGGTCGCGTCGTCGGAGCGGGCCTACAAGAAGCCGATCAAGTGGTTCTCCATGCCCCAGCTGTTCCGGTACGAGAAGCAGCAGAAGGGACGGCTCCGGGAGCATTTCCAGCTCAACTGCGACATCTACGGCGAGGCCGACATCGCGGCCGACGCCGAGATCGTGGCCCTGCTGGTGGACACGCTGCGTTCCCTCGGTCTCACCGAGGAGGACTTCGTCATCCGCCTGAGCAGCCGTCAGGCATGGCAGCGGTTCTTCGCCTCGCGCGGCGGGGATCCGGCCCACGAGTACGAGTTCTACCAGGTCATCGACAAGGTCGAGCGCGAGGATCCCGAGGTCTCGGCCAAGAAGCTCCAGCCGCTGGGGATCTCGTATGACGACGTCCAGTCCTTCATCGCGGCCGCGGAACCGACGCCCGAGCTTTCGGAACTGATCCGGAACCTGGAGGCCCGCGGTCTCGGCGGCTACCTGAAGGTGGACTACTACGTGATCCGCGGCCTGGCCTACTACACGGGCGTGGTCTTCGAGGCCTTCGACCGGAAGGGCGAGTTCCGGGCGATCGCCGGTGGCGGCCGCTACGACCAGTTGGTCAAGCTGTTGAGCCACGGCAAGGTGGACCTACCGGCTCTGGGCTTCGGCATGGGCGACGTCGTCCTTCTCGAGCTGCTGAAGTCCCGGGGCAAGCTCCCGAAGTTCACCGCGGGCGTGGACGTCCTGGTGATGGTCGAGGACGAGTCGCTCCGGGCGGCTTCGCTGGGTCTCGTCCAGGCGCTGCGGGAAGCGGGCCGGGTGGTCGAGTACAGCCTTACGCCGGCCAAGTCCGACAAGCAGTTCAAGCGGGCCCTCGAGCTTGGCGCGCGGTTCACCGCGAAGATCGAGGCCGGACCGGAAGGCACCATGACGGTGAAGGTGAAGAACCTCGCCAGCCGGGCCGAGTCGGTCGGGGATGTCGCCGCGACCGTGGCGGCCACCGCGTGAACCGACGCCGAGGGGAGGGGAGCCGCACGCGAAGCCGCAAAGCCGCAAAGAGACGGGAAGGGAGGCTCGGGTACTACGGAACCAAAGGTGGGTCCTGCTGCCATCCCGTCTCCGAATCCGATCCTCGTTTGGCGACTTTGCGAATTGGCGTGAGGTCTCCCTCGCTTTGATAGCCGATCCACGGGATCACGGTTTCGCGAGGCGCCGGTTGCGTTCGGCGACCAGTTCCAGCAGTTCGAAACGCCGGTTGGACGGCGTGATGCTCCAGTCTTCGGACTGGCCGGGATAGTCGTACACCCACACCGCCGCGAGGGGCACGCCCAGCTCTTCCATGCGGTCGAGCATGCGGACGAAGCGCGCCTTCTTCGCGGCGTCCAGGGGACCGGGAACGCCGAATTCGCCGATAAACAGCGGCTTCCGCCCGTGCCGTGACCGTTCCATGGCCATCGGAAGCCGGTCGAGGTCGGATTCCTCGTAGAGTCGTCCGCTCAGCATCGACACAGGATCCGGATGGTCGGCGAGGAAGACCTCGGCGAACTGTTCCGGGATGTCGCGGGTCCAGGAGCGTTCCCGTTCCTGATGCCAGGCGGAGGGGCGTGGGAAGGCGTGGCCGGAGAGGATCGGCTTGCGGCCGGATTCAAGCCGTCGGATCTCAACGGCGAAGGCCTTCAGCGCGGTCCGCACCTGGGCGTGGGTGAGTTCGTCGAGGGCAGTTCGTCTCGTGGGTGTCCCGAGGTCGGGCACCACCGGAGGACGGTGTTCCGACGCATTGGGCAGGTCGGCTGCGAGGTTGAACTCGTTGCCGAGTTCCCAGGCCCAGATCGTCGGGTCGTCCCGGTGCCGCGCCACCATCGCTTCGACATAGCGGCGCATCTCGCGATGGGTGCGGGAGGCCGGATCCCCCCAGGCGGAGACGGGTTCACCCACGAGGTCCGGCAGGGTTGGATGATGCCAGAACAGGCTGGGGATCAGTCCCACGCCATGTCGGCGGGCCGCCGCGATCACGGCGTCGAACCGGGCCGCGTGCGCTTCGGGCTGCGTGCGGAACAGCGTCCAGTCCTTGGGCCAGTAGCCGCAGGCGGAGAAGCGAACGAAGGGGATCCCCAGCCGGGCCAACGGCTCGAAGAACGCGTCGAGCCGGTTGGTGGCCCGGGGATCGGCCAGCGTCCGGACGAACAGGTCGTAGCCGTTGACCCCGATTGCCCGGTACGGCCGACCGTCACGGGCCAACGTGCCGCGGGCATCGACGACCGGCCCACCCTCGACGGCCAACAGTGGCCCGGGAGCGGCGAGGAAGCCCCACAGGGCCAGCAGGATCGCTGTCAGCCGATCGAAAGGGCTCCGACCGACGTTGGGACGGTCCTGGAAACGGGAACGGCCCGGACGCGTGTCCGGGCCGCTCTCGGGGTGTTGGGAAACCCTCACTTCACTGGTCGGCCAAGGTGATCAATCCGCCGGCCTCGATGTTCCGGATCTTCGAAGGCGTGGTGGCGGTGGGGCGTGCCGAGTCCGTGCAGTTGCCGATGTTGTAGGTCTCGCCCATGACCGAGTTGGGGAACTTGCTGCCCTGGAAGTACGGGGCCAGCTCGTCCTGGGTCGGTTCGGCGGTGTCGGGCTTGCGGTTCTCGTTCTGCCAGGTGGTCTTGGCCAGCTCGATCGCCTTCAGGTTGGCGAGGATCGCGTTGTACTTACCCGTCTCCATGAACTTCTTCACGTTCGGGACGGCGATCATGGTCAGAAGACCCACGATCATGACCGCGATCATGACCTCGACGAGGGTGAAGGCGGCGCGATAGAGGGCGCTTCGGGATTGGGTGCGGATCTTCATGGCGGTCTCTAGAAACTGGATGACGTCCCGGACACCAACACCGACACAGCCGAATGGTTGCGCCGGACGACCGGGACGCCCGAAAGCAAAGCGCGTGGACGGATGCCGGGCAAGGGGAAGCCGGCGGGTCCAAGGCAATCGGACAACTCAATGAGCCGATCGACGCGCCCGGTCCAGCATGTCGGCGAGCCGCACCTCGGCGCCGTCGCGACGGGCGCTTTCGTGGTCCGCCTCCATGAAGGCGAAGAGTTCGATCGTCTCGGCCGGCGACACCGGGGCGATACCGGTCCGGAAGAACCGCACCGCTTCGGCCACCAGCGGCGCGTAGCCCTCGTAGGCCCCAACATCGGCCGTTCCCATCGTCCCCGAGGCCTTGCCGGAGTAGCCCTTCACCTCGTGGAAGCTCCCGGTCCGTCCCCCACGCCACGTGCCCACGGTGCGGATCGTGCCCAGGTCGGTCTTCCCACGTCGGACGGATTCGCAGCCGGTTCCCATGACGGTGAACAGCGCCTCGCATCCGTGGACGCCGTACCAGAAGAGGTCGGGGTGCGTCTTCTCAAGGGCGGCGGGACTGCCGCACCAGGCGTTGGTCACGGTGCCGATGGATCCGGAGCGGACGGCGAGGGTGGATTTCCCGAAGCGGAGGGAGCTGGAGCTGAAGACCGGGACCTTGGCCGCCTCGGCGAGACGGAAGATCTCCAGGACGTCGCGCAGCGATCCGGCCATCGGCTTGTCGATGTACAACGGCCGTTTGGCGGCGATGACCGGCCGCGCCTGTTCGAGGTGAGGGCGGCCGTCCACGCTCAGGAGCATCACCGCGTCCACGGTCCGGCAGAGTTCGGGGATCGAATCCACGATGCGGACGCCGTGCTGGTCCCGGACGGTGGCCGTGTAGCCGGCGACGCGGCTGATGCTGGATTCGATGTCCGGGCTGCCGCCCGGGAAGGCCGCGACGACCCGGGCGCCGGCGACGTGGTCCTTGGCGTTGGTGTTGTTGAGGATCTCGGTGAAGGCCGTCGCGTGGGAGGTGTCGAGACCAATGAGGCCGATCCTCAGGACCTCCTCGGCCGGGAGCCGTGTGGCCGACAGGATCAGGATCGTGAGCAGGCCGAGGCGGAAGCGGAGTCGGAGGGACGGCATGGAAGGGGTGTACCGCCGATGGGCTTCGGAGGAAAGCCCCTGGGGGAGGGCCGGACCTCGCGGATGGACGCGGCGGGCCGCTTGGCGGACGATGGCGTCGTGCTTGAACCGCTGGTCGAGGAGTATCTGGTGCATCTGCGCCATGAGCGGGGTCTGTCGATCCAGACCCAGCGCACCTACTCGATGCTGCTCCTGCGGCTCTGCCGTTGGCTCGGGACGTGTTCCGTGACGGCATGGACGCAGGTCGACACCGCCCGGCTCACGGCGTTCCTCGAGCACGAGCGCACAAGGCCTTCGGAGGAACCCGGCCTCAAGACCGAGGCGCGGCTGAGTCCGTCGAGCCTCTACCTGCAGGTCGCGGCGATCCGCTCGTTCTTCCGGTTCCTGAACGACGAGGGATTCGTCGAGGTGGATCCGGCGGAGAACCTCAGCCTGCCGCGGCGTTGGAAGCAGGTGCCGAAGGCGTTGCCGATGGAGGAGGTGGACCGCCTGTTGCAACCGCCGCCGCAATGGACCCCGGCCAGCGCCTGCACCCATGCCATTCTCGAGACCGCCTACGCCTGCGGGCTGCGGTTGGCCGAGTTGCGTTCGCTCCGCATCGAGCACGTCCACCTCGACGCGGGCTTCCTCACGGTTGTGGGCAAGGGGGACAAGGAACGGGTGGTACCGGTGGGGCGCCGGGCGTTGGAGTCGCTGCGGCGTTATCTTTCCCTGCGACCCCAGTTGGTCCGCCCGCGGTCGCCGTCCTTCCTCTTCCTCACCTCACGCGGAATGCCGTTCGCCCACGTGACCCTGTGGAAGCGCATCAAGGACGCGGTGCGACTCGCGGGGATCGAAAGGCCGGTCACGCCGCACATGCTCCGCCACAGCTTCGCGACGCACCTGTTGGCCAACGGTGCGGACCTACGGGTGATCCAGGAGCTCCTGGGACATGCCAGCGTCTCGACGACGGAGATCTACACCCACGTGGCCCCGGAACGGTTGCGCGAGGTGCACGAGGCGCATCACCCGCGTCCCTGACGCGGAGCGATGCAGGGCGGATCGGCACGCAAGGCCGAAAGGCCGCTTGTGAAGGAGGCAAACGCAGTTTGATTCCCGAAATGGAACTGTGAACCCACCGGTGATCGCATCCTCGTTCGCGGATCCGGCGCCCCGACCGCCATCAGGGTGACCCTACGGAACACGCCAGGGCGGCGTCGGTCACCGGTGGACGATCGCGGCAAAGCCGCCGTAGGCCATCTTCTTGAAGTCGAAGAGCGGATTCTTCGGGTCGCACATCGCAGTGAGGCGCGGGTCGGACATCACCTTGGCGTTCACCTGGTCGCGGTGCTTGCGGGATTTGTAGACGACCCAAGCGAAGATCACGGTCTCCTCCGGCTTGGCCTTGGTCATACGTGTGAAGGAGTGCATGCCCTTGCCTTCCATGTCGTCCCCCGCGCACTCCCAGTAGTCGAGGGCGCCGTGTTCCTTGAAGATCTTCCCCGCCTTGCCGGCCATGGCCTTGTAGGCGGCGAGATTCTTGGTGGGGAGAGGCATGACAAAGCCGTCGACGTAGTTGGGCATGAATGCAGGGAGGGGTGTGGTGGCGTTGTGCGAAGGAGAAGATCCGAGCCGGAAGGAGTTTGGAAAACGAGAAATCGGGATCTGCTGGAGCCCCAGCTCGGTGGGAGAACGCCACTCCTCGGCCCATCGGATTCGCCGCGGTGGGGGCCGGTGTGACGCCGCGGAGAATCCCCGCAGAACGTCAGCTGCCGGCCATGGCACCGACCACGAGGAAGGGTTCGGTGCCGGCGACGACGACGTCCTACAGAACGGTGTCGGCAGGTTCCAGTGACAGGTCCTCCTCGCAGGCGAAGAAGCGGATGAACGGCCGGCGTTTCCGCGTGCCGTGGTCGCGGATGGTGCCGCGCAACATAGGGAAACGCGCCTCCAAGGCGTCGAGCGTCGCCGCGATGGTGACCGGCTCGGGCACGTTCAGGGCGACCTCCTCGCCCACACGGGCGAGGTTGCGGAGGTGGTAAGGCAGGACCACATGGATCGGAATGGCACGGGCAGCCCTTGGTCGGCATCTATGCCAAGTGCGCCCGCAGGAAATCGGCGATTTCGCGCTGCCCGGCGTGTTCGGCCCATGCCAAGGGGGTACCCCGATGGGTGGAATCCTTGAGATCCAGTCGTGCACCGCGGTTGACCAGCAGTTCCACCACCGACCGATGGCCATGAAGGGCGGCATGGTGCAGCGGCGTCGCGCCGGAATGCATGCCTTCGGGATTGTTCCGGTTGGGATCCTCGCCTGCGTCCAGCAGCAACCGGACGGTCTCCGTGCGGCCCAGCAGGGCACCGAGGGCCAACGCCCGATGCCGGCTTTCCGGATCCGCCGCAGGCAGCATCCGGCGGGTGTCTTCCAACCTTCCCAAACCTGCCGCCAATGCCAGGTCGTCCACCGGCGCACCCCGCCGTACGAGGACCTCGGCGGCGTCCTCGTAGCCAAACACGAGTGCGGTCATGAGCGGCGACACCCAACGGCCCGTGCCCACGCCTTCAATGGAGGCACCATGATCCAGCAGCGTTTCCACCAGGTTGACCTGCAGGCCGGCCTTTGCGGGGTGGCAGCTCGAAACCAGCAGGCTCATCGTCGTGCACTGGCCGCCATACAGGTTTGCCAAGGCGTCCACCTCCGCCCCGGCGCCCAGCAGCATCCTCGCAACCTCAACCGCGTTCGGCGGCGTCCGCTGGCGATAACCTTCCACGCCGTTGGCGGCCACGTAGTGGAGCAGCGTCGCCCCATGAACCGGGGGCTCGAAGTGCATCACCCGTCGGGACCGGGCGCACACCAGTTCCGGGTCGGCGCACAACCGACGCTCCAAGGTTGCCAGGTCGCCCGCAACCACGGCATCGACGGCGGCCTCGAAGCGGTGGACCGGGGAACCCTCCTGGGTGACGGCCCCGACATGTTCCGCCAATGCCCCCCAATCCCGGAAACCGTAGCGGCGCGCGAGCGCCATGCGGGCGTCATCCACCTCGAGTGGAGTGGCGGCGACCTCGGTGTTGGAAAGATCCCCGGGAAGCCAAGGAACGTCCGCTCTGAGGAAGCGCGGGAGTCGGTGCTTGAAGCAAGTCAGCGTTTCGGGGTCGCCCGCGCGGAACGCGGCCAGAATCGAATCGGCCTGCTGCTCGTAGCGATCCAGCGGGGCGTCGAAAGGAAGAGGCGTGGGTTCCATGAGTCAGCGGCCTGACGGTGGTCCCGGCTTCCAGGTTCCGTCGGCGGTTCCGTCGGGATCGCGCAGCCAGATTTCCCAATGGTTCGGCCCGCTGTCGCAGTCGGGCGGATTGCGGTGACGCGGGAGGACGACCGGGGCCCGCAATTCGGCGGCACGAGCCACAGCGGCGTCGAAGTCGGCGACCTCGAACCACAAGAACACGGATTCCGTAGTGTGCATCAATCCAATCGGCCAGTTCCTTAAATGGTGATTCAAGCGAAGCACCTGTCTTCTTGATGAGTTTCGTCTGCTGATAGTCTTCGTCACGTGGAGTGATCATGAAGATGCGTTGGCTTCGTCTGCGTTCTTCTTCAGCCGCCTCACGGCAACGTCTGCACCTCCACCGACAGCACCGGCGGCAGGTGGCTGGCGATGGCCTGCCACGAGTCGCCGCCGTCGCGCGGGCAATAAACCTGGCCGCCGGTCGTGCCGAAGTGGACGCCGCAGGTGTCGAGTGTGTCGACCGCCATGGCGTCGAGCAGGACGTTCACGTAGCAGGGATCCACTTGAGGCCGTTGTGACTTGAAGCCGGGATCCATAGTCGAGGCCACGAAGGGTGCGGTTTCCGGTGTTTGCCGACCTCAGCGTGAGCCGATGCCCAAGGTTCGCAGGTAGCTGAAGAGGTCGGCCTGCTCTCCGTCCTTCAGTCCGTCGAGCAGGCCTTCCGGCATCAGGGAACCCTTCAGGAAGCCGGCCTTTCGGACCTCGGCCTGGGGGAACCGACGGTCTTCGGTGTTGGCCTGACGCAGCGTCAGGGATTCCGCATCGGAAGCCGCAAGCAGGCCTTCGTGGACCTCGCCGTCGGTCGTCTCGACGCGGAAACGCCGATAGCCGGCCTCCATGGCGGCGTTCGGCGTGAGGATGTTCCTGAGGAGCGCCTCGTCCCCATGGGCGCCGGCCCCGTCGAGGGCGGGACCGATGCGGCCGCCTTGGCCGTTCACCGCATGGCACACCCCGCAGACGGTATTGAACAGGGCCTTGCCGCGGGCGGCGTCGCCGGGTTTGGTGATCCTCTCCCGCGTCGCAGCGAAGAGGGATTCCAAGCGGGCGGCCTCGGCCTCGGTGGAGATCGGCGGGAGGTCCGCAGTCAGTTCCACGCGGGCGCCTTGGCCCAGACGTCCCCAACGGGAGCCCTGGCCGTGGTAGAGCAGTCCCGGTGTGCCGGCCTTGAGCGCGAGGTTGGCGGTCGCGCGGATCTGGTCGGCGCCGCGTGCGTGGTCCCAGACGCGGAACTCGGCGAAGTCCCCGGCGGTGCCGCCGGCCGCGGTCGAACCGGCGACGCGGGCCTGGAGGATCTCCCGTGTGTCCTTCGCCGTGCTGGAGGCGACCCATTCGCCGTTGCGGTAGATGCGGTAGGTGCCCTCGGCGTCGCGGGAGACGGCGAAGTGCGTCCAGGTCTCGGCGGTGGCCGGACGCGGATCGACGACGATGTCATGGTGGGGCGCACCGACGTACACGCGGAACCGGGAGTCGTGGAAGTTGAGGTCCAAGGTGGCGCCGCCGAGCAGGGAGTCGGTGTTGTTGAGTCCGGGTTCGAGGCGGACCCACGATTCCACGGTGAAGGCGCCGGCGAGGCGGAGTTCGTCCTCCACGCGGGCGGTTTCGGCACCGTCCACCCGCAGGACGGGCCGGAGCGTGGCGCCGAGTTCGGAGCGCAGTCGGGCGACCTCGGGATCCTGGGGCAGCACCGCTGCGAGCCGGTCGAGCGCATAGCCGTCGAGGTCGCCGGAAGGCAGTTCGCCGGATCCGATCGCGGAGACGAGACGCCGGGCGCCGGTGGGCGTGGTGGCGAGGCGGTCGACGACGCCACGTCGCAGGGTCGGCCCGAGGTTGGGCCAGAGTCGGAGCAGCACCGGCAGGGCGGCCTCCGAGCGAGATGCGGCCAGCGACTCGACCACCTCGCGGCGCAAGGCATCGTCGGGTGACAGCGAGAGGCGGGCGAGCAGTTCGACCGGGGCGGCACCGGTTTCCCTCAACGCGCGCAGCGCCGCCACCTGTCGCGCAGCCGGAACTCCCGGGGTCGAGGCGATGCGGACAAGTTCGGCATCAAGGCCCGTCAGTCGGAAACCCGTGATGAGCCGGAGTCCGAGATCGAGCGTGTTCGGAGCCGGCGCACCGGAGAGGAGAACCCGGACGGCGTCTGTGAGCAGGGGGAGCAGGGACTCCGGGCGTCCGATCCGGGCCCGTTGGCCGTGGAGCTGTTCGAGGATGGCGGGATCCTTGAGGGCGGATTCGAGGGCGGCGCGGGACGCGGGTTCCCCGGCGGCCTGGGCCACCAGAAGCAGTTCCTCCGTGGTCAACGGACGTCCGAGGCTGGGAATCAGTCGGGCGAGATGGCGGGCGCCCTCAGGTCCGGCGACCACCAGCGAAGCCAAGGCACGGGCTTCGGTGGACAGAGCGGGCTTCGGGTTTCGAAGTGCCAGCGCGACCTCGGATAAACGGGGTTCAAGGGCCACCCGGACGAGGTAACGCTCGAAGTCGTGGTGGTAGGCGGGCGCCTTCGTCCAGTCGCCCATGGGACTCGTCGCGGCGGCCTCGAGCAGGCCTTGGACGGCGGTGACACGGATCGACTCCGGGGTGGAATCGGAGGCCAGCAACGTCGCGGAAGCCCGGATGCCTTCCTGGCGCACAAGGCGGTCGGGATCGGCGAGGGCGCGGGTGGCGAGGGCGAGCCGGTCCTTGGCCGCATGCGCGGTACCGGCCGAGGCGCGGACGGCTTCCCGCCGGAGCGAACGTCCGCGGGAATCCGCGAAGACGTCCCGGAGCTGCTTGGGCTCGAGGGCGGAGAGACCCTCCAGGGCCCAAAGGGCGCGCAGCCGGTGTTCGGGCGAAGCCTTGCGGTCGGAAAGCGTCCGGCGCAGCGCCGGAATGAGGTCGCGGGCGACACGGTCCACGATGGCCTGCCACGCGGCGTGTCCTTCCCAGGCGTTGCCGGCGGCGAGATGGGAGACGAGGTCGCGTTCCGGCACGCGGTCGAGGTCGGGAACGTTCGTCCGGTGGGGCTGACTTTGGTGGCGGACGCGCCAGATGCGGCCGCGGGTCTTGTCGCGGTCGGGGTGGGTCCTTGGGATCTCGTTGTGCGAGATGACCTGGTTGTACCAGTCGACGATGTAGAGGCAGCCGTCCGGCCCGAGCGACATGGCGACCGGTCGGAACCAGGGGTCGCTGCTGAGGAGGAAGTCGGGGAGATGCTCGAGTTGCCAGCCGTTGCCGTAGGCGTCGGGTGAGGAGGCGGAGGCGCCGCGGTGGACGCGGATGGCCTGGACCTTCCGCGTGATCGGGTTGGCGACGAAGAAGACGTCGCGCCAAGGGGCGGGGAAGGCGTCGGAGCCCTCGGAGAGCGCGAGTCCGGAGAGTCCGGTGCCGCCCATCTCGATCTCGCCGGTCTTGGGGAACGGCGGCGAATAGGGACGCGGGATGTCGTCGCCGCAGAGCGGATATGAACCGCCCTGCAGGAACGGCATGATCGGCCATCCCTGGTCGTTCGCCTCCTGGATGAAGACCTCGCCATGGCGGTCGAGGACGAGTCCCCAGATGTTGCACGGCCCCCAGCCGATGGTCTCGAAGCGGGATCCGTCCGGCCGGAAGCGCGCCATCTTGGTGCGGTTGAAGGTCGTGACGCCGCCGTCGGGCGACTGGACCTTGGAACTGTTGAAGGCCCCTTGGGCGAGCATCAGCCAATTCCCGGGAGCGCGGGTGAACTGGTGCGGGAAGAGATGGGAATCCTCGACCCCGAAGCCGGTCAGCACGGCCTGGTGTCGGTCGGCCCGGCCGTCGCGGTCGGTGTCGCGGTACAGGCGGATCTCGGAACCGTACTGGACGTAGGCGCCATCCTTGTAGGGCAGGACACCCAACGGAATGGCCAGTCCCTCGGCGAAGGTGCGGGCCTTCTGCCGGCCCGGGGCGGTCGGCGTGTCGAAGACCATGATCCGGTCCTGGCCACCGCGTTCGAACAGCGACTTTGCCAGCGCCGGCGATTCGTTGGCGTCCACGGGATACTCCAATGCCGTGGTCGTCCAGAGGCGTCCCGCGTGGTCGAAGGCGATGGGGACGAACTTTCCGCCGTCCGGCTCCGCGGCGACCAACTCGACGACGAAACCGGGTGGGACGGAGAAGGTTTCCGCCTGGACCTCCGGCGGAAGCGGCGAGGGACCGGGAGGGGCAACGGGCTTGGAGGCGCCGGCCGGGCGCACGGGCTCGGGCAGTTCCTCGAGGGTGATGTCGCGGAAGCGGGCCTCGACGGCGCCGCCGCCGTGGATCTGGAACCCCAACCGCCCGCCGACGCGGGAGATGGCGTCGTCCGGCTCGAAGTAGTCGACCCCCATCACGCCGTTGATCCAGGTGGTGATGCGCGCGCCATCGGCGCGGATCACGTAGTCGTTCCAGTCGCCGGGACGCAGGACCTTTCGGATCGATCCGATGTCCGACCAGGCGAGCACGCGGTTGCGGCGGGACTCGTCGTAGAGGCTGCCCCACCAGGTGGGCTCGCCGATGTCGCACTGGTAGCCCGCCATCTCCGAGCTGTCGGGCACGCGGTCCGACCGGATCTGGACCCCCGAGTTGATGAAGCCGTTGGTGCCGGCCAGGCGGAACTTCAGCCGAAGGATGAAGTTGGTGTGCCGGCTCGTGGTGGCCAGGAACTCGTTCCGGGTAACCGTCTTCGTCATCGAGCCACCGACGATCATGCCGTCCTCGACCCGCCACAGCGACGGTTCGCCCTGCCAGCCTTCAAGGGAGACGCCGTCGAAGAGCGCTCGGACCTTCCCCGCTTTCGGTGGTGGTTCCGCGGCGGCGAAGCCGGTCGTCACGGAGAACCGGAGCCACAGGAGGAAGAGGAGAAGCGTCGTCGGTTTCATGCGCGGAGGACGGCGTGGAGGTTCAGAGGAGGTGGTCGCAGACGATGACTGATTCGAGCCGTGGGACGACGACCTGAACCGCCGCCTGGTGCACCGGGTGGGGCAAGTAGTGGTCGCGCGCGGCGACGCTTTCGAAGGTCATCACGAAGCTGTGCGTGTAGCCCTGGTCGAGTCCTTCGGGGCTGACGTTCGGTCCCCAGGTCAGGCCGACGATCCCCGGGATCCGGACCTTGAGGTCCTCGATGATCCGGAACACCTCGTCGATCTGCTCCGGGGTGGTGGAGGGCTTGAACTTGAAGAACGCGATGTGATGGACCCGCTGGCTCATGGAAGTGGCC
>JAIXUV010000157.1 GCA_027483345.1 Verrucomicrobiales bacterium | reverse complement strand
GTCAACGGAAGCCAGATCATCATCACCAAGGACGGCAAGATCCCCGAAGGCAAGAAGCGCCTGCGCCATGCCCCGGAGGACGGCGTCTGGATCTATCCGGTCCGGAAGTTCATGCGCTCCAACGCCGCCACCTGCATCAACCAGAAGATCCTGGTGGCCAAGGGGGAGTCGGTGAAGAAGGGCCAGGTGCTTGCCGACGGTCCCTGCACGCAGGGCGGAGAGCTCGCCCTCGGTAGGAACGTGCTGGTCGCGTTCATGCCGTGGAACGGGTACAACTTCGAGGACGCGATCCTGATCTCGGAGAAGATCGTCAAGGATGACATCTTCACCTCGATCCACATCGACGAGTTCGAGGTGGTCGCCCGTGACACCAAGCTCGGACCTGAGGAAATCACCCGCGACATCCCGAACCTCGGTGATGAAGCGCTCAAGAACCTGGGCATGGACGGCGTCATCCGCGTCGGTGCCGAGGTCAAGCCGGGCGACATCCTGGTGGGCAAGATCACGCCCAAGTCCGAGACCGAACTCGCCCCCGAGGAACGCCTCCTGCGCGCCATCTTCGGTGAGAAGGCGGCGGACGTTAAGGACACCTCGCTGAAGGTCCCTTCGGGCACCTACGGCATCGTCATGGACGTCAAGGTCTCCTCGAAGAAGGAGAACGAGAAGGGCATCATGAAGGAGCCCAAGGACGCCCCGAAGAAGGTGGCCAAGGAGATCGAGGACGGCTTCAAGCAGAAGCGGACCGAACTTCTCGACCAGCTCACAGAGGCGCTCTCGAACATCCTTCTGGGAGAGAAGATCCCGTTGGACGTGGTGAACAGCGAAACTGGGGAGATCATCATCCCGGCCAACCGCAAGATCACCAAGACGCTCCTCAAGAAGCTGGCCGATGTCTATGACCGGATCGAGATCGATCCCTCGCCGATCCGCAACAAGATCAACGAGATCATCAGCCAGTTCAAAAAGAAGTTCGACGAGCTGCAATCGCAGCACGACGAGGAGATGGACCGTGTCGAGGCGGGCGAAGAGCTCGACTCCGGCATCGTCAAGCAGGTCAAGGTCTACGTCGCATCCAAGCGCAAGCTGTCGGTGGGTGACAAGATGGCCGGTCGCCACGGCAACAAGGGCGTCGTCGCCAAGATCGTGCCCGAGGAGGACATGCCGTTCCTCGAGGACGGCACTCCGGTCGAGATCGTGCTGAACCCGCTGGGCGTGCCTTCGCGCATGAACGTCGGACAGCTGCTCGAGACCCACTTGGGTTGGGCCTGCCGACTCCTCGGCATCCGCATCGCCACCCCGGTGTTCGACGGCATCAAGGAGAAGGAGATCCGCGGTTACCTGAAGGAGGCGAAGCTGCCCGAACACGGCAAGGTTCATCTCCACGACGGCCGCACCGGCGAACGTTTCGACCAGGAGATCGTGGTCGGATACATCTACATGCTGAAGCTCGGCCACTTGGTCGCCGACAAGATCCACGCCCGCGCCGTCGGACCGTACTCCTTGGTCACCCAGCAACCGCTGGGCGGCAAGGCCCAGTATGGCGGTCAGCGCTTCGGCGAAATGGAAGTCTGGGCCATGGAAGCCTACGGCGCCGCGTACATGCTCCAGGAGTTGTTGACCGTGAAGTCGGACGACGTCCAGGGCCGTACCCGCATCTACGAAAGCATCGTCAAGGGCGACAACTCGCTCGAGGCCGGTGTTCCCGAGTCGTTCAACGTCTTGGTCAAGGAGATGCAGTCCCTCGGCCTCGATGTCACCGTCGGCTACAACAATCCCGCGGACGCACCGCAGACCACCGCGAACGCGTTGGCTGCCCTTGCCTGAGACCCGACCGACCAACGCAAAACTGAACTATGCTGAGCTCCAAGGATTCCGCCCGCGAGTTGCTGGGCCTCGACAAGGTCAACCTGGTCGACCACGTCGCCATCCAGGTGGCGTCGCCCGAGATCATCCGTTCCTGGTCGAAGGGTGAGGTCAAGAACCCCGAGACCATCAACTACCGTACCTTCAAGCCGGAGAAGGGCGGCCTCTTCTGCGAACGCATCTTCGGTCCCGTCAAGGACTGGGAGTGCTCCTGCGGCAAGTACAAGCGCATCAAGCATCGCGGCGTCGTCTGCGACCGCTGCGGTGTCGAGGTGACCCTCGCCCGCGTGCGCCGCGAACGCATGGGCCACATCGAACTGGCCGTGCCGGTTTCCCACATCTGGTTCTTCAAGTGCATGCCCTCCCGCATCGGCCTGATGCTGGACATGACCGCGCGGAACCTGGAGCGGGTGATCTACTACGAGGACTACCTCGTCATCGACGCCGGCAGCACGCCGTTGAAGGTGCATCAGCTCCTGTCGGAGCATGAGTATCGTGAGGCCCGTTCGACCTACGGCGCCGATGCGTTCCTCGCCAAGATGGGCGCCGAGGCCGTCCGCGACGCCCTCTGCAACATCAACCTGGAGAAGACCATCGACGAACTTCAGGTCGCGATGACCGAGACGAAGTCGAAGCAGAACCGCAAGAAGATCGCCAAGCGCATCAAGCTGTTCCAGGGCTTCAGCAAGTCCAAGATGCGTCCCGAATGGATGATCCTCACGGTCCTCCCGGTGATCCCGCCGGACCTCCGTCCGTTGGTGCCCCTCGAGGGCGGTCGCTTCGCCACCTCCGACCTCAACGACCTCTATCGGCGCGTGATCAACCGGAACAACCGGTTGAAGAACCTCCTCCAGCTGAAGACCCCCGAGGTCATCATCCGGAACGAGAAGCGCATGCTCCAGGAGGCTGTCGACGCCCTGTTCGACAACGGCCGCCACGGCCGCGCCGTCACCGGCGCCGGCAACCGCGCGCTCAAGTCGCTGTCCGACATGCTCAAGGGCAAGTCCGGCCGCTTCCGCCAGAACCTGCTCGGCAAGCGCGTCGACTACTCCGGCCGTTCCGTCATCGTCATCGGACCCGAACTCAAGCTCAACCAGTGCGGTCTTCCCAAGAAGATGGCGCTCGTGTTGTTCGAGCCGTTCATCATCCGCCGCCTCAAGGAACTCGGCTACGTCCATACGGTCCGCTCGGCCAAGAAGATGATCGAGCGTCAGACCAAGGAGGTCTGGGACATCCTGGAAGAGGTCACCCGCGGTCATCCGGTGCTCCTCAACCGCGCTCCGACGCTCCACCGCCTGTCGGTTCAGGCGTTCGAGCCCGTCCTCATCGAAGGCGAGGCGATCCGCATCCATCCGCTCGTCTGTACGGCCTACAACGCCGACTTCGACGGCGATCAGATGGCCGTCCACGTGCCGCTGTCGGTCGAGGCCCAGATGGAGGCGCGCCTTCTGATGATGGCGCCGCTGAACATCTTCAGCCCGTCGAGCGGCAAGCCGATCATGACGCCGACCCAGGACATCACCCTGGGCTGCTACTACCTCACCGCCGAGCCCCGCAAGGCCCGCAAGGAGGGCGAGCACATCATGCTCTTCGGCTCCAAGCCCGAGGTCATCTTCGCCCACCTCGACGGCGCGGTGAAGACCCACGACCGCATCCGGATCCAGAACCCCGACACCGGTCGCAAGACGGTTTACGGCAACTCCGAGCTGCGCGTCATCGAGACCACCGTCGGACGCGTCCTGTTCTCCGAGATCTGGCCCGCGGAGCTCGGCTTTGCCAACTTCGTCGTCGGCAAGAGCAAGCTCGGTGAGCTGATCCTGAACTGCTACAAGACCGTGGGCCACGAGCGCACGGTGACCACCCTCGACAAGCTCAAGGAGGTCGGCTTCGAGCAGGCCACCCGTGCCGGCGTGTCGATCGGCATCGACGACATGATCGTCCCGGCGGAGAAGCAGAAGGAGATCCGCGAGGCGCTCCACCAGATCTCCGAGGTCGAGAAGCAGCACAAGAAGGGCGTCATCACCAACCAGGAGCGCTACAACAAGGTCGTCGACATCTGGACCCACTGTACCGACCAGATCGGCGCCGTGATGCTCAAGACGCTCGACCTGAACCAGGGCAAGAAGGAGTACAACCCGGTCAGTCTGATGGTCGACTCTGGCGCTCGAGGCAACAAGGCCCAGGTCCGTCAGTTGGCGGGTCTACGCGGCCTCATGGCCAAGCCGTCCGGCGAGATCATCGAGAAGCCGATTCTTTCGAGCTTCCGCGAGGGTCTGACGGTTCTCGAGTACTTCATCTCGACCCACGGCGCCCGCAAGGGTCTCGCCGACACCGCGCTCAAGACGGCCGATTCCGGGTACATGACCCGCAAGCTCGTCGACGCCGCCCAGGACGTGATCATCCGCGAGGAGGATTGCGGCACCAACAACGGCATCTCGGTCCAGTCCATCTACGAAGGCGAAGAAGAGGTCGTGAAGATCTCCGAGCGCATCGTCGGACGGTACGCCGCAGAGGACATCTTCGATCCGTCGGACCTCAAGCACCGCCTCATCGCGGCCGGCGAGGAGTTCGACGAGATCAAGTCGAAGGTGGTCGAGCGTTCCGGACTTGAGAAGGTCAAGATCCGCTCGGTGCTCACCTGCGAGACCAAGATCGGCATCTGCGCGAAGTGCTACGGCCGCAACCTCGGCACCGGCAAGCTGGTGAAGAAGGGCGAGGCCGTCGGCATCGTCGCCGCCCAGTCGATCGGTGAGCCGGGCACCCAGCTCACGATGCGTACGTTCCACGTCGGCGGCGTCGCCACCGGCACGTACAAGCAGCCGCAGATCAAGGCCAAGCAGGATGCCCGCATCCGCTACAACGAACTCCGCGTCGTGCCGCTCGGCGATGGCAACAACATCGTCCTCAACAAGAACGGCACCGTCAGCCTCCACAACGAGGAGGGCAAGGAGATCGAGACCCACACCATCGTCATCGGCTCGATCATCTCGGTGCTCGACGGCGGCCAGGTCAAGAAGGGTGAGGTCTTCGTCGAGTGGGACGCCTATAACGTCCCCATCATCTCCGAGAAGTCCGGCGTGGTCCGCTTCGTCGACATCATCGAGGGCGTGACCATGAAGCAGGAGGTCGACGAGGCCACCGGCTCCGAGGACATGGTCATCATCGAGCACAAGGAGGACCTGCACCCGACGGTCATCGTCGAGGACCCGAAGACGGGCGAACCGATGGCCCAGTACCCGATCCCGGCCGGCGCGCACTTGGTTGTCAGCGAAGGCGACGAGATCGGCGCCGGTTCCCTGCTCGCGAAGACGCCCCGCAAGGCGTCCAAGACCAAGGACATCACCGGCGGTCTGCCCCGTGTTGCCGAGCTGTTCGAGGCGCGCCGTCCGAAGGACGCCGCCGAGATCGCCCGCATCGACGGCGTGGTGGACTTCGGTCCGTCCGTCCGCGGCAAGCGCTGCGTCCTCGTAAAGGACCAGCAGACCGGTTCGGAGGAGGAACACCTCATCCCCATCGGGAAGCACATCATCGTGTACAAGGGCGACTTCGTGAAGAAGGGCCAGCAGCTCACCGACGGTCCCGTGGTCCCCCACGAGATCCTCGACGTCTGCGGTCCGCACGAGCTCCAGGAGCACCTCGTCAACGAGATCCAGGAGGTCTATCGACTCCAGGGCGTCACGATCAACGACAAGCACATCGAGATCATCATCCGGCAGATGCTCCGCAAGGTCCGCATCACCGAACCGGGCGACACGATCTTCCTGTGGGGCGAGCAGATCGACAAACTGGTGTTCGAGGAAGAGAACGACCGCGTCGAGAAGATGGGTGGCAAGCCCGCCGAGGCGGCCCCTGTGCTCCTCGGCATCACCAAGGCCTCCCTCGAGACCGAGTCGTTCCTCAGCGCCGCGTCCTTCCAGGACACGACCCGCGTCCTCACGGAGGCGGCCACCAACGGCAAGAAGGACTACCTCCGCGGCTTCAAGGAGAACGTCATCATGGGTCACATCATCCCGGCCGGATCCGGCTACGACCTGCACCGGAACATCCGGGTCAAGGCGTTGGTGGAGATCCCCGAGGACGAACCCGCTCCGGCGATCGACCTCACCGCCGGCGAGATGCCGTCGCTCGGATAAGTCGTTGTCCGTACTTTTGCAGGGAGGGCGTCCAATTCGGGCGCCCTCTTTTTTGCTTCGGACTGGGGCGCTTGATCCTCTTCCCGACCGTCGGCCCCACGTTTGCTGCCGCCTCCAGCTCCGGCTTCCCGGCGAAGTCTCAGGGTCTGGCGAGTGCTCCGCCTCAGTCGCGGCGGCCCAGACGGGACAGGAAGGCAACCAGGTCCCGCAGCTCTTCGCGGCTCAGTCCGTCGGCCAAACCTTCCGGCATGATCGATCCCATCGGCCGTAGTGCGTTGATCTCGGATCTCCGGATCTGGAGCTCCCTTC
>JAIXUV010000114.1 GCA_027483345.1 Verrucomicrobiales bacterium | reverse complement strand
GTCGCCGCACCCGAGAAGTACTCGAGGCGGTCGCCGGAGGGTCTCGGCGCGGCGGGTTGGGTCGTGTCGATCTGTGAGACGACACCGCGGTTGCGGGCTGAGGACGCGGAGGCAGCGGCAGGCATCGAGGCCGGAGCGGCGGAGAACGAATCGTCTGAGCGGCCGGCCAAACCGGCAGGACCTCCCGGAGCCGGCTTCGAAGCCGCCTTGGGCGTATCGACCGGGACCGGCCCGTCGGCGAGCCCGGTGACCCCGGCTCCCAGCTTCGCACTGGTGGGACCGGGGGACGGGGTGACGGCCAAGGCGTCGACCTCGGGACGCCGGGTCTCCGCCAGCGCGTTCCCCGCGCCGCCAAAGGACGGCTTCGGGGCCGGAACCGCGGCCTGGGTCTGGTTCTTTCGGCGGGACTCGGGAACCTGGGCCGCACCATCGATCGCCGGATCCGGACGGACCTTCCACGGCGTCCACAAAGCCAAGGAGATTGAAAGCGCGGTCGCCGCGGCCAAGGAGAACCCGACCACCGGCCGGGTGATGCCGGTCCACAGCCGGCTGAACCACTGGAGAGGTCCGACGGCGGCCGAGGGTTCGACCAGGGCCACCTGCTCGGGATGGGCCGCAGCCTCGAGGATCCGGCCTCGGCGTGCCTCGTCCAACCCGGGCTCGGGCTCGGTGGAAAGCTGGGTCTCCAGGGTGTCGGCGAGGCGTCGCAGCGAGGCGATCTCGGCCCGGAGCTCCGGGGATTCCGCGATCGCCTTCTCGATCACGGCATGCTCCTCGGCACTGACTTCACCAAGGGCGTAGGCCGTGATCTCGGGGGAATCGGAGGTGAGTTTCATGGGACTGGCTTCGGGCTTCGGGCTTCGGTTTCTGGGCGACGGACGACGGGCTTTGGGTCAACCGCGGGCAAGGCGGGACGGACGGTCGAGCGAAGACATCTGCTGTCGGAGGGTCTTGAGGGCGGTGTGCAGGAGGAATCCGACGTTCCCCACGCTCAGGGCGGTGAGCTCGGAGATCTCCTGGTAGCTGAGCTGGTTCTGGAACTTCAGCCGGACGACCTCACGCTGGTTCGGCGGAAGACGGTCCACGAGGGCGAGCAGGTTCCGCGTGCTGTCGCGGTTCTCCGCCGCCGTGGACGGGCTCGGGCCCTGGGCCGGCCGCGATTCGAGTTCCTCCTCGGTCAATGGTGCCATGCGTCCCTCCTTGCGAAGACGGTCCAACGCCCGGTTTCGGGCCACCGTGAAGAGCCACTGGGCCAGGTGTTTCCCGACCTCCTCCCGTTGCTGCCCGCACAGGCGCAGGAAGGTGTCCTGCACGATGTCGTGGGCGGACTCGGGGTCGCCGGTCAGCGAACCGACATACCGCAGCAGCGGTGCCTCGTGTTCCTCGAGGGCCTTGCGGATCCATTCGGTCCGTTGGGCGGATTCGTCGACAGGTGTTCGGCTCATGGCGGATCGCGGTGCGTCCACAGGGACAACGGACGGAGGGGGAATTCCTTTGAACGAAACTTTCCCAACACACCGGCTCCGTCACCAGCGGGATTCCGTGTCGGCTGGGTCCGCGCGGAAGGAAAGCTCCCGCAACGGCGCAACGCGGCGAAGGCAGCCGCTGGGATTGGCACCAAACGCCGCAAGGCCGCCGGGGAGGCCGAGGAAGCCGTTGGCTTCCCGTCGCGGAACCGCAACCCAAGTGGTGATCGCGGTTCTGAACCCGGATCCTTCGCCCCGTTGGCGTCCTTGCGGTTTTGCGTGGGGCCGGTCTTCGCTCCGTCCGAGGCTTTTCGGCCAGGCGGTTCCGCGGGAGCTCCCGCTTGGCTCAGAGCTCCCGCCACTTCTGGGCGACGGGCTGGCGGCGTCCGACGCCGAAGGCCCGGGTGGTGACCTTGAGCCCCGGGGCCGCCTGACGACGCTTGTACTCGGAGAAGTCGATCAGCCGGACCACCCGGCGAACCGACTCCTCGGGGAAGCCCGAGGCCACGATCTCCGCCGGGGTCCGGTGGCGCACCACATAGGCGTCGAGGATCGCGTCCAGCACCTCGTAGGCAGGCAGGCTGTCCTGGTCCGTCTGGTTCGGCCGCAACTCGGCGCTGGGGGCCTTGGTGATGGACGAGGACGGAATGATCTCGCGCTCCCGGTTGACCCATCGCGCCACCCGGTAGACCAAGGTCTTCGGGACGTCGCTGATGACCGCCAGCCCACCGCACATGTCGCCGTAGAGCGTGCAGTAGCCCACGGCCAGTTCGCTCTTGTTGCCGGTGGTGAGCAGCAGCGAGCCGAACTTGTTGGACATGGACATCAACGCCACGCCGCGCAACCGGGCCTGGATGTTCTCCTCGGTGGTGTCTTCGGGGCGGCCTTCGAACAACGGGGTCATCTGGGACTTCACCGCGTCGAACGGCGCCTGGATCGGCACCACGTCGCACCGGATGCCGAGGTTCCGCGCGAGGGCGAGGGCGTCGTCGATGCTGCCCTGGGAGGAATACTGCGAAGGCAGGGCCAGCCCGCGGACGTTCTCCGCTCCGAGGGCCGCGACCGCGAGCGCGGCGACCACGGCGGAGTCGATGCCGCCCGAGAGTCCGAGGACGGCGCTGCGGAATCCGCATTTCCGGAGGTAATCCCGGGTGCCCAGGACCAGCGCGTCATGGACCTGAGCCTCCTCGCACGGACTGGATGCCGACATCCCACCGGAGGTCCGGGTGTCCACGACGCGGAAGTCTTCCGCGAATGCGGCCCCCTCGGCCAGAAGGCCGCCCTCGGCGTTGAAGGCCAGGCTGCGGCCGTCGAAGACGAGCTCGTCGTTGCCGCCGGCGAGGTTGCAGTAGAGCACCGGCACTCCGGACTTGGCGCAGAGGCTCCGCAGCATCGCCAGCCGGGTCGACTCCTTGCCGAGGTGCCACGGCGAGGCGCTGATGTTGAGCAGCAGGTCCACGCCGGCGGCTACGAGATCGGCCGCGGGATCGGGCCGGTAACGGCGCCGAGGCCAGAAGTCGGCGTCGTTCCACACGTCTTCGCAGACGGTGAGTCCCAGGCGGAGTCCCCGGAACTCGACCGGGGCGTTGGCGGTGGCGGGATCGAAGTAGCGGTCCTCGTCGAAGACGTCGTACGTCGGCAGCAGGGTCTTGGACCGGATGGCGGCGACCCGGCCTTGGTGCAGCAGGGCGACGGCGTTGGAGAGTCCCCTGCCCACGGAAGCATCCCCTTCGGCGACGAAGCCGACCAGGAGACCGGTCTCGCCGGTCGCTGCGGCGAGCCGTTGCAGGGCCTCGAGGTTCGCCCGGATGAACGACGGCCGCAGAAGGAGGTCCCGGGGCGGATAGCCCACGATGGACAGCTCGGGAGTCATCACCAGGCCGGCCCCGGCCTCCACGCCGCGCCGATAGGCGGCGAGGATGGCGGCCTCATTGCCGGCGATGTCGCCGACGGTGGTGTTCAGCTGGGCGAGCGCGATCCTCATGGGCTTCTCTGCGGGACGAACGGGCGGGACAAGGACGTCGGCTTCCGGATCAAGGCAACTGGGCGATGCGCCCGAGGGACTCGAGGAGCGGGCCACGTTCGCTCATGATGAGCGTGCCGGGACCTATCCCGTGTCCCTTCAGGAAATCCGGGGCGGTCTCGAGGACGAACTGCACGCGCTGCGACTTCGAGGGGACCCCGACCTCGTCGCGGGCGCGGAGCCGGACGACCTCGGTGATCACGCCTTCGGGATCGATGTAGGCGGCGTCGATGTCGAAGGGCACGTTGCGCATGTAGAAGGACCGTTCCCGGGCGCCGCCGAACACGAAAAGCATCGCGTCGTTGGTGCCGATCGAGGTCCGGTGCATGAGGCCCGTGGCGATCTGGGTCAGGCTGGAACACACCTCGGCCTGGAGATCCAGTTTGCCCAGCAGTAGCCGGACCCGCGGAAGCCCGGTCAACGCCTGGGACTGGTAGAACGTCGGTTCGGCGGCGACGCCGGGCGGCGGCACAACCGTCTGCGGCGCCTCCGCGACGGGCGACGTTCCCGTTGGGGGCGAAGAGGCGGCGTCGCGGCTGCAACCGACCAGCCAGATCGCGGCGAGACAGACGAGGAACCTGTTCACCGCCGCATCATGGTGGCGGGACGCCCGACGCTCAATGGACTTCCTCCGTTCCCGCAGCCCGTGAGATCCGCCCTGGACCCTTCCCAGGCGCCAAGGCGGATCTCACGCGGGAACGCCAAGCTGCCAACTGGGGGCCGGATCGGGAGCCGACTGGCTGTTTGCCGGCCGCCGGCCGGTCAAAGAATCGCAACGTCCACGGTTCCGACCCCGTTGCATTACGGCTCCGCGGCTTTGGGGCTGGGCGGCCGGGCACCTTGCCGGATACCGGCTGGGGCTTTTCTTTCTTCCTGCCGAAACCCGGGCTATGGACGCGATTGGCTTCGGTCGAGGCGGTGGCGGACCAGGCGCACGAGTTCGGACATCGCGAAGGGCTTCTGCAGGAACTCCACCCCGGGAGCGAGCCCGGAACCGGCCGCCGCGGCGAACTCCCGGCTGTAGCCGCTCATGTGGATCACCGGCAGGCCCGGACATTCCGACCGGATCATCTCGCCCAACTGCAACCCTCCGATCCCACCCGGCATCACCATGTCGGTGACCACCAGGTCGTACACGGGCCCGGTCCGACGCCAGAGGTCCATGGCCTCGACGCCGGAGGCGGCCGTCGACACGTGGTAGCCGTGGCGGGTCAGGAACGAGCGGGCCAACGAAAGCAGCCCGGGGTCGTCCTCGACCACCAGGATCCGTTCGGAGCCGTGTGGCAGGACGACTGACATCTCCGCCTGGGCCTCCACCGCGTCGCCGGCCAACGAGACCGGGAGATGGATCACGAACCTCGCTCCCCTTCCGGGCGGGCTTTCCACCGCGATGCGGCCTCCGTGCTGCTGCAGGATGCCGTAGGCGGTGGCCAGTCCGAGGCCGGTCCCCTTGCCCACATCCTTGGTGGTGAAGAACGGATCGAAGACCCGCGCGAGCACCTCGGCGGGGATCCCCGGTCCGGTGTCCTCCACGTCCACGCGGACATGTCGGCCGGGACGCAACTGGACGAGTTCGGGGCCCTCCACCAGATCCACCACCGTGGCGGTGATCAGGAATCTCCCACCCGACGGCATGGCGTCGCGCGAGTTGGCGGCGAGATTCAACAGCACCTGTTCGATCAGGCCGGGATCCGCCTCCACCGCCGGCAACGCCCCCGTTGAGATGTACTCCACACGGATGTCCTCGCCGAGCAGACGGGTCATCATCCCGAGGAAACCCCGGATCAGGGCATCGACGTCGACCCTTCGGGGCTGGAAGGGCTGCTGGCGGCTGAACAACAGGAGTTGCCGCGTGAGACGGGCCGCACGTTCGGCGGCCGAAGTGATCTCGTCCGCGGACCGCGAGATCTCGGTCGGTCCCGCCCCGGGGAGCAGAGCCGTGTTGCCGAGGATCACGGTCAGGATGTTGTTGAAGTCATGGGCCACGCCCGCCGCCAGGCGGCCGATCGACTCCATCTTCTGCGACTGCCGGACATGGTCTTCGAGCGCGCGTTGACCCGTGATGTCGATCGCGCAGCCGAGGAAGCCGACCAGCTCGCCGGACTCGTCGGTTCGTGGCACCCCGGAGGACAGGAGCCAGCGGAACTCCCCGTCGTGGCGGCGCAGCCGGTATTGGAGCTCGAACCGCCGCCCAGAATCGAGCGAGTGCCGCCAGATCGACTCGCAGAGAAGGCGGTCCTCCGGATGGATCCGTTCCCTCCAGGCTTCGCCCGTCGCCTCCCCGGACGGATCCCCCACGAAGTCCAGCCAAGGACGG
>JAIXUV010000045.1 GCA_027483345.1 Verrucomicrobiales bacterium | reverse complement strand
TCGGGGGCCTCGTTGGCGTAGATCGCGAACAGCACCTCCTCGCCCGCGGCGGTGGTGACATGGCCGGCAAGGGCGGCGACCCCGCGCAGGCCCCCGGTCTTGGCGCGGACGTTGCCGGCCGCGGGTCCCTTGCGGAATCGGTTCCTCAACGTGCCGTCCACGCCCCCCACCGGCATGGAGGCCATCCACGCCTCGCGTTGGGGATGGCTCTGGAAGAAACGCAGCAACTGGACCGTCGCCGCCGGCGTCACCGCATTCGAACGCGACAGGCCGGAACCCTCCTCGAGTCGGACCGCCCCCTCCGGGATCCCGGCCTTGGCAAGAAGGCCCTTCATCGGCTGCAGGCCCAGGACCGCGACGTCGTTGGTGGCATCCCCGGAGAGCCGGGCCGCGTCGGCGCCGACCAGGGCCAGCAGCAGTTGGGCGTGGAGGTTCTGCGACGGCTTCATGCAACGGCTCAGCCGCGCCGCGAGCGGCTCGGAGGCCCAGGACATCAACTCCAGTGCGGGCAGGCCGTTCGTCACATGGACGACCCGGGTGTTTCCGGTGAACTCGACGCCGCGTCGGCCGAGGGCGTCGCGGAGCGCCTCGCCGAAATGCCGTGCCGGATCCGCCACCGCCAACTCCGGGGTCCATGGCTTCGAGCCGAGCGGGATCCTCCCGGTGAACCGCATGCCCGCGGAACCGGGTGTCCGGGTGTAGGCCACGGCGTGGTTGCGGTTGGTAGACGTGGTCACGCGCCAGTCGACGCGCAGGCTGGGAAGATCCGGTTCCACCCGGAACAGCGCGGGCATTCCGGCCGCCTCCGCCGGCGTCGCCACGACGCGGAAAGTGTTGTCGTTGACCACGAACGCCGAGACGGGCGCGCCGTACCATTCCACGAAGTCCTCCGGATCCCAGCCCCGTCCGTATGGGGCGGTGCGCAGGGCGGCGTCGCACAACACCAGGTCCCCTTCGACCGTCCGAATGCCGAGGCCATGGATACGGTCTGCGAGCGGCCCCAGGGGATTGATGTACGACGTGTTGGTCGGGTTGGCCCCGAAGGTCGGGTCTCCCTGGCCGACCACCCAGAGATCCGAACGCAACACCCCTTCGGCATCGGGCCGCGCGGCGGCGTGGATGGGAGTGCGGAGCACCTGGCCGGCCCCGAAGCGGTCCAAGGCAAGGGCGCCGGTGTAGAGCTTGGTGTTGGAGGCCGGAATGAAGAGCCGGCCCTCGTTGGTGGCGAAGACCACGGTTCCACGACCGGTGACGGCCAAGGCCCCCCACGACACATTCGTCCCCTTCCCGGAGGTAAGGGCGTCGGACAACGTCTGGCGAAGCGTATCGGCCGGGGCCGCCGCAATCAGGCAGACGCCGGTCCAGAGTCCGAGTAGTATTCCCCAGATTCCGGGTTTCATGGAGGACATTCGGGACCAATTTCGGCTCGGGCGCAACGGCGCCGGGGTACGCAAGACCGGCCACCGGCGCCCCGGACGGGATCACCCCGGCCGGATGGGAATCGGTAACCGGCACCTCAGGGGGCCGGTCATCTCCGAGTTCCAACCCGGAAGCGCCCGGAATCCCATGCCTGCCGAAACGCCATCACCCGAACCCACCCGCCGCCGCAACGCGATGTTCCGTGGGGCCTTGGGATTCGCCGGGGTTTCCGCGGCGGCGTTCTCGATCTGGGCCTTCGGAGGCGGCCTGTTCCGCGGCTTCGGCGGCGAGGGTGCGCTCTACGCCGCCATCGCAGCCGCGTTCATCGGCCTTTCCGGCCCCGCGTTGCACCGTCTCGTGCCCGGCGGCGGGATCGGACGCTTTTACCGGCTCTTCGGTCCTGCCTTCGCCGCCTACTCGGTGGTCTGGTCCGCCGCCTGGTTCGTCCTCGAGTCGGGCACTGGCGAATGGATCGGTTCCGCCGCCGGCAGCCTCGCCTTCGTGGGCGTCCTTTCGGTGGCCCAACGCAGGCCGGTCGGATTCGTCCCCGCCGCGGTCGGCTTCTTCTTCCTGCACTCCGCCGGCTACTTCGCAGGCGGCCTGTCCATGAACCTGCTGGTCGGACTCGCCCGCAAGTCCGCCGAGCCGGACGTCCGCGCGGCCTGGTTCGCCGCCGCCAAGCTGTCCTGGGGCGTCTTCTACGGACTCGGCTTCGGCGCAGGCCTCGGCCTCGCGCTGGCCACGCTCCAGCCCCGCACCGTCTCCCCCTTTCCAGACCGTTCCGCCGCCCCCGCGGCGGATCCCTCGGTCCGGTAGATCCGCAGCCGACACACACCACAACAACACATCACCTCCGAATCCCCATGAACCTCCGCAATTCGCTCCGTCTGGCCGCACTGACCTTCGTGTTGGCCGCCTCCGCCCAGGCCGCCGACGTCGCCGGCAAATGGTCCTGGGTCATGCCCGGCCGCAACGGCGGGTCCGACCGCACCAACACGCTCACCCTCAAGGTCGAGGGCGGGAAGGTCTCCGGCAACGTCGCCGCCCCCAACCGGGACGGGAAGGACGTCGAGACCCCGATCTCCGACGCCAAGCTCGAGGGTGAAACCGTCTCCTTCTCGGTCACCCGCGAATGGAACGGCAACTCGATGACCGCCAAGTACAGCGGCAAGGTCGAGGCCGACAAGCTCACCGGGAAGATCGAGACCACCCGCAACGGCGAGTCCCGCTCCCGCGATTGGGAAGCCAAGCGCGTCACCGAGAAGAAGGCCGAGTCCAAGTAGCCGACAAGCGACACCGACGCCGGCCCGGAATCCGATTCCGGCCGGCGTCGGATGTCCCCACTCCCGCCGTTGCATTCCGCCGGACTTTCCACACCTTTTCGCACGATGAACTCCCCGCTGCTCCTCTCCGCCGCCCTCGCCGTCGTGGCGACGTCCGGCGGCCTCCAAGCCGGACCCGACTCCGGTTTCCGCACCGGGAACCCCGGCTTCCGCTCGATCTCCCAGCTCGCCTTCGGTCCGGACGGCGTCCTGTTCGCCGCGGACACCAAGTCGGCCGCCGTGGTGGCCATCGCCACCGACGACACCCGCCCGCCCGCCGACGCCCAACCGATCCGCATCGAGGGCCTCCAGAAGCAGCTCTCAGGACTGCTCGGCACCGCCGAGTCCGACATCCTCGTCGAGGACATGGCCGTGAACCCGGCGTCCCACCGGGCCTATCTCGCGGTCTCGCGCGGCCGCGGTCCCGACGCCATGCCGGCACTGGTCCGCACCGGCGGCGGCGACAAGCTGGAGCTGGTTTCCTTGGATTCGGTGAAGTTCTCGAAGGCCGAGATCCCCCACCCGCCGGCAGACAACGTGGTCGGCGAAGGCCGCCGCCAGTCGAATCCCCGGCTGGAATCCATCACCGACCTCGCCTTCCTCCGCGACCAGGTGCTGGTGGCCGGTCTGGCCAACGAGGAGTTCGCCTCGACCCTCCACGCCATTCCCTTCCCGTTCCGGCCTGCCGCGGACGGCACCGGTGTCGAGATCTACCACGGCGCACACGGCCGCTTCGAGACCCGCGCCCCGATCCGCACCTTTGTCCCGATCACCGTCGGCAACGAACCGCAGATCATCGCCGCCTACACCTGCACCCCGCTGGTCCAGCTGCCCGTGGCCGGCCTCAAGCCCGGCGCGCAGGTCCGCGGACGCACCGTCGCCGAACTCGGCAACCGCAACCGCCCCCTCGACATCATCTCCTACGAGAAGGACGGCAAGACCTGGCTGCTGCTGGCCAACTCGAGCCGCGGCGTGATGAAGGTCAGCACCGAGGGTCTCCCGCAGGCGGAGGCGATCACCCAACCGGTCCCCGATGGCGGCACCAAGGGCCTCTCCTTCGAAAACGTCGCCGGCTGGAACGGCGTGACCCAGCTCGACCGCCTCGACAAGACGACCGCCCTGGTCCTCCGCAAGCCCGAGGGCGGCCTCGACCGTCTCGAGTCCCTGGCCCTGCCCTGATCGACCCGCCGTGCGGTTCCCCCGACCTGCGTTCCCGCGTTGGATCCCGGCCGTCTTGGCCGGGATCCTTGCCGCTTCCTCCGCGTTGCCCACGGCCGCCGAGGACTCCGTGTATCCGGTCGCCTCGCCGGCAGAACCCGGCCGAACCAACACGATCTCCGTCCGCTGGAAGAAGCCGCGGGACGGACGGCCCGTGGCCGAGGTGACCGGCCTGGATCCGGTCCGGGTCGCAGCACTCGCCGCGAAGTCCAATCCGCCCGCCGACTGGCGCCGGATCCTGGCGGTCCACACCGGGCCCCGGGGAGCGGTGCGGCGCGATCTTCCACAGCTCGCCGGCGACTATTCCGTCACCAACGGCGTCCTCCGCTTCCGCATGGCCTTCCCGGTGAACCACGGCGTGGAGTACCGGGCCGAGTTCCATCCGGCGGAATTCCACGGGGGCGGCGACGACACGGTCGCCTACGACCGTCTCTATCTGCTCCCGCCCGCCAGCGACCGCGACCGACCGCAGACCGCCCTCGCCGAGATCCATCCCTCCGCCGCCGAGCTGCCCGAGAACCTGTTGAAGTTCTACCTCCGATTCTCGGGCCCGATGGGGCGTGGCGACGCCTACCGCCACATCCGCCTGCTCGACGAATCCGGCGCCCCGGTGGACCTCCCGTTCCTCGAGCTCGACGAGGAACTGTGGGACCCGGAACAAACCCGGCTGACCCTCCTGCTCGACCCGGGCCGCATCAAACGGGGCGTGCTTCCGAACGAGCAGTCCGGCTCCGCGCTGGTGATCGGGCGTCACTACACGCTCGTCGTTGACGCTGCCTGGACGGATGCTTCGGGGCGGCCCCTGAAGTCCGGTTTTCGACGCCGGTTCCGCGTCGGGCCCGCCGACCGCCAGTCGCCGGACCCGGAACAATGGGTCCTCCGTCCTCCGATCGGCGGGGCACGCACCCCCCTCGAGGTCTCCTTCGGCGAGCCGCTCGACCACGCCCTCGCGGAACGGCTGCTTGCGGTCCACGACGTGGCCGGCAAGCCGCTGGACGGTTCAGCGTCCCTCTCCGACTCCGACCGGAAATGGACCTTCGTCCCGACCACGCCGTGGAAGTCCGGCGTGTATCGGCTGAAGGTCGGGGCCGCCCTCGAGGACCTCGCCGGCAACCGGATGGACCGGCTGTTCGACGTCGACCTAGCCGGGGCCGCAGCCGGTTCCACGTCCCGTTCCGCGAAGGCCGCTCCCGGTGGTGCGGTCCGCACCTTCGAGGTGCGCTGAACCTCCGTCGTCGGTCCGGGCCGGACGACGCCCTCCCCGCACACTTGCCCTGGGCGGCCGTCGCGGCTTCCATGCGCCGGCTCCCACCCGCTCCCGATGAACGCACCCCGCCGAACCTCCCCGAACCGCACCGGATCCGGAACCGCCGCGTCCCTGCTGCTGGCCTGCCTCCTGGTTTCCGGCGGTTGCGCCAGCCACCCCGGCGTCGATGTCCGCCGCACGGAATCCACGCTCGAGCTCGGCGTGCCCGAGGGCGCGGTCGCCACCTACGTGCTTCGGCCGCCTGCCGATTCCGGCCTTCCGTTGGAGGCTGCCGGATACTTCCACCCGCTCCGTTCCCCCTCCGGCGACGTGGTCACGGACTTCGTGCCTTCGGACCATCGGCACCACCGCGGGCTCTTCCTCGCCTGGGTCGAGATGCACGGGGCGAAGGACGCCGACTTCTGGGGCTGGGGACAGCACGCGCCGATCCGCGGCCGTCGCATCGTGAACCGGGACGCGACGGCCACCCCCGACGGATTCGTCTCGCACAACGACTGGATGGCGGACGATGCCGTGGTGCTCCGCGAGACGCTCACCACCCGCGTCTCCCGGCAGGAGGGACTCAACGTCCTCGACCTCGAGTACCGCTTCGTGCCCGAGTCCGACCTGACTCTTTCCCGCTGGGCGTTCAGCGGTTTCTGCCTCCGGGTCCGCAAGGACGGCGACCTGCGCATCTCCGACCGCAAGGGCGTGGTCGGGCTGCCGAACCCGAGCCATGTGGAACCCTCCAGCGACTGGCCCGACGCCCCGTGGTACGCGGCGGAACAGACCCTCTCCAACGGCCACCAGATCGGCGCGGTGGTGTTCAACCATCCGGGCAATCCCCCCACGCTCTGGCACAACCACCGGGACGTCCGGATGATCAATCCCTGCATCGTCGCCCCGTCCTCGGTGCGGCTCGCCGCTGGACGTCCCCTCACGCTGCGCTACCGCGTGGCCACCTTCGATGGACCGCTCCCCAAGGCCGCGGTCGAACGCCTGATGCCCCGATGAAACCGGCCGGCGCAGGACTCCGATCCCTGCTCGCCACCCTCGTGGCGGCGACACTGCTCCACGCCTCCGGATCCACCATGCGAGCGGCGTCGGATTCCCTGCCTTCACTCCCGTTGCCCGCCGACGCCCCACGGACCCTTCCCGGCTGGCAACTCGAGCTGGTCGCCCAAGCCCCCGACCTCGTCCACCCCAGCGTGGTCTGCACCGCGCCCGACGGACGCGTCTTCGTCGCCGAGGACCCCATGGACATCCGCGCCGACGTCCCGGCCGACGCAGAACGGGGACGGATCCTCTGCTTCCATCCGGACGGACGCCGCACGATCTTCGCCGACCACCTCCAGGCGGTGTTCGGCATGCAGTACCTTGAGGGCCGGCTGCTGGTGCTGCACAACCCGCGGTTCACCGCCTTCACCGACGGCGGCGACCACCAGACGGGAAGCACCGAACTGGTCACCCAGACGAACCCCAAGCCCTGGGCGCTCGACTGGAACGACCACGTCCCGGCGAACTTCCGGCTCGGCATGGACGGCTTCCTGCACGTGGCCGTCGGCGACAAGGGCCTGTTCGGCACCCGTGGCACCGACGGCTCCACGGTGGAGCTGCACGGCGGCGGCATCTGGCGGCTGAAGCCCGACGGAACACGGCTCGGCATCTTCGCCCGCGGCGTCCGCAACATCCTCGACGTGGCGATGGACGCCGAGGACGAGCTCTTCACCTACGACAACACGGACGAGCACGACTGGATGGGCCGCCTCACCCACATGCAGGAAGGCGGCGAGTACGGCTATCCCCACGACTTCGTCCCGCGCCGTCCATACACGCTGTGGATGATGCACGACTTCGGCGGCGGCGCGGCCACCGGCGTCGAGTGCGAGACGGCCGGGGTGCTCCCGGAGGAATTCCGCGGGAACCTGTTCCTCGCCGACTTCGGCAAGCGCCAGGTCCTCCGGGTCGTCACCGAACGCGCCGGCGCCACCCACCGCGTCGTCCGCCACCAGGAGCTGTTCCCGTCGCCGCCCGAGTCCTTCCGTCCGGTCGGCATCGCGTGGACGCCGGACAACCGGGGACTGTTCGTCTGCGACTGGGCCCACCGCGACACCAAGGAGAACGCCGCGGTCGGACGCCTCTGGAAGGTCACCTGGACGAATGCCCCGGCCGTCGCGCGGCCCGCGTGGCACACCGACCTGGCCATGGGAAGGAGCAGCCCGGTCCGCTCGCTCGAACTCCTCCTCGGGCTCGAAAACCCGGACCGCGCCGTCCGGCTCGTGGCCCAACGGGAACTCACCCGGAGGATCGCCGCCGAGGACGCGCTGCTCGGTCCGACGCCTCCGGGCGCCGTCGAGATCCGCTCGCATTCGGTGCGTCAGGAAACGGCCTCGTTTCTCCTCATCGGCAAGACGCCGCACCTGCGGATCCACGCCCTGTGGGCCCTGGTCGGCGCCGGGGGAAGCGACGAGTTGACCCACCGCGTCGTCCTGGAGGCGCTCCGTGTCGAGAAGGACGCCGCCGTGCGTCGCCAACTCGCCCGCGCGCTTGGCATCATGGCCCGCCGCGAGGCCGCGCCCGCGCTCCGCCGATGCGTCGCCGACGCCGCCGACACGCCGGCCGTCCGCGCCGCCGCGGCGACCGCGCTGGGGCGGCTCGGCGAGCCCGCCGCGGTCCCTGAACTGGTCGCGGCGCTGGAGCAGGAGGACCCGTTCGCCCGCCATGCCGCCTTCCAGGCCCTGAACGCCCTCGGCCGTTCCGCCCCCGCGACATGGACGGACCTGCTTTCCCGCATCGGAACCGCCACCCCGAGGGCCCGCGAAGGCATCGAATTCGCGCTGCGCCAAACCTGGGACGCCCGGCTCGGGTGGGCCTTGGTCGAGGCCTTCGACAAGGCCAGGGATCCGGAAATCGCCGTGTCCCACGCGCGCCTCCTCGGTGGCATCCTGAGGACGCACCCGAAGTGGGACGGCGGCTGGTGGGCCTACCACCCGGCGCTCACCGCCGCGCCCGAACCCAGCGTCGATTGGGAAGGCACGGCGGCCATTGCGGACGCCCTGAGACGGGGACTCGCCCATCCCGAACGTCGCGTCCGTTGGATCTCCGCCGACGCCTTCGCCCGCACCGGTTTCCGCGAAGCGGGCCCTTGGATCCGCGAACGGTTCGCGGCCGAGGCCGACGTGCTGACCCGGCCGCGGTTGTTCGAGGCCTTGGTCCGGCTCGAAGACGCGGCCGTGGAGAACCTCACCCTGCGGTTGCTCGAGGGACGCGAGCCGGAGTTGCTGGAGGCCGCGATGCGGACGGCCGCCAGCCGTGCGATGACCTCGGCGGTGCCGGCGTTGATCGGCCTGGCGGGAAGGCCCTTCCCCGGGCGCCCGCTGGCGTTGACGGCCCTCGGACGACTGCGTTCCGCGGAAGCCGTCGACGTGCTTTCCGCGGCCGTGGCCGAACCCGTGCCCGAGGTCCGGCAGGCGGCCATCGAGGCCTTGGGCGAAAGCCGTTCGCCGGCCGCCCTCGCCGTGCTGTCCCGGACAGCCGAAGGCACCAACGACGTCGACCGCACCGCCGCGGTCCGGGCGCTCGGACGGCTGGGCTTGGCCGAGGGCATCCCCGTGCTGCTCCGGCAGGTCGCCAACCCATCGGTGCGCGCGGCGGCGATCGAGGCGCTGGCCCGCACGCCGGATGCCCGAGCCTTGGACGCCTACGTCGCGGCCCTTTCGGACCGGAACCCGTCGGTGCGAGCCCTGGGACGCTCCGCCGTCGTATCGCTGAAGGGCACCGTCCGCGGAACGCTCGAGCAGCGCGCCGCGTCGCTGCCGGCCCTGGCCCTCGAGGAACTGCGGACGGTCTATGCCGAGGACCGCGCCGCCACCAACGGACCGATCTTCACCACGGTCGCGGCCGGCCCATCGGTGGCCGACCACGAGGCCTTTGCCTTGGCGAACGCCGGTGACGCCGTCCGCGGCCAACGCCTGTTTTGGGATCCGGCCGGAGTGGCCTGCATCCGGTGCCACGCGGTCGCCGGACACGGCGTCGCCTTCGGCCCGGACCTGACCATCGCAGGCGCGCAGTTCGGTCGCCGCGAACTCATCGAACACGTGCTCCACCCGAGCCGCTCCGTCCGCGAAGGCTACCAGCAGACCCTGGTCGTCACCCGCGACGACGAAACCCTCACCGGCCTGGTGCGTTCCGAGTCCGCGTCCGAGCTGGTGCTCGTCGACGCCCTCGGACGTCCCCGCACGTTGGCGAAGTCGGACATCGTGGAACGGACGCTCCGCCCCGAGTCGTTGATGCCGGAAGGCCTGCACGCCGGGCTCACCCCGGAGCAGTTCGCGGACCTCATCGCCTACCTGGAGTCGCGGAAGACCGACCCGCGGCTGCGGGGAAGCCGTCCCACGCCGGACGGCTGGACCGACCTGCTTGCCGCGCCCGATGCCGGAATCCCGGCCGGTTGGCGGGAGTTCCCGGCCGGCACGCAGCGCATCGACGCCGCGACGCGTTCCAAGTCCGCGTCGCCGCTCCATTGGCGGAAGCTCGACGGCCGCCTCGTGCATGACGGCCAAGGCGGCGACCTCTGGACCGACGCGGAGTTCGGCGACTTCGAACTGGAACTCGAGTGGCGTTGGACCGCGATGCCGGTGTTCGAGGACTTCCCGTTGATCAACGCCGAGGGACTCGAAGCCGGTCCGGACGGACGCGCCGCGACGCTGCGGGTGCTCGACGCCGGCGATTCCGGGGTCCTGTTCCGCGGACTGTACAAGGCGCAGGCGAACCTCTTCTGCTACCCCGTCGGCAGCGGCGAGTTCTGGGAATACCGGACCGACCCCGCCTCCACGCCGGCCCAACGCCGGGCCTTCACCCCGTCCAAGGCCGCCGACCGTCCGATTGGCGACTGGAACACGATGCGCCTCCGGGTGGCCGGCAACCGGGTCACGGTGGAGGTCAATGGCGAGACCGTCATCCGCGACGCCGAGATGCACGGCCTGCCCGCGAAGGGGCCGATCGGCCTCCAACACGAACACGGCCCCATCGAGTTCCGGAACGTGTTCGTGCGGGAGCGGCGTTGAGGTTGGGACACGGATTCCTCGGGTTTCCCCGGCGGCGACCCGTTCCCACTTGCGGAGCCGCGGCCTGCCAACCCCGAGATCCCGCGGCGTACGTAGGCCTACGTATCGCCAATCGGCGGGTTCTGACCTAAACCCACACCCGGCGCCCACGGCGTCCATCGCATTCCATCACCCGCCTTCCCAACGGACCCCTTCATGAAGCACCTCCAACGTCTCCTCGCAGTCGCCCTCGTCGCCACCCTTCTCCCCGGATCGGCCTTCGCCCTCAGCCCCGAGGACATCGCCAAGGCCCAGAAGATCCTCCAGGTGGTCATCGACATCCGGGCGAAGATGAAGGCCGCGTCGGTCGAACTGACCGCGCCCACGCCCCAGACCAACCAGGCCGGACCGTACTTCGTCCCCTACAACTCCAAGGGCGAGATCACCCCCTGGGCCAACAAGGCCATCAGCGCGCAGGTCGGCGCCGCCATCGGCGAGAAGGCGGGCGAAGAGGCCGGGAAGGCCGTCCTGAACCAGGTTCCCCTGGGCGTCGGCAACCTGTTCTCCGGCGCCGCCAAGAAGAAGGGCAAGGAACTCGGCGCCATCGCCGCCGTCGGCGGTCCCGAGGCGATCAAGGCCGGATCCGACCTCTCCTTCTCGAAGCTCGAGGACTACGCGGTCTACCTCCAGGCGACCCACGGATCGGACAGCGAGTTCGCCAAGGCCCTCGCCACCGCCATCGCCATCTACCCGGAGCTGGAGAAGACCTATCCCAAGGCCATCAAGTCCGCCTACGAGTCCGCAGCCAAGGCGCTCTCCGGCAAGTGATACCCGGCGCGTAGTCGCGCCACTTTCCGTCCGCTTCCGGACAATCCGCGCGCAGGGCCGGTCCTTCATGCAGGGACCGGCCCTTCCGATTTGGGATCGGGATGAAGAAGCTGGAAGCGCAGCCCACCGGAATTGAGATCTGGTTCCGGGAGGACGCTCACCAGTCCGTCGGACGGTAGTCCTTCAGGAACTTCCCCCACACGTGCCGGCCCGTGTTGAACCCGTCGAGGATGGGATCCACGATCCGCGCCGCGCCGTCCACGATGTCGAGCGGCGGATGGAACCGGTGGGCCTCCTGCTTCCGGGCCGCGATCTGCGCGGCGTCCTCGTCGGTCACCCAGCCCGTGTCCACGGCGTTCATGTGGATGCCCGAGGCCTCGTAGTCGGCCGCCGAGGTCCGGGTCATCATGTTCAGCGCCGCCTTGGCCATGTTGGTGTGCGGATGCCGCGTCGTCTTGAAGCGGCGGTAGAACTGCCCCTCCATCGCCGAGACGTTGACGATGTGCTTGTCCCGCTCCGGCGTGCGGGTCATCAGGGGCTTCAGGCGGGCGTTGAGCACGAACGGCGCGACGGCGTTCACCAACTGCACCTCGAGCAGTTCCACAGACGACACCTCGTCGAGCAGCAGCCTCCACGAGTTGCGTTCGCGCAGGTCCACCTGCTGGAGGTCCTGGTCCAGGCGCCCCTCGGGGAAGAGGCCCTTCTGGGCCTCCATCTCCTCCGGCAGGAGCTTCGCCTGCGACAGGGCCGCGGCATGGACCAACCCCGGCGCCGCGGCGAACGGGGCCGCGTCCACCGGACCCTCGCCACCTTCCGGCAGGAGATGGTATCCGCGAAGCCCCTCGTACCCGCCGAGCAGCCTCCGGGCGACCGGGTCCAGGTCCGAGGCCCGCGCCAGCTCCCGGTCCATCATGTGACGGTAGAAGTCCGGCGGCCGACGCACGGTCTGGCAGGCGTTGTTGACGATGAAGTCGAGCCGGTCGCGGGTCTCCAGCAGGTGGCGGCAGAAGGCCTCGACGCTGGGCGTGTGCCGGAGGTCGAGGCCGAAGATCTCGAGACGGTCCTTCCAGGCCTCGAAGTCCGGCTCGGCCGCGTAGCGCGCCGCCGAGTCGCGGGGGAACCGGGTGGTCACGATCAGCCGCGCCCCGGCACGCAGCAGCTTGATGCCCGCCTGGTAGCCGATCTTCACCCGGCCACCGGTCAGCAGCGCCACACGTCCACGGAGATCCGCCGACTCCGTGCGCTTGGCGAAGTTGAACTCGCCGCAGGACGGACAGAGCTGGTCGTAGAACGGATGGAGGACGTTGTAGTCCTGCTTGCAGACGTAGCAGTTCCTCGGCTCGAGCACGTCGCGGAAGTCCGGATCCTGCACCTCGCGTGGCTCCACGTCCGGCGGCGGCGGGAGCGACGGCGTGGTGAAGACCGACTGCTTCCGCAGCCGGCGGATCCCCGTCTCCGACAACACCGCGTCGTCCCGCTCCGTCCGGGCGGCCTTGCGCTGGCGCTGGGTGGCCCGGGTGAGACGGCGACGTTCGGCGACGTCCGGGCAGTACACCTGCGCGGCCGCCTGCTCCAGTCGCGTGCGTTCCTCCGGCGTCAGCTGCGCCAGCAGGGAACGGTCGTGGACCACCGCCTCCAGCGTCTCGGTCACGGCACGCAGCCGGTCTGCGTCCAACGCAGGCATCGGCGTCTCAGGGGAATTCTCGGACGACATCGTCCGCCGTGTCATCGCAGCCGCGGCCCCTCGGAACCAGCCTGAATCGGCACACCGCACCGCCGGGACCCGCTCAGAAGGGCACCACCGCGGCCCGGATCTTAAGGAACCCCGGACCACCGCCTGCGGCGTCGAACTCGAGTTCCTCGTCCACGCCGGTGCCCTCGTGTTCAGGCACCCTTTCGGACCAGTTCATGAGGTCCGCCGAGGACTCGACCCGGTACCGGATGCCGGCGCGTCCGGGGAACCGCACCCGGTACCGCTCCGCTCCGGATCGGATGAACGAGACCGGCGCTCCGTCGTCCGGAAGGGCCAGACGCGCGACATACCAGTAGCCCACCTGCGACCGCCCAAGCCTTGTCGAGGTGGAGCCCGCCTGGAACACGATCGTTCGACCGCGAGCATCGGCCGCCCGAACCGACCGGACGTCCAGGGCGATCCGGCTGAACGGCTCGTCGGGAGCCCGGAACCGGGAACGCGCGTCCCCGTGGAGCAGTTCGCCGACGCCGAAGGCGCGGCCGGTTCGGAGATCCAGGACCCCACGCTCACACCAGAGCAGGCGACCGGCGTCGCACAGCGCTACCGGCCAGCCGAGGGTCTTCGCCTCGGGGATCCTCCGACGTGAGCCGTCCGCCGCCAGCAGCACGGCGTCGAAGGTGGCACGGTCGGATCCGGTCACCGTGCCTCCGTCGGCGGAGAGATGGCGGGCCACCGGATCCTGGGAGCGCAGGATCCGCCACCCGGCGACCCGCCTCCACCAAGCCTGGCCTGTTCCACCACCGGAACCCACCAGCCAGGAATCCCCATCCTGCGACACGCCGATGGACACGAGGTTGGTGACGGCATCCGGCACCGGAATCTCCAGAGCCGTGCCGGTGGAGATCTCGATGCGCAGCCATGTGCCGTCGGACTTCGTCCCGAATGCATACCGGCCGTTCCCGGACAACGCGACGCCGCGGCTCAAAGGCAGCGCCGTGGCCCTGTTGGTCAGACCCAGATACGCACGGCTTTCGGTCCCGTTGGTCGAGGTCACATTGCCCAGCACGACAGAGCCGTCATCGGAAAGGGCCGCCAGAGACCAGCGGCCAGGTCCCAGCCCGGGATACTCGGCGACGTCCTCGCTTCCGGGGACCGGGATCGACAGACCCGTGCCGAGATCCGTCAGGGATCGAACCTGTGCCGGCTGCTGACAGGGATAGATCCGGGTGTAGTAGAGTTGGTTTCCGCGGCGGGAGAGCTGGAAATCCACGAGGTCCCCCGGATAGCAAATGCCTCCGCCGAAAACGCCTCCGCCGTAGTTGATCGCAAGGAGGGTCAGCCACGAGTCCGCCGGGTGGGGAAGCGGACGTCCCGGAGGCAGTGAGAACGACGCCATCCTGGACATGGCATCCCAAGGCGAACGCCCGTTGAGGCGGTGGGTGAACTGGGAGGAGGCCGCCTTGAGGCTGGCGCTCTCAAAAGTCGGGTACCGACCGTTCTCGTTGTCCCAGACACGGACTTGAAGCGACGCGATCTGGTTGTTGGCGACCCCGGGGATCACAAGGTTGGTGGAGACCCAGAATCCATGTTGACCAAACGGCTGCGGGGCACCCACCGGAACCAGCCGCTCGGCTGGCGTCCCGTTCGTTCCTGCGAGCAGTTGCGCCGAGTAGCGCGGACCTGAAAGCCCGAGCGCGCCGTCCGGCCCGAACACCGGGTTGTCGTCCAGGTCGGTGCCATGGTTCGAGAACTCGAGGATTCCCTGGGCCTGCACACGGACCATCAGCAGCCCAGAACCCAGGAGCAGGAGCGCAGCGCAGGCGCGTCTGGAGATCATGGCTTACCAGTACCATGAAGGACGCTGCCCTCCTCAAGACGGAATGTCCTGGACGGATACGTCTTCCGGCGGATCCACACAGGCCCAGACCCGACCCGGCCCTGAGGAAGGGGCTCTCTCACCGAGGTTCCAAAACCTCCCTACCCCTTGCTTCCATGCCCTTTTGGCATGGAGACCGCCTTCGCTCCGATGGAACCGTTCACCGACGGAAATGCCGCTGGGCGAAGTCGAGGAAGCGTTCCCAATCCTCGGCTTCCACCGAATGCCCGCCGGCACGGTTGTGGTAACCGACGTCGCCCCCGGTCAGCGCCATCCCGACCGGCGGCGAAGCCTCCGCCTCCAAGGCCTTCTTCCCGAGCAGGCGGTAGACCTCGCCGGCGTGGTAGGCGCCGAGGTACTCGCCGCGGGGATCCGCCCAGAGGTCGTCCTCGCCGCTCGCCACGTACAGCGGCCGCGGGGCGATGCAGGCGAGCAACAGGTGCTGGTCCACCGGGAGGTCCTCCTCGTTCCGGGCGAACTTCGCGGCGTTGCGGCAGAGCCAGTAGGGAAAACGGGTGACCATCTTCTCCAGGTTCTCGCCGAAGTTGCGCTTCCACAGGGCGGCCCCGCCACATCCGGACTGCGCCAGGATCGCCATCGCGAACCGCGTGTCCTGCGCCGCAGTCCACAACGCCGCCTTTCCCATCTTGGAATGCCCCATCGCCGCCACCCGACGCGCGTCCACGTCGGGATCCGTCTCCAGGTAGTCCATCGCCCGCGACGCGGACCACGACACGGTGGCGATCACCCCCCATTCGTTGGCCTTCGGAAAGCTCTGCCCTTCCCGATAGAACAGCGGATGGACGCCCTTCTGGAACTCCACCTCGTTGTGGCGCACCAGCTCCGACTGCGGGACCACGGCCAGCCCGAAGCCGCGTCGCAGGATCTCCCCGATCGGCAACCCGTTCCGCAGATGGCCCGGACGGTCCGGGCTCGGGTCGTGGCCGTCATCGCGCGTGCCGGAGAAGCTGTGCAGGAGGATCACCGGGACCGGGCCCTTCGCCGCAGTCGGCGTGAAGACCAGGATCCGGAGGTCCGCCTCGCCACGCCGGTTCGAGAAGCGGATCGCGACATCCTTCCGCGTGGCCTTGCCCTCCAGGAAATCGGACCGGGAGCGGAGCACCTCGAAGGTGGTGCGCACCGGGTCCTCCGCCCGCGGCACCACGCCGTAGACCAGGTTGCCGAAGAGGCCGAGGATCTCAGGACGACGCACCTGGAACCATTCCTCCGCGGTCGTCACCGGGCGCCCCGCAGCGGTGGCCAGCAGCGGCGGCAACTGGTACGGCGGCACCTTGGACTCCTCGCGGACCACGTCGAAGTCGCGGTTCTTCGCCTCCTCCGCCGCAGCGCTCGCGCAGACGAGCCAAACCAGAGAGAGGAAGGAACGTCGAAGTCCGATGGGGACCCATGCGAGCAGGCGATTCATGATGGAATCAGTGATGTGGAGGTGACCCGAGGACTATGGCCTTGGGCACACACAGCGAGGCGAGCCGTTTCCCCAACCGGAAACCAGAGACTCCCCACGCCGTCTCCCATCCACGCAGGTCGTAGAAGACGAGGCCACGAGTCCCAGCTTCATCCAGGAAAACGGGTTCTCCCACGCTGCACCACTCCCCTCCGTGAAGTCCGTGTCAAACGACCAGATGCCGGTGGATGCCATCCCAGAACCGGAGCCGCGCCTTCAAGGCTTCCACAGCCGCCGTCTGGGCCTCGCGTTCCTTCTGCGGATCACCGGCGCAAAGACCCTCCACCAACTGCCTACCCAGTTCCCCGTGTTCGTCGCCGTCCAGTTGGATGTGTCGGTCCAGGTAGTACCGGAACGTCGCCAGCGGTCCGGGGAGACCGGCATCGAGACGGGAGACGAACTGCCCGAACAACGCGGGAATGAGATCCTCGCGTCCGTAAGTGAAGGCGGCGGCGATCTCATGGATCCGTCCGGCGGCGATGACCGAGAAGGTGTGCCGGACGAACTCCCGGGCACAGATCGGGCAACCGGCGCGGTCCATCGCCTCTTCGACGCCGAGGCCGTGGCCGAGATGCTCGAGCAGACGGTCCACCGGATCGGTATCCGCCCCCGCCTGACGCATGGCCGTCCGGTACAGCTCGAAATGGCTGAGGGCGTTCCCGGCCGGATCGAGGTCGCTCTCTTCCCCAAGCACCATCTCGTTGATCATCCTCCGGAACCGCGGATCCCCCACCGGCCGCCAAGGCAGGTCGACGCCGGTCAACCGGCTTTGCAACGCCTTGAGCAGGGACATGAAGTCCCAGACGGCGTAGACGTGGTGCTCCATGAAGACCCCGAGGTCCCGCAGGGTGCGGAGTTCATGGTAGAGCGGATGCTGTAAGAGGGCTTCGCGGTGTGGGGCGATGGCGTCTCGAAGGGATGGATTCACGGAGGTCGACAAGATGGACGAGAATACCACGAAACTCCTCCCCCTCAACGCGAGCGGTTTCTGCGGCCACACCAGTCCTCCAACCGACGGCGTGAGACTCCTCACGTCGTCTCCCACTCGTGCACGGGGATCCCCACCGAAAACCGGAAACTTGAACCTTAAAACTCCCCCGACCCTGCCCCATCCTCACCGCCGTTGTCCGAGAACCCCGTTCCCACCTGGCATTGCGCCGACTGCGGACGTCCCGAGTCCGAGACCGGCCCGCTGACGACGACGACCCGCGCGTTCCGTCGGCCGGCGCCGCTGTGCGCCCCGTGCCGACACCGCTCGGCGCGCCAGGGCGGCGTCGTCCTGTGGATGCTGCTGCTCGCGCCCGCCGTCGGCGCCTGGCTCGCGCCCGTACTCGTGCCCGACGTCGCGTTGAATCCCTGGGTCCAGCGGTTGGGCGGCCTCTATCTGTTCGAATCGCTGTTCGTCCTCCTGCATGAACTCGGCCACGCCTTGGCCGGGATGGCGGTCGGATACCGCGTCGAGCAGATCCGGCTCGGCTATGGTTCGCTGGTCGCCGCAGGACGCCTCCGCGGGACGGAATGGCAGTTCCGCCTGATCCCCTACGGTGGCGTCTGCTTCGGATTCCACCGAACCGAAACGCCTCCTCGAACAGCCCAGGCGATGTTCCTGCTCGGAGGTCCGGCGGTGAACGTGGTCCTGCTCGGGCTCGGGTGGGTCCTCGATGGCGCGCACCCGGTCGCGGACCGCCTGGCGCTCCCGTGGATCTTCGTCTGGGGGAACGCCTACCTGCTCCTCTGGAGCCTCATCCCGATGACCCACACGATGGACGGGCGTCCACTGCCGAACGACATGCTGCAGTTCTGGCGGATCTGGTTTCCGGCGAACGCGGACTCACCGAAGACGCGGAGTCGCCTCGGAGTTCGGAATCCACGCATCGGCCGCCTCGCGGGAATGGCCGTCCAGTTCCTCGGCGGCGCGGTCCTCATGCTCGCGGCCTTCCTGCTCTGGAATGCCGTGCGGGAACGGCATCCGGTCCCGTTGCTGGTCGGTGTCGGGATCTTCGTGCTCTGCGGCGGAATGCTGCTCGCGGTCGGCCGTTCCCTGAACCGACCCCGGCTCCGTGCCGCGCGGGACCTCCAGACGCAGTCGCTTCCCGACGCGCTCGTTTTGCTGCACGTCGCCGACCAGGAACGCCTCACCGACGGCATGCCCTTCCAGGAAGCCCAGGCGCTTTGGCTGCGTTCGCAGACGCGCATCGAACAGGGGCGTGCCGCCGAGGCGTTGCCCGACGTCGCGGAACGGCTTCGCAAACACCCCGGCTGCCTCGCCCTGCACGAGATCGCCTTCAACGTGCTGTGGCATCTCGGCCGGACCGACGAAGCCCTTTCGACCCTCGGCTCGGCACGGGGCGTTCCAGGGATCGGCGGGGCCACACTAGCGGTCTTGGCCCACTACGAGGTCGGGTTGCTCGCCCGCGCGGGACGGACGGACGAGGCGGTCGCGGCCGCCGAGCGGGCCTTGGCCGGGTCCGGGGATCGCAGGATCCGGACCGCGCAACTCGATCTCCTGGCCTCCCTGCCGTTGCTCGCGGCCCACGGTGAGTTCCTGACGCAAGCCGACCGTTGGTCCGCCGAGGCGTTGGAACTCGATTCCTCTCCCACCATCCGGGCCACGCGGGCAGGTGTTCTGTGCGAACTGGGCCGCGTGGACGAGGCGGAGCCGCTGCTACGATCCGTCGTCGCCGAGGCCACGGAGGCCGTCGACCTCGGATTGGCCCACCTCTATCTCGCGCTGCTGGAACACCACCGCGGGAACAGGAAGGCCGCCCGGCGCGAGGCCTGGGCTGCCTTCTTCCATTTTCCTGACCGGCGCCTCGTGGAACGCCTCGCCTCAGACGGATTGGCGGAGGGCTGAGAGGCGGAGCTGGGAGCGCGGTGCGCGGTGCCTGAAGGAAAATGGCCGCGGCTTTACAGCCGCGGCCACGGACAACGGACCACGAACGACGGACAACCCGTCACTTCTTCGTCGTCGCAGGCAGGTCGTCGGTGCGGAACGGCGAGGCGGGCAGGCCGTCGCCGTTGACGAGGTTCACCACCGGGTTGTCGGACCAGCCGTAGCGGACGGTCTTCGGCTTCGGCACGGCCGGGCAGGAAAGGCGGACCGACTGGCCGACGATCTCCGCCGTGGCCCAGTGGTACACGCCGTCGTCGCCGGCGATCGCGAAGCCCGTGGGGGCCGCGCCGTCGGAGGTCTTCAGTGCCTTCGCATGGTTGAAGTTGAGCACCAGCGTCGAGCCGCTGCGGCCGGTGGAGGCGTAGGTCGGACCGGAGGACTCCACCGACTTGCCGTAGGCGATCGTCTGGGCGAGCAGCGAGAGACGCTGGCCGACCGGTGCCTTCTTCGTGGGATGGATGTCGTCCTTGTCGCCGACGTCGGTGATGACCGCCACGCCGACCTTCTGGAGGGTTTCCGCGACGTGGTTCTGGGCCTCGCGCAGCTCGGCCCAGTCGCTGTCGACGGGCTTCGAGGTGATCTCGGCGAGGGAGCGCTTGCGGTTCTTGTCCCAGGGCGCGAGCTGGACGGCGAGGAACGGGAAGTCGCCCTGGCCCCAGTCCTTGCGCCAGTTGCGGATCATGTCGGCGAAGAGGCTGCGATACTGCCAGGCCCGTCCGGCGTTGGACTCGCCCTGGTACCAGATGGCACCGGCGATCGCGTAGGGCATCAGCGGACGGAGCATGCCGTTGTAGAGCTCGGTCGGATACCAAGGCGTCCAGGGACCGCCCTGGTTGAACTTCTCGCCCTTGGCCTCGGCGGCCTTCTTCGCGGCCAGCCACTTGTTCCGGGCCTCAACGTAGCCGCGGAGCGCGGGCGCATAGGCGTCGACGATGTCACGGCTGTACTCATGGTTGCCCTTGAGGACCTCCTCGCTCATCCAGACCTCGGCCGGGGAACCGCCCCAGCTGGTGTGGATCAGGCCGACAGGGACACCGAGGGCCGGCTGGAGGTCGCGTCCGAAGTAGTAGCCGACGGCGGAGAACGACTTCACGACGTCGGGCGCGGCGACCGCCCAGGCGTGCTTGGCGTGGCCGAGTTCCGTCTCCGGATGCGGCGATCGGCGCTTGGTGACGGTAAAGAGGCGGATGTTCGGATTGGCGCTCGAGGCGATGTCCGAAGCCGGCTCGAAGCTCGAGGACATCGACCATTCCATGTTGGACTGGCCGGAGCAGATCCAGACCTCGCCGACGACCACGTCGGAGATCTCGATGCTGTTCTTCCCGGTGACCTTCAGCGACCGGCCCTCGGCGGTCGCGGCCAGCGGCTTCAGCGTCACCTGCCAACGGCCGTCGACGGCGACGGTGGAGACCTTCTGGCCGGCGAACTCGACCGTGACCTTCTCGCCGTCGTCGGCGAGACCCCACACGGGAAGGCGCTTCCCCTGTTGGAGGACGCCGTGGTCGGTGAAGAGCGGATGGAGGGAGACGTCGGCGAGCGCCAGGGGCGCGAGGGAGGCGAGCAGCAGCGCCGCGCCGGCGGAAAGCGCGGCATGGCCGCGGTTGGAAACGGGGTTCACGCCGTGTTTGAAGCCCAGCGACCACCCGGAGGTCAACCGGGGAATTGCGGCAACCGCACCGGTCCGTGCACCGCGCATCCGCCACTCCGGTCCGATGGGGAATTGCGCCCACCCCGCGCGCGGCCCAGCATCGGTGTTCCGGTCCATGAAGTTCAGCGTCCTCCACCGAACCAAATACACCTATGCGACTCCCGTGAAGGAGAGCTTCAACGAGGTGCGTCTGGAACCGGTCACCAACGAGCACCAGACGGTCGAGGCGTTCGTGCTGAAGGTCCTGCCGCCTCCGCGCCTGCGGCACTACGTGGACTTCTACCTGAACCGCGCCCATCACTTCGAGATCCCGGAGCCGCACACGTCGCTGACCATCGAGAGCCAGTTCCGTGTCTCCACGAACTCCTCGAACCACCTCGAACCCGAGGCGCGCCCCTTCCCCCGCGCACGCATCGGCGAATGCTCCCGCATCGAACGGTGCTTCGACTTCCTGCAGCCCAGCCCCTACGTGGAGGTGGAGGCGGCGGTGTGGCGGCAGGCCGTCGACGCCACCGAGGGGGAGGCCGACACGTGGCAGGCCGCCCAGGCTCTGATGCGCTACGTGCACACGGGCTTCAGCTACACGCCGCAGCTGACGACCGTCCGTACCCGGGCCAGCGACGTCCTCGCCGACCGCCGGGGCGTCTGCCAGGACTTCGCGCACGTCCTCCTCGCGCTGTGCCGGTCCATCCAGATCCCGGCGCTGTACGTCAGCGGCTACCTGCACACGCCGGACGCCAACGCCAGCCACGCCTGGATCGAGGTCTTCATCCCGGGCATCGGCTGGCGCGCGCTGGATCCGACCCACGGGCGTCAACCGGACCAGAACTACGTCAAACTGGCCGTGGGGCGCGACTACTCGGACGCCGCGCCCACGCGCGGGCACTACAAGGGCGTCACGGAACGCACCATGGAAGTCACGGTGCGGATCGAGGAGGCCTGACCTCCCGCGGCCGGCGGCTTCCCGGTTGCGGCCCGACGGTTGCCACGGGAGGGTTTCCCACATGAGCCCTCGGTCACTCCTTACGTCGGTCGGCTTGCTGTTGGCGTTCCTGTCCTTCGTGCTCCGCGGCCAGGTCCCGGGCCGCACGACCAACGTCTTCGCCGGGCTTCCCCCCGCGCCGCCGCTAACGTCCTACTCCTTTGCCGACGCCTTTCCCGGGCTGACCTTCACCCAGCCGGTCGCCATAGCCACACCCCCGGGCGAGACCAACCGCCTCTTCGTGGTCGAGAAGACGGGCCGGATTGTCGTGGTCACCAACCTGGCCCGGCCCAACCGGACGGTCTTCCTGAACCTGACCACGAACCTGCTTTCCGACGGCGAACAGGGCCTGCTGGGTCTGGCCTTCCACCCGCGCTTCGCCGAGAACGGCCGCTTCTTCGTGTTCCGCACGATGAGCACCGGGCCGGATGGCGTGCGCGCCCTCCATGACGTCGTCAGCGAGTTCCGCATCACCGCCACCAACGCGAACGCAGCCCTGCCTTCGTCCGAGATCCGGCTCTTCGCCCAGTTCGACGAGGCCTCGAACCACAACGGCGGCGACCTCCACTTCGGTCCGGACGGATTGCTCTACGTCTCGCTCGGCGACGAAGGGGGAGCCAACGACAACTTCGCCAACGGACAACGCATCGACAAGGAGCTGTTCGCCGGGCTGCTGCGCCTCGACGTGGACCGGCGCCCCGGCTCCCTGGCGCCGAACCGGGACACCAACAACCCGGCCAACGCGTGGATGATCACCACCAACTACTCGATCCCGTCCGACAACCCCTACGTCGGCGCCTCGCGGTTCAACGGCGCGGTGGTGACGCCCTCCCGGGTGCGCACCGAGTTCTGGGCCGTCGGCCTGCGCAATCCGTGGCGGTTCTCCTTCGACACCGCCACCGGCGAACTGTGGATCGGCGACGTCGGACAGGACCGCTGGGAGATGGTCTACGTCTCGCGGATCGGCGCGAACCACGGTTGGCCCTTCCGCGAGGGCAACGTCGCCGGCCCACGCAGCGGCATGCCCTCGGGCTTCCTCACCAACCCGTCCTTCAACCACGTCCCGCCTGTGTACGCATACGCCCACGGCAGCGGCACGTTCCAGGGCAATTCCATCACCGGCGGCCGCGTCTACCGGGGTCACCGCATCTCCGCCCTCCACGGCGCCTACATCTTCGGCGACTACGTCTCCGGCAACATCTGGTCGCTGCGTCGCAACGCCGGCGCGGCCCCGACGGTGAACCGGATCGCCGGACTGGCCAGCGTGGCGGCCTTCGGAGCCGACCCGTCGAACGGCGACCTGCTCGCGGCCCAGCTCCCGAACGGCCGGATCTCCCGGCTGGTCGCCGGCGGCGTGACCAACGGACGCGCCTTCCCGGCCACGCTCGCCGCCACCGGCGCGCTGGTCGACACGGCCTCGATGCAGGTCTCCCCGGCGTTCACGGCCTACGACGTCAACCTGCCCTTCTGGTCCGACCACGCGGTCAAGTCCCGCTGGTTCCACATCCCTCCCGGCACCCAGGCGCGCTTCGCCGCCAAGGGCGCCTGGACCACGCCGCCGGGAACGGTCTGGCTGAAGCACTTCGAGCTGGAGACGACCAACGGCGTCCCGGAATCGCGTCGCCGCGTCGAGACGCGCTTCCTCGTCCGCACCACCAACGGCATGTACGGCGTCACCTACCGCTGGAACTCGCCGACCAACGCCGTGCTCGTCCCCGACGAGGGCGCCGAGGAGACGTTCCAGGTCCTCGACGGCGGACGCCTGCGCGAGCAGGTCTGGCGCTATCCCTCGCGGACCGAATGCATGGCCTGCCACAACTCCGCCGCGGGCGGCTCGCTCAGCTTCAACACCCGCCAACTGAACCTCGTCCGCGGCTATCCCGGCGGGTTCCGCACCAACCAGCTCGCCGCGTTGGCGTCCGCCGGATTCCTCGCGGACCTGCCCGAAGCACTCGGTCCGCTGCCGACCTTCGCCGAGCCCGAGGACGCCACCATGGGCCCGGTGCATCCCATCAGCCTCGAATGGCGCGTGCGCCGCTACCTCGAGGTGAACTGCGCCTTCTGCCACATGCCCGGGGGTACGGGAGGCGGATTCTGGGACGCCCGGTCAACGACCCCGACCGACCTCGCCGGGCTCATCCGCGGCGCGGTCGCGGTCGACTTCGGCGATCCCGCGACCCGCGTGCTGGCCCCCGGCGACCGCGCGCACTCGCTGCTGCTGGACCGCATGTCGCGCCGCGATTCACGCAGGATGCCGCCCATCGGTTCGAACGTTCCCGACGAATCCGGCGTGGCCCTGGTCGGCGCCTGGATCGACGCGCTTCCCTCGCGGCACACCTTCACCACGTGGCTCGGCGCGCGGCTGGGGACCAACTTCGTCGCCGAACCCAACCGCCAGGCCGACACCGACCGCGACGGCGACCCCGACTACCTCGAGTTCCTCGCCGACACCGATCCTGCCGATGCCCGGGCCGTGTGGCGTCCACGGATCGACGTCCGCGACGGTCGTCCGGTCCTGCGTGTGCCGCTGCCCGCGGACACCGCCCTGCAGGTCGAGGTGCTCGACTCGCTGGGCGGCGCCGGATGGAAGCCGCTCGACGTCCCGGCCAACACGCCGGGCTTCCGCAGCCGCGCGACGGAACAGGAGATCCCCCTTCCGTTGACGCTCGAGGCGTCGTTCTACCGCGTCAGCCTCTCGCGTCCCTGACCGAGACGATGCAGAAGGGATCGGCACGCAGAGGCACAAAGCCGCCGGGGATTCGTGATTCCTGATCCGCGATTCCGGATCTCCCGCAAGTAGCCGCGGCTGACAAGCTGCGGTCCCCTCTCCATTCTCCGCTCCCGTTTCCGGAATCGCGCGCGGCGGTTCAGGAAGGCTTGCGGAGGACGCACGCGGAGCCGCGGGGTTCGCGGGGGAGACGCAGGGGTACGGAGTGTCTTCGCACCCTTGGTTGTGAAACCCGGACTCAACTACCATCCGGGCGCCAGGGGATCCAACCGCGGACGGCCGCGCTGCTCGAAACCGATCCCTTCCGCTTCGCCCCGGCTGAAACGGGGGATTCCATGCCGACACTCCCGTCTTGGCCACCGCCCCGCGGCCGGGGCAGGATCAGATCATGAAACGCCTCCTCCTCCTCGCCTCCGCGCTGATGCTCGGAAGCGGCGTCCAGGCCGCCGACCGGAAGCTGGTGCTGATCGCGGGACGCCCGAGCCATCCGCCCGGCATGCACGAGTTCCGCGCGGGATGCCTGCTCTTCCAGAAGTGCCTCGTCGGCGTGCCCGGGCTCCAGGTCCAGGTCCATTCGAACGGCTGGCCGACGCGCCTGGAGGGCGGCAAGAGCGTCGACGACAACACCTTCATCGAGGCGGCCGACGCCGTGGTGGTGTACGCCGACGGCGGCGGCGGGCATCCGGCGATCAAGCCGGACCGCCTGAAGCTGCTGGATGCGGTCGCGGCGCGCGGAGCGGGGCTCGGCTTCGCTCACTTCGGCGTCGAGGTGCCCAAGGGCGATCCCGGCGAGGCCATGCATCGCTGGATCGGCGGGTTCTACGAGGACCGGTTCAGCGTGAACCCGATGTGGTCCCCGAAGTTCTCCACCTTCCCCGACCATCCCGTAAGCCGCGGCGTGAAGCCCTTCTCCACCCGCGACGAATGGTACTTCAACATGCGCTGGCCCGAAGGCGCGAAGCCGGTCACATGGCTGCTGTCCGACACGCCGTCCGACGACGTCCGCAAGGGACCCTACGTCTGGCCCGCCGGTCCCTACGCGCATGTGGTCGCGGCGACGGGACGCCGTGAGGCGATGATGTGGGCGGTCGAGCGGCCGGACGGGGGACGCGGGTTCGGCTTCACCGGCGGACACACCCACGCCAATTGGGGCGACGCGAACCAGCGGAAGATCTTCCTCAACGCGCTGCTCTGGATCGCCAAGCTCGAGATCCCCGCCGGCGGCGTGGAATCGGCGGTGACCGCCGAGGACCTCCAAGCGAATCAGGATCCGAAGAAGTAGCCGCGGCGACGGGATCTGCCGCGGAAGGACGGCCGAAGGAAATCCCCAACGGCCCCCGGATCCGGAAACCGGACACCGCAGGGACGAGGTGCGGAATTCCGCGGGGAAGTCCACGCCAACGGCCTCGCAATCACCGTATTCCGGCGGATACCCGCTTGTCCCGAAATCGTCACGCCATACACTTCGCGGACGGATCCATGGAGAATTCCCCACGCAAGTCCTTGAAGATGGTGAGCTGTCCCGCCTGCCAGGCGAAGCAGTTCATCCCGGGAGACCTTGCCCCGCTCGAGCGGGTGGCCTGCACGAAGTGCGGCAAGTGGGTCATGATGCCGATGATGCTCCGGCAGTACGAACTGCGCTCGGAGATCGCCTCCGGCGGCATGGGCACGGTGTACCGGGCCTGGGACACCGCGCTGCACCGGGAGGTGGCGGTGAAGCTGATGAAGAAGGAGTTCGCCGAGGACGAGGCCGCGGTGAACAGCTTCGCGGTGGAGGCCCGCGCCTGCGCGCAGGTCAACCACACGAACATCATCCACATCTACACCTTCGACTACCACGATGGGTACCGCTTCCTGGCGATGGAGATCGCGGACGACGGGACCCTGGACTCGCGCATCGAGAAGGGCGGCACGGTGCCGGAACTCGACGTGTTGGACACCGGCATCAAGGTCGCCGGCGCGCTGCAGGCGGCCCTGAAGCGCGGGCTGCTCCACCTCGACATCAAGCCGGGCAACATCCTTTTCAGCGACGACGGCGAGCCCAAGGTTGTGGACTTCGGCCTCGCCAAGAAGGCGGACGCCGAGACCGACGCCTACGCACCGATCTTCGGGACGCCGTACTACATCGCCCCCGAGCGGGTCCGACAGGAGGGCGACACCTTCCTCTGCGACATCTACAGCCTCGCGGGCACGCTCTACCACGCGCTGACCGGGCACGTGCCGTTCGAGGCGCCCAGCGTAGAAGACGTGGTGGCCGCGCACCTGGCGATCCCGCTGAAGCCGGCCAGCGACGTGAACGCGGCGGTGAGCCGGCCGACCTCGGACGCCTTGAGCAAGGCGATGGCGAAGGATCCGCGTGAGCGCTTCCAGAGCTACGACGAGTTCATCATGGCGCTGACGGCGGCCCGCAGCCAGGTGCTGATCCGGCAACTGACCGGCCGCGAACCCGATCCCGGCGTCGTGGCCACGCCGGGCGCCGCCCCGGCATCCCCGACCCGCAGCTGGTGGCGCCGCTGAGGGGAATATCCCGATTCAAGGTGCCGTCTCCGGCGTGGGGAGCATGGGAATCTCTCCCAGGTCCAGTTCACCAGTGTCAGCCCCGACCGTGGCCGTGGTCGGGGTCCTCGAAACGAGGAGCGGCGGGACGAAGGATCCATCCGGCTTCGGCGGTGCCGAGAGGTACGCCATGAACGAGTAGTCACCCGGTTCCACGCCCTCGATTGTGAACGAACCGTCGGGTTGAACCTCGGCTGGCAGGTGACGTTGGAGGCGGGTTAGGCGCTGGACTTCCGGCAGGCCCGCCCAGCGTTGAAGTTCCGCAGGATTGACCTGCACCTCCGGAGGCGGGACCGCAGCGTGCGAATGCAGTCCCACCCTCCAACTGCTGCCGGCGGGCGCGGAAAAGCCGGCGGGAATCCCGAGGCGCCCGCTGACACGGATCCCGCCTCCGAGCGTCACCTCGGCCGACTCCCCGGCATCGACGGTCACTTCCTTGGCCTGGCTCGCGTAGGAGGCGGTTTGTCCCGGCCCGAGGATCTCGACCACCCGGTGCTCGACCCAGAGCAAGCCCGGCGGAACCCGCGAGAACTCGAAGCGGCCGTCCGGGTCCGTGCGGGTGGAGAAGTCGTAGGTAAGGGCCTGGGAATAGGGCTGGAGGGTGCCCAGCGCGATGACCTTGCCCGCGACCCTTCCGGCCTTGCCCAGAAAACGCCCCGTGATGCGTCCCCAAGGCTGGAGGCGAAGGACGGGGTCCTGTTCCAGCGCGGCAATGGTTGTCTCGGCAAATCCTGCCGCCCCGGCCGCGACAAGGCTTTGGACCGCGGGGTCCTTGGACAGCTTGAGCCGGCCTGCCGCATCGGCCTTCCGAAGTGGGGCGCCGCCCTGGGACGGATTGCTCGCAAGTCCGCCGGAACCCAATGAAAGCGATGCCCCTGGGAAGACCAGCCCCACGTCCGCGCCGGCGACGGGACGCCCGGAAGGATCGACCACGGTGACCTCCAGTTCCGTCGCCTTCTCCAAGGCCACGTCGAGGGTGACCACGCCCTCTTCATAGCCGACGGGCCGGCTGGTCACGGGCACGTATCCCTCCGCCTCGAACTTCACCATCAGCCGCCGATCGTTGGCGCCGGAAAGCACCTGCTCGCCAACCGTGTGTCGGTAGGCTCCGCCGCTAAATTCCGGCCAAAACCGGCCGATGCTGCTGAATTGCGCGTTGGTGGTCCCGGTGACCGGATTGAAGTTGGGCCATCCCAGACCAAGGCGGAACCGCGGGATTGGGCGGCCGGTGGCGGCGTCCGTCACCTGACCCTGGAGCACCAGCGCGGCAGTGAGGGTGACCACGTGCTCCATGTCGTCGGCGGGGATCTGCACGCCGTTGGAGCGCATGTAGCCGGGGGCCTCGATGTCGAATCCATGGGCCCCGGCCGGCGCGCCTTCCCAGACGGTGCGGCCCTCGGAATCGGTCCGACCCTCGAAGGACGCCTGGAGCAACAGCGGGGGCTCCGCGCCCACGAGGGTGACCGGGGGTATCGTGTTCAGCCAAACCCAGGCCTTGGGCAGCGGCTCGCCGGCGGCGTTGACCACTCGGATCCGCAGTGGGGTGCCCTTGGCCAGCACCAGGCGCAGCGGCTCGTTCACCGCCTTCAGGTCGGCACGGACGGTCTTCGCGGCGAAGCCCTTGGCCTCGGCGGTGACCAGCGTCGGGCCAAGCGGGGCGCCGCGGATCTCAAACCGGCCGTCGTCCGCCGCCTTCCCCTCGCGGCTTCCGGTGAACCCTCGGGAACCCACAAGGACGGACGCCCCGGGCACCGGCGCATCGGCCTCGTCGACGACCACGCCCTGGACCAAGGCTGCCTGCTTGAGGCGGAAGACATGCTTCTCGGCCAACAGCTGGCGCTCCAGTTCGTCGTGGTTGAGATTGGGCTGACCTTCGTACCCGATGGATTCGGACGGCTGGAACTCCGGGTGCTGAGCACTGCCGTAGATCCGCTTCAGCATCGGGGCCGCGATCCGGTGGATCCGCCAGCGGCCTTCCGAATCCGTGGGCACCTCGATCCAATCGAACTCATGGCTCTCGGTCTCGCGGCCCACGGACACGTAGTCCGAGTGATTCCAGCCCACCTTGGCGCCGGCGACCGGTTTGCCGTCGGGATCGACAACGGTCCCCCCGATCAACGCCGCACGCTCCAGTCGGACGATCCGGTTGGACGGAATGGTGTCTCCAAGCTCCGGGTTCCAGACCAGCCTGGTGTCGGCAAAGCCCTCGGAGACGGAGATGAGCTGCAGGCGCGTCGTGCCGGGCACGACCCGCACCCGGGCCACGCCGGCTCTGGAGGCCGTGAAGCTCTGCGAGGTGAAGTGCTGGCCTTCGTGGCCGCGGTAGTTCACCTGGACGTTTGGAACCGGCTGGCCGGAATCCTGGGCCAGGAAGGTCAGCACCAGCGCCGGTCCGTTTGGAAGGGTATCGGCCGGACCGGCTGTTGCCGCGGCGCCGATGACCTTGGCGTCGGCCTGGGAATTTCCCGATGCGCCGATGCCGACAGGGGCGCCGGCGAACCGAGTGTCGGACAACGTTGCCTGGGTCTTAGCACCTGGATCTCCTCCGAACTGCCGGCTGCCCCACATCAGGCCGCCTATGCCGAGCAGCAGAACGGTCAAGGCCACCGAGAGCTTTGCGCCGAATCCACTCCCCGACACCTCGCCGGCCCGGCTCGCGGCCAGGGCGACCGTGGCGATGCGGCCCGCCAAACCCGCCGGGGCCGCGGTGACGGCGTGGGCGCCCAAGGCCAGGCCGATGGCCGTCGCCGTGGAGGTGATGCCCCGCTTCGACAGGGCGCCGTGGAGCCTGTCCAGGGCCCGTTCGACCCGCATCCGGGCGGTGTTCTCGGACAGGCCCAGGCGTTCGCCGATTTCGGCGAACGGGCGCTTCTCGAAGAATCGAAGCAGCACCGCCTCGCGGTCCGCCTCGCCCAGGTCGTGCATCGCCTCGTCGAGCACGGGCCGGAGGCGGTTCCAGTCGGGTTCCGAACCGACGTTCGAGAGAAGCTGGGACATGGCGTGGGCGGCTTGTTCGCGGGCGGTTCGGCGGGCCTCTGACCGGCGGTGCTCCGCAGCGGCCATCCGCGTGCTGGTGTAGAGCCAACCGGTCAGGGAAGGATGCCCGACAAGCCGGGAAGCCTTGCGGGCGAGGTCGGTGAAGACCGACTGGGTGATCTCCTCGGCCGCCTGGGCATCAAAACCGACCTGCCGCAGCGCGGCCGAATGGACGAGGTCGACATGCCGCCGCAGGACCTCCGCGAAGGCGCCTTCCGAACCACCGCGGACAAACTGCCGGAGAAGCTCTGGATCCGTCGTGTTCATCTTCCTACTCACTGCCGCCATCGGCGAAATCGCACACAATTCACGACGATCGCTCCCATGCGGCGTCAGTCTCGGCCCTGCCGTCCTGCGACCGCTCACCCGATTTGGGATCCGATCACCCCGTGGCAGTGGGTTCCCATCCAGCCGCCGGGGCAACGGGAGGACTCTTCGCGGAACCGGCGGATCCGCAACCCGGGTCTCCAGGACAGCCGTCCTCGCCCGGCGCTTGCGTGCCATTCCCCCGACGGCGCAGGGTGTGCACATTCCCATGAGCGAGGGTCACGAATGGACAGGGAGGAGGGCCTTCACCCTGATCGAACTGCTGGTGGTGGTCGCCATCATCGCGATCCTCGCCGGGATGCTGCTGCCGGCGTTGGGACGGGCGAAGGAGAAGGCCACCTCCGTCCAGTGCCTCAACGGACTGCGCCAGATCTCCATGGGACACGCGATGTACGCCGACGACCACCGCGGGCTTTTCCCGCAGAGGCGCGATTCGCAGCGCTGGCCGCACCAGCTCAAGCCCTACTACCAGAACCTGGCCCTGTTGAAATGCCCTGCGGACCGTCGCCGGGTGACCATCAATCCCGCGACCCGGAATCCGGATCCGGACGGCGCGCTACGCAGCTACATCATCAACGGCTGGAACGACTACTTCCTGCTCCGGGCCGGGATCCGCGACATCAACCAGATGACCGGACGTTCGGTGCCGGAGTCCGCCCTGACCGAGCCCAGCCTGACCATCGTCCTCGGCGAGAAGCGGACGAACTCGAACCACTTCTACATGGACATGCTGGAGGGCACGGGCAACGACGTGGACCAGATCATGCGCGACCGCCACGGGACCAACGGAGAGCGTTCCAAGGGCGGCGGCGCGAACTACGCCTTCGCCGACGGCAGCGCCCG